>NZ_CP142362.1:1618540-1934748 GCF_035918395.1 Mycolicibacterium sp. ND9-15
CAACCGAAAGTCGCATAACGACTGGACCACCAAACGGGTCCCCCTCAACCCGAACAAGACATTCCCGCCGGATCTGCGCGTGTTCACCTCAGCGGCGCGAGCCCCGACCGCACCAACTCCACACTCTCCAGGACGATCCGCCCAAGATCGTCAACACACCCGCCCCGCCCCCAGCTCTCCACGGCGACGACCAGTGCCGCCGCCAGCACCGCCCCCGCCACCTCGGCCTTCAGTTCGAGGCCTGCCACATCGGCGTAGCGCGTCCGCACGAAGTCCGTGATCACCGCCGCGAACGACGCCTGCACCACCCGCAGGTGTCCGGCCGCCCGCTCACCGATCAGGCTCGCCCGCAGCAGCGCCGCCTGCCGCACCACCTCCAGATCGTGCGGGAAGCTCCCGACACTCGCCATCACCGCATCGAACAATGACTCCGACGCCGGCCGCCGCGCCAGCGCCTCGGCCAGCCACTCCAGGTGCGTCTCGTAATCCGCGAACAGGACCGCTTCCTTCGTCGGGAAATGTCGGAAGAACGTCCGCTCCGTGACACCGGCCTCCTCGGCCAGCTGCGACACCGTCACGTTCGCGAACCCGTCCTTCACGAACCGCGCCAACGCCACCCGCCGCAGCGCCTCCTTGGTCGCCTGACTGCGCTGCTGATGCAGGTTCACGGGCATCGCCATAGTCCAGCGATCCTATCCCACATTTTTATCAGTACCGCCACAATTACGTCAGTACTGACATAGCCTGCCCGTATGAACGACTTTGACGCGATCGTCGTCGGCGCCGGCCACAACGGGCTGACCGCCGCCGCCGTCCTCCAACGCGCCGGCCTGCGCACCCTCTGCCTCGAGGCCAACACCTACGCAGGCGGCATGGCCGCCACCGTCGAACTCATCGACGGCTTCCGCTACGAGATCGCCGGGTCCGTCCAGTTCCCCACCCCCAGCGAGATCACCAAGGACCTCGGCCTCGACACCCTGCCCACCGTCGACTCCGATGTCATGTCGGTCAACATCGGCGAGGCGGGCGAAGAAGCCATGGTCTTCTACCGCGAACCCATGCAACTGATGACCCACCTCGCCGACAAGCACGGCACCGACGCCGTCACCGGCATGGCTGAACTCATCGCCTGGAGCCAAGGCCCCGCAAGAGCACTCGGCCGCTTCGATGTCCGCCAACCACCCAAGACGATCGACGAAATGTACGTCTGCGCCACAAACGAATCCGAACGCCGCGCAATCCACGAAACCCTGTTCGGCTCGGCCATGGATGTCATCGACCGCTACCTGCCCGACAAGAAGCGCCACTCCGTCATGCGCGGCATGCTCGCGTTCCTCGCCATCAACTCCACCTACCGCGGGCCCTACACCCCCGGTAGCGCCACCTGCCTCGCTTTCGCCCTCGCCACCCCCGACGAGCGCACCGCCATGATGACCAAACTCGAAGGCGGCATCGGCGCGCTCACCGAACACCTGCGCGAGATGTTCGAAAGCCGCGGCGGCGAGATCCGCTACCGCACCAAGGTCGAGCAGATCCTCGTCGACGACGGCAGAGTCACAGGTGTCCGTTGCAAGGACGGCCACACCATTACCGCACCCGTTGTCGTCTCCAACGTTTCCCCCGACACCACGCTCACCGAACTCGTTGAGCCTGAGCACCTCCCGGCTCAGCTGCTCGAAAGACTTCAGGGCCGCGACCATCGCGCCTCCTTCGTCCAGATGCACTTCGCCCTCGACGGGCTGCCCGAGTTCGCCCCGCCGTACGACCTGCTCAACGAGCCCGGCATGCAACCGTCGGTCGGCATCTTCGGCTCACCCGAAGAACAGCAGCGTCAATGGGAGAACGCCTGCCGCGGCATCGTTCCCGACAACCCGTCGCTCGGCATCCAGATCCCTTCCGTACACGACGCGAACATGGCCCCGCCCGGCATGCACGCCGCCAGCGCCTACGCCTACGCGTTTCCCGTCGAGACTCCCCGCGATCAGCACGGCCACCTGAAGGCCGAGATGGCCCAACGCGTCATCGACAAGATCACCCGCTACGCGCCGAACTTCAAAGACATTCAGATCCGGCACATCACCTTCGCGCCGTACCACATGAACACCATGTTCGGCGCCCCCGCCGGCGACTTCTGCCACGGCCTGCTGCACCCCGACCTCATGGGCCCGAACAGGCCCGGCCCGAAGGGTTTTCGCGATCTGCCGATCGGCATCGACGGCCTCTACCTCGGCGGCGCCGGCTGCCATGGCGGGCCGGGCATCACGTTCATCCCCGGATACAACGCCGGGTATCAAGTGCTCGACGACCTCAGCTGAAGCCGACCACCGCGCGAAGCTGCCGGCACCCACAGCAGCCGTCCGCCCGCGCGGCCCGGTCTTGTCAGAGGGTGTTGGCATGATGCAGTCATGGTTTCGATCGCTCCTTCCGGCGTAGAGGTGGACTTGAGCCGCCATGAGCGTCTGAGTGAGTTGTTCGGGCGGTTGGAGGAGCTTTCGGGCCAGCGCAACGCCATCGATGGGCGCATTGTGGAAATCGTCGCCGAGCTCGATCGGGACAACCTGTGGTCGATGACGGGAGCGCGGTCGGTCAGGGCGATGGTGGCCTGGAAACTCGGAATGTCGGATACGACCGCCAGGACGGTCGCCGCGATCGCAAACCGATTAGAGGAGTTCCCGCGTTGCACATCGGAGATGCGTGAGGGGCAGCTGTCGTTGGACCAGGTCGGGATCATCGCCCAACACGCCAGCGCGGGCTCCGATGACCACTACGCAGAGTTGGCCTCAGTAGCCACCGTCAGCCAGCTGCGCAAAGCGATCAGCCTCGAGCCGCGCCCCAAGCCCTCAAAGCCCGAACCGCAGCGGTCGTTCACCAAGACCACCGGCGATGAGTACACCACCTACCGGATTACGGTGCCTAACCTCGAGGCGGCCAAGATCGACGCCGCGCTGCAGTCACACCGCGATGCATCGATCAACGAACACACCCGCGACCACGGCCCCGACGCGTCCGGCGATGACCACGAACGCGATGCGAGAGGCGGCTCGGAGTGTCGGCCGCCGTTTCCGACGCTGACCGATGCGTTCATGCGGATGGTGGAGGCCGCGTGGGACGCCGAGGTGGCACGGCGCCCGCATGGCCAGCACACCACGGTGATCGTGCATCTGGACCTGGATAAGCGCGCGGCGTGGCCGCATCTGGGCCCGGTCCTGTCGGATGCCGATCGGCAATTGTTGTTGTGCGACACCGATTGTGAAGTGTGGTTCGAGCGCCACGGGCAGGTCATCGGGGCGGGTCGCGCGACACGGGTGATCAGCCGCCGGTTGCGACGGGCGCTGGAATTCCGCGATTCGACGTGCGTGGTGCCCGGATGCGGGGCTACTCGCGGACTGCACGCTCATCACATTCGACATTGGGAAGACGGAGGGCCGACCGAGCTGCACAACCTGGTGCTGGTGTGCCCGTATCACCACCGCATGCATCACCGCGGTGAGATCACCATCACCGGGCCGGCGGACCAACTCGTCGTCACCGGCCGCGACGGAGAACCCCTGCACCCCGGATCACTGGCCCGCCCACCCACCGAGCCCGCACCGGCGGTCCCGCCCTGGCGCGGACCGTTGGGCGAACGCGCCGACTGGTGGTGGTACGACCCCTTCGAACCCGAACCCCCACCGTCACTCAACTGAGCTGGAACCGATCGACGCCGTATTGATGCTCAAAAGAACTGCGGCATTGGAAGTCCCCGCCTGTACTTGAGTCCGCCGTGGGAAGTTTCGGCTCTCGCAGGCCGAAAGCGCCAGGCACCGATGCCTATTCACGCTGAGGTTGTCACTAAGGATGACCCACGCCGATACCGTCCTCATCAGAGCGCCGGTGACCGACTCGCGAGCTTCCGCGACCTCAGGGGCGAAACGAGAGTCAACCGGTAGCGGCGCGTATCAACGGAGGTAGACCTGGCCCTCTTGCGGATATCCGCCGCCCGCCGTGGCGATGTGCACGTGGTCGTAATGGTTGGCGGTGTCTGAGCCGCGGTCCGACATGGCTTTCTTCGAGCCGTCGGGACGGTAGATGGTCTGCCGCCAGATGGCGTGCTCGAGGCCGAAGCGTTCCCCATTCGCTATGACGTAGGCGAGGACTTCGTCTCCGAGCTCCTTCCCTGCTGCCGAGCGGGCGTCCGGGATCATCACGTCGATCGCCAACCCATGCGGATGCCACTTCAAGGAATCGGAGCGGACGCCCCCGATAGTGAGGATCTCGGGAAACTCCGCACTGACGGCACGCGCCGCCAAGACGGTGTCGACCTGCAGTCCGTTTTCCGGCGCCACGCCGTGCGGCAACGTGGGCGGGACGCTCGGGACGGGCGGTTGGGCGGCCATCAGGTTCACCGCTACCGGCTGCGGGCTCGGCGGCTGTGCAGGTGCCGTTGCGGCTTCGCAGCACGCGACTGCGTCACTGCCGTGCGGGTAACTGTCTGCGCCGACAACAAACAGTGTGGCCGCCGAAACTACGCCTGCAACTACTGCCAAGCGCGGCGACTGCCCCCTCTTGGCTAATGAGTGTCTTCCCATGGCGGGCGCACCATATCCGCCACCCCCACGCCTTGACCAATCGGTTGGGCGTTAGCCAGCAATCGCACTCGCTCGCCCCTCGTGCCGAAAAACAACCTTTCACATGGATTGACTCGCAAACGTCGGCGAGCTACAGCAAATCTGCGCCGCGTATCGATCGTGGCCTATGTCATGAACCACGGAAGGATGTGACGCAGGCGGAAATCGCCGCGGTCGAGGGACCGCGTTCGCCATCGGCATTACTCAGAGGTCATGCGGCCTATGGGCGGTTGCGGTCCGACGCATCCGCGAATCAGCGTCTCATCCCGCGGTCAAGGTCATGCCACGGGAGTAAATCATGATCAACCTTTGGCCGTCGTGGTGGGTGCGGCACTCTTCACTGCCGGCGCGATAGGTATCGCGATCTCGGCTGTGGGTCAAGCGGAGGAAGGCGGCGGCACGTGCCGCGCGCTGGGATCGGCTGACGCCGGCTCACCCCGGCACACTCGCAGATACTCGGAATAGTCCCAGGACGCCAGGAACTCTTCCGCGGCATGCAGGCCGCGTTGATACAGCGCATCGCGCTCCACGGCGGAAATGTCGAAATCCAATGTGCCGACAGCATCGGACGGGACGAAGATGGTGCGCCGAACCGTACACGGGTCGTCGATATAGGCGGCGTCCTGATCGCTGATCAGCGTTTCCAGCGCGCCGAACGCCAAGGACAGCGGACCCCGAATCTCGTGGGTGGGCGGCCTACCGGGCGGTGCCGAGAGCCGAATACCGAATGTCGGCCACTGCGGCCGGCCGCCCCTGTCGAACAGCTCAACCGGGAAATTCGACAGCAGACCCCCGTCTACCCACGTCGCACCACTGACTCGTACCGGTTCGAACGCGAAGGGCACCGCCGACGACGCGCGCACGGCCCGGGCGACCGAGAACTCGTCAGGATCCACACCGTAATTCGGCAGATCCCACGGGATGCGGACCAGCCTGCGCCGCGACAGGTCACTCGCGGTCACCACCAGCGACCACGCATACCGGGTCGGCGCTTCGCCGGTGCGCAGATCACCGAACGTCCGCACGCCGAGATCGCCCAGCAAGCCGGTCAGCAGATTCTCCAGGTAGTCACCCTTGTACAGCCCGTCCTTAAGGGCCAGCGACAGCGCCGGGCCGACGATCGGTATCCGTGCCACCAGCGTCGGGTCGGCGAACTTCGAATAGTCGATACTGTGTGCGAGCTCATCGAGGCGTGACACTGGTTCTCCGGCCGCCTGCAGCGCCGCGATCATTGACGCGACGACGGCGCCGGCGCTGGACCCCGCGACCCGAGGAAACCCATATCCGGCAGCGGCGAGCGCATGCACCGCACCGACCAGTCCGATGCCTCGGACACCACCGCCCTCACACACCAAATCTGCCCGCGCCGTGCGGCTCTGGCTCGAAGTCATGGCCAGAACTGCAAGATTCGGTCGTCGCCGTCGCGCGGGCTGCCCCGTCCGTCGCGGTTGCTGGTGGTGAACCACAGCGCACCATCCGGTGCGGCGACAACGGTGCGCAGTCGCCCGTACTGTCCGACAAACAGTGCAGCCGGATCGGCCAATGAGCCGTCCGCACCAATCGGGATTTGGTACAGACGGTGACCGCGCAGACACGCCACCCACAGCGAGCCGCCGAAGTACGCCAACCCGGACGGTGACGCTTGATCGACGGGCCACTGGATCACCGGATCGATCAACCCCGGGGTGTTCGCGCGCCCTTCGGCCATCGGCCACCCATAGTTGCCGCCGCGCTGGATCAAGTTGATCTCGTCGAACCGGTTGGCACCGTACTCGGTGGCCCACAGCCGTCCGGCCGAATCCCATGCCAGCCCTTGGATATTGCGGTGCCCGAAGGACCAGACCGGCGACGCGGGATCGGGGTTGTCCGACGGAATCGAGCCGTCGAGATTGATGCGGAGAATCTTGCCGCCCCACGACGATCGATCCTGCGCCAGTCCCGGGTTACCAGTTTCGCCCGTCGTGATGTAGAGCTTGGTGTCCGGGCCGAACGCAATGCGCCCGCCGTCGTGGACTGAACCCGCGGGAATGCCGGTGAAAATCGGCGACGGCGCAGTGAGCGACGTCCCGTCGAAGCGCATCGTCACCACGCGGTTGTCCTGTGCGGTCGTGATGTAGGCGAACACGGTTTGACCCGCGGTGGCCAGGCCGAGCAGGCCGCCCTCACCGCGCGCCGCGACGCCGGCCACCGTCCCGACGTTGTCGATCACGTCCGGTTGCGCCAAGTGCTGAATCGCCCCGCTATCGCGTTCGGCGATCAGCGCGCTGCCGTCGGGCAGGAACGCGATCCCCCACGGCACAGCCAGATTGGTGGCGACGACGTCCGGCCCACCACTGCTCGGCTGCCCGACAGCCGCGGGGTTGTCTGACGCGATGGCCAACGAAACGGCCATGGCGAGCCCTATGGCGGCGCGCAACACGATGATCCTTGGTGCGGTGACCATCCAAAGCGGGCACCGGGAGTTGGCGGGCGTATGCCGTTGGAAGCGCATACAACTTGTGCCATCTGCGGTTGTATTCGCCATATCTTGAGTGTCTCGCGACTCAACTTGTGCGAAGGTGTTTTCAGCTGAACTTGTCGCTCACAGCTGCTCGCGCAGCCGTTCAACGAGATTCAGCAGCTTTTCGTGATGCGAACCGGGCCAGTAAATCTGGCTGCAGTCGGCACAGCGAACGAAATCGCTGTAGTAGCGGCGGGTCAGCGGCTGCAGGCGGTCGATCACCTCGTCCTTCCTGACCTTGACCAGTTCGCCGTTGCACCGCATGCACCGGGTGAACGGTGCGAGACTCTCGCTCAGGTCCAGGCGCCGTATCACCTCGAGCGTCTGCGCCTCCGGGTCATCGGAGTGGACGAACAAGCCATGGGTGATGATGCGGCGTTTCAATAGACCGCGGTCTCGGGTCAGCACAATGCGCCGTTGAGCGAGGCTGATATCGACCAGCGTCTCGTCGTCGGCATCGGCCGACCACCACACATCGAACCCGAGTAGACGCAAGAGCCGCGCCAGCCGACCCAGGTTGACGTCGACGGCGAAACGCGTGTCGCGCAGCGGCACCGGACGCAGTCGGGCCGTCGAGCCGATGTCGAGCGTTTCGAACATCGGGTACGCGGCGATGCGGTCGCCGGGGGCTGGGCGGTGGCTGAAATCCTTCGCCGCGCCGTTCACCACGATCAGGTCGACTTCGGTGTGCGGAATGCCCGTCGCCTCGAGAACGTCCTTGACCGTCTGATGCGGCCGGAAGGGACGGCGCAGGGTGAGACCACGTGACTCGCGCGGCAGGAAGTCGTTGAGCTCTGCGTACACCCGCACGTCCACGTGCTCCGGCATTCCTCATCGTGTCCCGCAGAACCGCCGGCCGCAACCGCTTCTCTCACTGCGAGCGAAAGTCTGGCAGAACCGGACCGCCTCCCCCGCCTTCTTTCGGATCGCTGAGTGAGAGGGTGCGCGACGGTGGGGTCGTCCCACAGGATGTTGCCCGAAAAGGTCGCGGCGGGGACGAAAAGCAGATCCGGTCCGTCATCGACGACCTGGGCAACCTTAACCAGAATTTCCCGCTCCAATGGGTCCGCAGGCGCCGATAGACTCGGCTCGTGACTTCGCTTGCTGATCTTGAAGCACGGGTCGCGGCCCTGGAAGCCGACCGAGCGGACTACCGCGCGGTACTGGCCGCGGTTGGAGCACTGGGTCAACGCGTCGATGGTTTCGGCACCCAGGTCGACCGCCTTACGACTCAAGTCGACGGTCTCACCATGCAGGTCGACGGTCTCACCACGCAGGTCGACGGTCTCACCACGCGCTTCGACACGATGGACACACGCTTCGACACGATGGACACACGCTTCGACGCCGTCGACACACGGTTCGAGGCGGTCGACACACGGTTCGAGGCGATGGACAGACGCTTTGACGGGGTGGACACACGCTTGGATGCGATGGACAAACGCTTGGACGGGGTGGGCACACGCTTTGACACGCTCGACACGCGGATCGACGGCATCGATGAGCGACTCGGCGACGTCGCGGTCACGGCCAACGCCAACCGTGAGGCCATCAACGCGCTCGGTGAGAAGCTTGCCTCTCACCAGACGGAGACGCGCACGGAGTTCACGGCGCTTCGCAAAGACCTCAACGACCACCGTCAGGAAACGCGCGCAAACTTTCGAGCAGTCGACGAACAGCTCGCCGAAATCAGGGACCTTATCGTGGAGCGCTTCAATGGACTTCGCGGCCACTAACCGCGTGGCCACTCAGCCGTTTCAAGGTTGAACCCGACTGCTGTGAACTAATCGCGAGGGTAAGTCGCCGCGGCGAGGTCGAGGATCTCCCGACGATCCGCCGGCAGGAGGAAGCCCGATTCCGTTGCCGCGTCCAGCGATTCGGTGAAGCGGTCGAGGTACTCCGCCGCCCCGCCGGGATAGAGCCGGGTCACGGTCGCGGCATCGAACGGCTCGCCGGACCCGAACAGATGCGATAACGGACTCTCGCCCGAGCCGACGCCCGATGTCCGTGCGATCGGCACGTCCACCCACGGAGTGCGCACCCCGCCCGTGGCGATCCCCTTTTCATCGAGCACCAGCCGAGGCGGGTCGCCTTCATCCAATTCCATGGGCGCAGCTTTCGACGGGGCCGCGCCGGTGCGTATCCAAGAGTGCAGACCAGCGATCGCGGCCTGCAGGACGTAATGGTGCTGAGGGCCGAAGTTGATGTAATGCGGCAACTGTTGGCCCATCAGCGTGTTGGTCGGTGCATACGCCGCGGCTAGTTCTTCCAGCGGTGCGAAACCGGTGTCGATGCGAGCGACCTGAATCGTGTAGTTGTCGGCATGCGCGCTGCCCGGGATCTCCCACGCCCGCAGCAGATCGGTGTCGGGCTGCCTGGCCAGGTGATAGCCCGGCCGCACGCCGCCGACAACGTCGGTTTCGGTGAGCACGGTCAGCAGCGGGACGCGCAGATCGGGACGGAACTTGACCGCTTGCGGCGCGGATCCGGCCGGCTCCGCGAATATGGAGCCGCCGTCCAGCGGCGCGGCGGGCCCGAACCGGGAATGAATCAGAAAGCCGTCGTAGCGTCCCACCAACGGATCGACGGCGTTGACGTAGGTGGTCAGGAACATAGCCGACTGTGACTCGCCTACGGCGACAACGAATTCGGGCTTCAGCCCACCGAGCACATCGGTCCCCGCCGGCTCCCTGATCAGCCGACCGACCTGGGAGAAGATGTCGTACGAGAAGGCGTCTGCTGGGTGGCTCAGCCGCCAGTACCGCTCGGGATCCTGTTTTTTCAACGACATGTCGAACCCGAGGCTGGCACCGCCCTCGACCCCGACCTGTTGCGCCGAGACCGCGACGTAGGCGTAGCCCTCGCGAATCAGCTCGCGATGCGCCATGAACCAGACGGCCGGAGCGTCGATGCCACCGCTGACGTTGAGCCACTCGACGATTACCGTCCCGTTGAACTTCGTGGCGTCCGATGGCTTCAAGACGACGATCCGAGTGGTGTAGTCCGTTACCACCGAGGGCGCCGCGTCCCACCGCCCGTCGGCCCCATGCTCGCCGGCTGGAGCGTAGGAGGTTGCCGATCCCGAGACGAAGTACTCGTCATCGGTATAGCCGAGGTCGGCAATGTCGTAGGAACCGAGCAGCAACTTCGGCTCGCCCGGGGCGTGCGTGATCACCGTGTCGGTCATCGCACCACACCCGCCGTAGACCACCGCATCGCAATGCCCGAAACCATGTCGGCCACCTTAGCCACCCCCCGGGCGCCACAGCCTGCGACAGCCTTCTTCTCGGTGAAAAGCCCGACACAGCGAACGCAAACAGCGCTACAAAGAGAGTGGGCCCAACGAAGCTGCGCGCCCATCGGAGGTCATCGTGGAGCAGTTGAGCGGTCTTGACGCCGCATTCGTCTACGCCGAGACCGCCGGCGCGGCACACGTGACCTTCCTGGCGATCTACGACCCGTCGACCGCGGAGAACAAGACCGTCACCTTCGACGACGTCGTCACGCACGTCGGCTCCCGGCTCGGCGCCGACCGCCTTTTCCGCTCCGTGCTGGCTCGCGTACCGCTCGACCTGGATCACCCGTACTGGGTCCGCGACCCCGACTTCGACCTGAGCCGCCACCTCCACCACCTGACGCTGCCCAGCCCCGGCGGCTGGCAGCAGCTGTGCGAGCAGGTATCGCGCCTGCACGAACAGCGGATGGATCTGCACCGGCCGCCGTGGGACGGCTACTTCATCGACGGGCTGGGCCACATCCGCGGGGTACCGGACGGCGCGTTCGCGCTGTGCTTCAAGATGCACCATTCGGCGGTCGACGGGGTGACCGGCCTGGGCATCGCCACCGCGCTGCACGACCTGAGCGTCGACACCGCCCCGCCGCCGGCCGACGACTGGACACCGGAGCGGCGGCCGTCGTCGCTGAACCTGCTGGCCCGCACCGCGGTCACCTACGTCCGCCGGCCGGCACGGTTCGTCGCCACGGCACGGCACAGCCTTCCACTGCTGAGCGGGATTTCCGCGTCGGTGCTCCGGGCATTGCCGATCGGTCACCGCGCCGAACGCGGGATACTCACCGGCGCGCCGCACACCCGGTTCAACCAGCCCACCGACAGCCGTCGCAACTTCGACGCACGGTCCTTTGACCTGTCGGCCGTGGCGGCGGCACGCAAACGAGTCGCGGGGGCAACCGTCAACGACGTCGTCCTCGCGGGCATCGGCGGCGCGCTACGCCGCTACCTGCTGGACAAGGGTGAGCTGCCGGACTCCTCGCTGGTGACGTTCATCGCGATCGCCGAGCACACCGACCCCGACCACGAGCACGGGGCGAATCAGATTGCAGTGGCGCGGGTTCCGCTCGGAACGGACATCGCCGACCCGATCGCACGGCTGCGGGCGGTGCACGAGTCCAGCGCCGGGTCGAAGGCCTTCACCGAGGCCGTGGGTCCGCACGCGGCCGTCGAGTACGCCGAGTTTCTGCCGGGCACACTCGTGGTCGGGATGATCCGTCTGATGATGGCGATGCACCTCGGGAAGTACTACCCCAGCGCACGGTTCGGCAACACCTACGTCACCACCATGCGTGGCCCCGATTTCCCGATCTACCTACTCGGCGCGAAAATGATTGCCGGCTATGGACTCTCGCCCTTCACGCAGGGAAACGGGTTGATGCACAGCGTGGTCAGTTACTGCGGACGGGTGCTGGTGAGCATCAACGGCTGCCCGGCCGTGCTGCCCGACATCGAGCACTACGCGGACTGCGTGGACGCCGCGTTCGCCGAACTGCTCGGTACGCGGACGCCTGAGCCAAGCGTCAGTTGAACCGCTCACCACACTAGGGCGACTCGAGCACCGTCGTCGCGGGCAACTCGACAGCGCCTCCGTCACCGCTTCCGCTCGCGGGCGGTTCCGGACTCACAGGTTCGGGAGCGGATGCCGACGCGACGGCGGGCGGCGAGTAGACCGGCTCCGAGGGCGTCACCGGCTCGACCGACGATGGCGCCGCCGGAATCGTGGTGGGCTGCGAGGTCGACGTAGTCGTTTCAGAAGAGGTTGTCGTCGGCGATGTCGTTGTCGTCGAAGTTGTCGTCGTTGTCGGCGGTGTCGTTGAGGTCGTCGTCGTAGGAGTCGTCGTCGTAGGAGTGGTCGTGGTGGGAGTCGTCGTCGTGGGAGTCGTCGTTGTCGTGGGAGTCGTCGCGGTGGTGGTCGGCGGCGGTGTCGTCGTAACCGTCGTCGTGAACGTCGGCAGTGCCGGAAATGGGTTCACCGGTGCGACGACCGGCGGAATCGGAATAGGAATCGCTGGAACTTGTGGCGAAGGGGCCGGCACCTGCGGCGCGGGAGCCACCGGCGCGTCGTTGCCCACCGGACCCTGGTTGGTCCTCACACTCGGCGCTGCCGGAGCAGGCGAGACCACCGCGACCGGCAGCGCCACCGGATCCGGCTCGTGCGGCACCGGCGGCAGGTACCGTCCCGGCACGGTCTCCGACTGTGCGGGCGGCGCCGGCTGGGCCGAGACATCGGCCACCGGCCGAATCGCGACCGCCACCGTCACCGCCAGCGTCGCGAAGCTGACCACCACGAATCCCAGCGCGCTACCCATCAGCAGCGACCGCGGCGGGGGCGGCGCGATCATCGCGGTGTAGGCCTCTTCGTCCTCCAGCTCCGGGACGAACTCCTCGAGCGACTCGAAGGGCAGCTCGTACTCGCCGGGCTCCTCCTGCGAGTACGCCAGCAGCGGCCCCACCGCCGCAGGATCCGCCGCCTGCGCCATCTGCGTCGCGTCACCAGCCGCGGGCGCCGCCATCGTCGCATCCGCTGCCGCCGGCGCCATCAACGTCGCGTCGCCGGCGGCCGGGGCCATCTGCGTCGCTGCGCCCGCCGGGAAGCCGGAGCCGTCCGCCGTCTGCGCGGCCCCGCGCGCGATCGCAAAGCCCGCATCCGGTGGCACCTCCACCGGCGCCGTCGAATGGAGCTCGGCGGCAACGGAGTCAAGATCGAGCCGCTGCCCGATCAGCATGATCCGCACTGCGTCACCGGGCGACTGCTGCAACACCGCGGCACACGCGGCGGCCGAACCGGCCGCGCCGATCGGCACCGACGCCAGCACCGACGTCGACGCCGGGCCCTCGCCGACCACCGCCAGCGACACCGTCTCGTCGGCGCCCAACAGCAACGTGGCGTCCGCTCCGACACTGCGTGCCAGCGCCGCGGCCGCCTCGGCTTCAGACACCACTTCGACGTTCTGCACTCCGGCGCCCAGCACCGTCTGGCGCAGCGTGTCGGCCTGCGACGCGTCGGGCAACACCATCCGCGTCGCTGCAACACGATTCCCCGAGTCCTCGACCGCCCGGTATGTGCCGACGATGGTGTCGGCCAGATCGGTCATCGCGTCATCGGGCAGATCGAGCGCGTACTGGTCGAAAACCTGCCCGTCCGAAGCGGCCACCATCGCCAGCCGCGCCACCCGTCCGGTGACCGCCACCCCGAGGACTACGTCCACCGGTTCACCTGGGCCTTTCTCGCTGACTGACACGACCTTCCCAAAGTTACTTCACATGCCGCACGGTTCTGAGTTGCTTGTGCGGAGCGGCAAAAGTGGCACGCTGAGTAGCCACACCCCGCGGCGCCCTACTGGAGGAATCGATACGTGAGCGACCAGCGTTACGACGCATCCGCCACTGTGCAGGTGCCCACCACCGCCGCGCCCGCGATCGGCCGGTCACCGCGCGTCGGCTATGTGCCCGTCCGCACCAACACGGTGCGCGACGGAATAGCGGTCGCCCTGCTCGTCGCCGCGTTGCTGCTGCCCTGGAACCTCGACTTCGGCCTCGGCGTCCCCGGCAGCGAGGGAATGCTCTGGCTCGTCGTCGCCGTCGTGACATTGCTCGCCATCGTCGCCGCGCTGGCGCCATACGTCGGCCCGTTTCGCCTCACCGCCGCCGAACCCGACGTCCGGCGCACCAGCCGCATCCGACTGCTCGCGCTCGCCTACCTCGTCGTCGCGCTCGGCTTCGTCGGCTATCACCTCTTGGAGACCGTCCGCGCGGGCGGAACCGGGATGGCCCCGCCGGGCATCGGCCCCGGCTTACTCGTGGGTGTCGTGGGTGGGCTTCTCGCGGCGCAGCCGCCGGTCACCAGTATCACTGTCGAGCACAACGGTTTTCGGCGCTGGTATGCGGCTGCGCGGGTATTGGGCGTCGTGTCGGTCGCGCTCGCGACGGTGTCGGTCGCCTGGAACCTGTACTGGCGGCTGCGGTATCTGTTCGTCACCGGTGGCGAGTTCGGCGGCCCGGACGTCGCCGTCGTCGCCACCACGGTGCTCTACGGCGCCGTGGCGCTGATCGCGCTGGTCATCGGGTCGCGATGGCTCACCGAGAAGACCGCCGCCGCGCGGCTGGCCACCTCCGCATTGGGCGCCGCCGCCGCGCTGGCCGCCACAGTGGTGTGGGTTTTCCCGGTCGGCCGTGACGTCGACGCCTTCCACGGCATCGCACAGAACACCTCGACGGCCGGCGTCGGCTACGAGGGTTACCTGTTCTGGGCGGCTGCCGCAGCGATCGTCGCCCCCACCACGCTCTATGTCGTCTTCCTGATCAAGCCGCCGACGATGGGCGCGTTCCGCTCCGCCGCGGAGAAGTGCCTGGCGCTCATCGCGTTCTGGGGGTTCGCCGCGGCCGCATGCCGCGTCGTCGACTACGTGATCGCCCTGTCGCTGGATCTGCCGCGCGCGCTCTACGACAGCGTCGCGATGACGGCCTTCAACGTGTTCGCCGGGATCATCGCGGCGTGGCTGCTGCGCCAGCTCAGCCGGGGCGTCGACGCTCCGGCCGTCATCGCGGCATTCAGCGGAGTGCTGTTCGTCTTGACGGTCGCCAACGTCGTCATCGGCGTCGCGCTCGCCCCGCGGTACGCCGACGCGTCACCCGACACCATCTACGGCAACAACCTCGCTCAGCAGATCACCAGCACCGTCGACGTCGTGGTCTGCCTGCTGAGCCTCGCCGTGCTGCTCGCCATGTTGTTCACCGGGCCGCTGGCGGGCTATCTCATGCGTCGGCGCGAAGTGCGCGCCCCAACCGCGAAGCCACCCGAGCCCTCCGCGCCACCGACGGCAGCACGTCCGGTCCAGCCACCGAGAATTGTTCGGCTCAACGAGGATTCTACGACGGTGCTGTCACCCCCCGAGGCCGAACAGTCCACCACCGCGCTGCGGATTCTGCGCCGTGAGCCGACTTCCGATGGGACAACTCGAATTCCGATGCCACCGGACAACTAGCGTCCGGAACTAACCCAGCAGGGGGAATCGCCGCTGCCGCGCCAACCGGTCGAGCGCGCTTTGCATTACCCCGCGCACATGGGCGTCGACCTCATCGACGTCGGGATCGTTCCCGAACTGCGCGGCGACGTCGATCGGCTCGAGGAGTTCGGTGACGATCTTGGACGGCAGCGGGAAGTTGGCCGGGACCGTCGACGTCAGGCCGAACGGGAAACCCAGTCCCAGCGGCAGAATTTCCGTCCGGAAGCGCTTGAGGCCCAATCGCTTTGCGAGTTGGTCACCTCGGAGCAGGAAGAGCTGTGTTTCCTGACCGCCGATCGAGACCGAGGGCACGATCGGCACGCCGGCCTCGATGGCCACCCTTACGTAGCCCTTCCGGCCGTGGAAGTCGATCTTGTTCTGCGCAAAGGTGGACCGGTAGGAGTCGTAGTCGCCGCCCGGAAACACCAACACCAGTCCACTGGAGAGCAATGCCTTGACCGCATTCTGCGGACTGGCGTGAATGACACCGATCTTGCGTAGGGGTCCGGCCAGCGGCAACTTGAACAAGCCGTCGTGACCGAGGGTGTAGAGCGGTCGGTCGTAGCCCCACGTCTCGTAGAAGGCCGGGGCCAGCACGAGCACATCCGGCGTCATGGCACCGCCGAAGTGGTTGCCTACCAGCAGTGCGCCGCCCGCGGGTGGCAATGACTCCAAACCCCGCACCTCCGACCGGAACCAATACTTGGACACTGGTCCGAACACCCGTCGAGCCCGTTCGATGAACGCCGGATCCCACTTGGCCAGGTCCGTGCTGTCGAAACCCCTGTCGCTCATGGCTTCCCGCTTCATTGTGTTGCAGCGCCGATATGATGATGCGCCCACGCATGTCGCCGGGCTGCCTCTATTCGCGATGTGTGTCGAACATAACCCCGGTAGGACGTTCATACGCCAGCCAAAGGACACTCTTTGTGTGGACGTTGGTCCCTTTCGAGGCCGTACAGCCCCCGCGTTAGTGTCTCGTCATGACCAGACCCGAGAGCGGCAACGGTCGCGCGCGCAGACTGGCCGGTCCCTGGGACGTGGTCACGCCCTTCGTGGCGGCCCGCCAGTATCTGGCGAGCCCGCCCGGACCCGATCACCATGTGCACGAGTTGGCGGTCGCGCGCCCGACCATCGCCATCGCCAGGCAGGTTTTCCACGACGAGCTGGTCCTGCTCGGCTACCGGATGTTCCTGCCTCTTGGCGACGGGCACACAGTAGGCCGAATCGACCGCGAGGTCCGCGCGGCGCTCGAGTTCTACGGAGAACAGGGATGGTTGGACAGGCCGGAAGGATTCTTCGCCGCCCCACCTCCGCCGACCGACGTCACGGTCGCACCCTTGACGATTCGCGGACAGCCGTTGCACCGCATCATCTTTGACAGCCAATACGAACCCTCTCCCGGCGAACCGGGCCGGGACCGCTGGTTGGGCTACACCGCGAACACCCGTGAGCATGCGCTGCTATTGCGACACCGCGAACCGCGGCCCTGGGTGGTGTGCGTGCACGGCGCCCTGATGGGCCGGGGCTCGGTCGATCTGAGACTTTTCCGTGCCCGCCATCTGCACGAAGACCTCGGCCTGAACGTCGTGCTGCCGGTGCTGCCCCTGCACGGTCCGCGCAAGCACAAGGGCGCGGCCTTCCCGGGCCAGGATGTGCTCGACGACGTCCACGCCGCGGCCCAGGCGGTATGGGACATCCGGCGGCTGATCTCATGGATACGCAGCCAGGAACCCGGCTCCGCGATCGGTTTGAACGGCATGTCCCTGGGCGGCTACATCACCTCGCTGGTCGCCAGCGTCGAGGACGGCCTGGCATGTGCGGTGCTGGGCGTCCCGGTGTCCGATCTGGTCGAGGTTCTCGGACGTCACGGCGGCCTGCGGCACGACGATCCGCGCCGTCAGACGTTGGCGTTGGCCCAACCCCTCGGGCGGTTGGTCTCGCCGCTTTCGCTCACGCCGCGAGTGCCGATGCGCGGCCGGTTCATCTACGCCGGGGTCGCCGACCGGCTGGTACACCCGCGCGACCAAGTCATGCACCTCTGGGAGCACTGGGACAGACCCGAAATCGTCTGGTACCCAGGCGCCCACACCGGATTCTTCCGGTCGCGTCCAGTCCAGGACTTCGTCGACGACGCGCTGCGCCAGTCCGGCCTCATCGCGACGTAGGGTGTTACCTCGTCGTCAAGAATTCCCGGCCGGCCGGCATTCAGACTTGAACCCTAGCAACGAGATTGCACCCAGGGTTCTGCGTTAGTAGCCAGCAGAGGTCCGACTGGCCAGAAATCGACAAGCTGAGCTTCGTTAGATCTCGACGGCCAGGACAGGCCACCGGTCGGGCACACCCTTCAGTTCGTGGCTGCCGCGGTCGTCGAACGAGATACCGGACCCGAGCACCAACGGTGGGATCGCACCCGACACCAGGACTTCCCCGGGTGCGGCGAGCGCCATGATGCGCGCAGCGATGTGTACCGCGATGCCGTGTACGTCGCCGTCGGCCATCTCGACCTCGCCGGTGTGCAGACCGGTGCGGATCGACAAGCCGAGATCGTCCAACGCGTCGCGAATTGCGCACGCGCAGTTGATTGCTCGCGCCGGCCCGTCGAACGTCGCGAGCGCACCGTCGCCGGTGAACTTGACGATGTCCCCGCGAGCGCCGGCGACGTGTCGCTCGACGACGCGGTTGTGTGCGTCCAGTGTCGCCGTCCAAGCCTCGTCACCGACGGCCGCTGCGCGTTCGGTCGACCCGACGATGTCGGTGAACAACACGGTCGAGAGCACACGATTGGTCGGCGCCGCGCGCCGCACCCCGGTGAGGAAGGCTTCGATCTCGTCGAGTATGCGCTCGGCGTCTCCCGCGAACCAGGCGTTGTCGTCGCCGTCCAACGTCACCAACCGCGCCTTCGGGATCCGCTCGGCGAGATATTGCCCGTGCCCGGCATTGACGTGGCGGTCACCGCGCCGATGCAGCAGCAGTGTCGGCACCTGGATGCTTTCGAGCGCCGGGCGCACGTCGGTGTGGTGAAACAGGTCGAGCAACGCCTTGAAATAACCGGGGCCGCCGGCGAGTCGCTCTCCGCGCGCCCACCACCGTCGCTTCGCGGCGTCGTCCGCCCAACTCGGCGCCAAATGTTCGACCACCGCACCCGTGCCGACAGTCTCTTCGTAAAGGGCGAGATACCGCGCAAGCACAGGCTCCGGCATTCCGCTCGGATAGCCGGGACGTCTCAGGTAAGACGCGTATGCGCCCGAAAGCACCAGTGACCGCACGCGGTGCGGATGGCTCGCGGTCAACAGCATGGCCGGGAGGGCGGACTCCGACATGGTGAAGAGCGACACGCATTCACTCGCCGCCGCGTCGAGTACCGCTATGAGTCCGTCCGTCCAGGACTGCATCGCAGGGCTTTCGCGGACCGGCACCACATCCGAACTCCCCACGCCCAGAAGATCGGTGAGGATCAGGCGGCTGAACGACGCCAGCCGGCGCAGGTGTCCCGCGACGGTGGGGTCGTCCCACAGCAGGTCGATCGGAAACGTCGCGGTAGGCACGAAGAGCAGATCCGGTCCGTTGTCCCCGACGACCTGGTAGGCCAGGTGGTAGTCGCCATCCTTCGCGTAACGGGTTTGCGGCACGGCTGCCATGACTTGAGCATGCCACCCGGACGGACGCGAACCGTCGTTTGGCGGAGCGGCAGAGGCTACCGGAATGCGACGACTCCCCGGCCCATAAGGACACTGAGCCCGCTTGACCGCAACGACGGCCCCGACTCAGGTGGTGATGACCCGGCCTCGCAGCCACTGCGGTGGCCGCGGCAGCCGCAGATGCCGGGACAATATATTCCATGCTCGTAACTAAAAACGTCCGGACCGCGGTGGTCGCACCGAATCACTTCTGAGCTAACCACTCCGTCAATTTTTCCCGGGCTACTCGGCTCCCTGCTCCCTGCGCGCTTGGTCACGATCTGGACCCCGGTTACGTATCGTGGCGACCGTGGACACGCCTGCACCCGGCCGGTCCGATGGCGGTTCCAGGATCAGCCGCCGCCGACTTCTGCGACTCGCGGGAACCGCCGGACTGGCCGCTGCGGCCCTCAGCGCTTGCCAAGCACCACCTGCCTACCGGCGGACAGCCACCTCATCCCCTGTTCCGCCTACGACCAGTTCCACACCCCCCGCGGCGGCCAGTCCGCCGCCATTGTCAACGCCGGCGCCGACACCCGAACCTGCCCTCTCACAAGCGTCCCGTGTGGTGCTGTGCCGGGACGCCTGGGGCGCCAAGCCGGCGCGGCCCGGCGGCCGACCGAACCCGCTCAGTCGCATGACCATCCACCACACCGCCGTCATGCTCGGCGACAACAGCAACGCGCCGGCCCGGCTCCGCCAGCATCAGCACTACCACCAGGACTCGAAGGGCTGGATCGACATCGCCTATCACGTCAGCGTGGATCGCGACGGCAACCTCTACGAGCTCCGGAATCCCGCGCTTGTCGGCGACACCGCGACCAGCTACGACCCGACTGGGCATTTTCTCGTCGTCTGCGAAGGGAACTTCGACGAGGAACAGGTGACGGAGGCTCAGTTGAACGGAGCCGCCCTGGCGTTCGCATGGGCGGCCACGAGGTACGGCATCCCGACGGCGACGCTGCAGGGTCACCGAGACGCAAGCCACGACACCTCCTGCCCGGGCGCCAACCTGTACGAGCACGTCGTTTCCGGTGACCTCAGACGTCGCATGGACAACCTGCTGGCCGCCGGCCCCGTCGATCTCGTCACCGTCTGTGGGCCCGAGGCGAATCAGGCCGTCGCCGACATCGAAGCAGGCTTCTAACGCCGTGGACTCTCGATCACTCGATCCAGCGCATCGATGGGCGGATCGCCCGACGAACTACTTCTCCACCGTGACGTGAACCCGCGGCCCTACGGCACCGTGAATTGATAGAGAGCCTCTCACCCCTTACGGGATCGGAGACCGCCCTGCTCTACCGGATCGCCCGACTGGCCCTTCGCGCGCCCCGCACCGTCATCGTGCTGGCGGCGCTGCTGATGGTCGCGCTCGGCGTGCTCGGCGTCCCAGTCGCCGGCAAACTGTCGCCCAGCGGGTTCCAGGACCCGGACTCCGACTCGTCGCGTGCCACCCAGCTGCTGACCGACAAGTTCGACCAGGGCGACGTGCAACTGCTCATCACCGTCTGGTCGCCCGACGGCGTCGACAGCCCCGCCGCCAGGACAGCGGGCATCGACATCGTCGACCAGTTGACCCGGTCCCCGCACATCGCGAACCTCACCTCACCGTGGACCGTGCCGCCCGCGGCCGCCGCCGAACTCATCAGCAAGGACCGCACCTCGGGTCTTATCGTCGCGGGCATCGTCGGCGACGAGGCCGCCCAGCAGCGGCACGCCAAGGAGCTCACCGAGCGGCTCGACCGCGACGGCGTCACCGTCCGCGCGGGCGGCGTCGCGATGGTCAACGTGCAGCTCACCGCCCAGTCCCAGCGCGACCTGGTGGTGATGGAATCGCTGGCGATTCCGCTGAGCTTCCTGGTCCTGGTGTGGGTGTTCGGCGGCCTGCTGACGGCTGCGCTGCCCGTCGCCGTCGGCATCATGGCGATCGTCGGCGCGCTGGCCGTCCTGCGGATCGTCTCCTTCGGCACCGACGTGTCGATCTTCGCACTGAACCTCACCACCGCGATGGGCCTCGCCCTGGCCATCGACTACACGCTGCTGATGATCAGCCGCTACCGCGACGAGCTGGCCGACGGCGCGTCCTTCGACGTCGCGCTCACCCGCATGATGACCACCGCCGGCCGCACCGTCGTGTTCTCCGCGACGACCGTCGCGCTGTCGATGTCGGTCCTGGTGCTGTTTCCCATGCACTTCCTCAAATCGTTCGCCTACGCCGGCGTGGCCACCGTGGCGTTCTGCGCCGCCGCCGCCCTCGTGGTTACCCCCGCCGGGTTGGTGTTGCTCGGCCGTCGCATCGACGCGCTGGACGTCCGCCGCCTGGCCCGCCGTCTCCTCGGCCGACGAGAACCCGAGCCGCGACCCGTCGAGCAACGGTTCTGGTACCGGTGCGCCACCTTCGTCATGCGCCGGGCCGTTCCGCTCGGGTTGGCCGGCGTCACGCTCCTGGTCCTGCTCGGCCTGCCGTTTCTCGGCGTGCGGCCGGGACTGCCCGACGACCGCGTCCTGCCCAAGAGCGCCTCCGCGCACCAGGTCGGCGACCAGCTGCGCAACGACTTCGCCACCAACACCGACACCGCCGTCACCATCGTGCTGCCCGACGCGGCGGGCGTCACCGCCGACGAGTTCAGCGCCTACGCCACCGCGCTGTCCGAGGTGCCCGACGTGTCGGCCGTGTCCGCGCCCACCGGGACATTCGTCGGCGGGCGCCTCGTCGGCCCACCCTCGTCGCCCGCGGGTCAGGCCGAGGGCAGCGCGTTCCTCACCGTCGACAGCGCTGCCCCGTTGTTCTCCGACGCCTCCGAAACCCAACTCGACCGCCTCGACGCGGTGCCGGCGCCCGCCGGCCGCGACGCCCTGCTGACCGGCACCGCCGCCACCAACAGTGACAGCATCGACGCCATCACCACCCGGCTGCCGCTCGTGCTGTGCCTCATCGCGACCATCATGCTGGCCCTGCTGTTTTTGCTGACCGGAAGCGTCGTGGTACCGCTCAAAGCGCTTGTGCTGAACGTCCTTTCGCTGACGGCCGCGTTCGGGGCCATGGTGTGGGTCTTTCAGGACGGCCACCTCGGCGCGCTGGGGACCACGCCGAGCGGCACGCTCGTGGCCAATGTTCCGGTGTTGTTGTTCTGCATCGCCTTCGGCCTGTCGATGGACTACGAGGTCTTCCTCGTCTCGCGGATCCGCGAGTACTGGCTGCGGTCGGGCCGGACACGAGCAGACAACGACGAGAGCGTCGCGCTCGGCATCGCCCACACCGGGCGGGTCATCACCGCGGCCGCGCTCATCATGTCGATCTCGTTCGCCGCGCTGATCGCCGCCAACGTGTCGGTGCTGAAGCTGTTCGGCCTGGGGCTGGCGCTGGCCGTCCTGGTCGACGCGACCCTGGTGCGGATGGTCCTGGTGCCCGCCTTCATGCACCTGATGGGCGGATGGAACTGGTGGGCGCCCGGCTGGCTGGCCGCGCTGCACCGCCGCCGCGGGCTGCGCGAGAATCCCGACGCCGCAATCGAACCCCGCGACGTCGTTGAACCAACGACCCCCGGTGGCCGTGCTTAGAGAGTGAGCACCTTGAGCGTCATCGCCGGCGTGCACGGCGCGTTGCCGCCGCACCGGTACAGTCAGCAGGAGATCACGGACCGGTTCGTGCAGGTCTCGCCCTTCGCCAATTACGAAGCCGTGGTGCGCGCCCTGCACGCCAGCGCCCAGGTCGACAGCCGCCACGTCATCCTGCCGATGGACGACTACCTGACCCTCGGCGACTTTGGCGAAACCAACGAACTGTTCCTCGAACACGCCGTCGAGCTTGGGTGCCAGGCGCTCTCGGGCGCGCTCGACGACGCCGGGTTGCAACCCGCAGATGTGGACCTGATCGTCACGACGACGGTGACCGGCGTGGCCGTGCCGTCGCTGGATGCGCGCATCGCCGGGCGGCTCGGCCTGCGTCCGGACGTACGGCGGGTGCCGATCTTCGGGCTGGGCTGCGTGGCAGGCGCCGCAGGCGTGGCGCGCCTGCACGACTACCTGCTCGGCCATCCCGACGACGTCGCCGCGCTGGTGTCGGTCGAGCTGTGCTCGCTGATGTTCCCGGCCGCGCAGCCCACGATGGCCGCCCTGGTCGGCAGTGCGCTGTTCGCCGACGGCGCCGGCGCGGTCGTCTCGGTGGGTTCATCTCGCGCACAACGGATTCGGGCGAGTGGACCGGATGTGGTGGCCACTCGCAGCCGGCTCTACCCCGACTCGTTGGGCACCATGGGCTGGGACGTCGGCCCGTCGGGCTTTCAGCTGGTGCTCTCGCCCGATCTGCCCGGCCTGATCGAGCGCTACTTCGCCGACGACGTCACCAGCTTCCTCGCCGAGCACGACCTGACCGTCGGCGACATCGGCTCGTGGGTGTCGCACCCCGGCGGTCCGCGGGTACTCGAGGCGATCACGGCCACGCTGGACCTCGATGACGCCGCGCTCGAATTGTCGTGGCGCTCACTGGCCGAGATCGGCAACGTGTCGTCGTCGTCGGTGCTGCACATCTTGCGCGACGCCCGCGCCAAGCCGTCCCCCGCCGGCACGCCGGGGTTGATGATGGCGATGGGGCCGGGCTTCTGCGCGGAGCTGGTGCTGCTGCGCTGGCGCTGACGATGCTCTGGTACGGGTTGTTGATCGCCGCGGTGGCCGTCGAACGGCTCGCCGAACTCGTTGTGTCGCGGTGTAATTCGACGTGGAGTCGGGAGCACGGTGGTGTGGAGTCTGGAACCGGCCACTATCCCGCCATGGTCGTCCTGCACACGGGGTTGCTGGCGGGCTGCCTGGTGGAAGCGTCGTTTCGGCCGTTCGTACCGGCGTTGGGCTGGCCGATGCTCGCGCTCGTGTTGGCCGCCCAGGGGTTGCGGTGGTGGTGCATCGCCACACTCGGCCGGCAGTGGAACACCCGCGTCGTCGTGATCCCAGATGCGACCAAGATCACCCGCGGGCCGTATCGCTATGTCCCGCACCCGAACTACGTCGCGGTCGCCATCGAGGGGTTGGCGCTACCGCTGGTGCATACCGCCTGGGTCACCGCGGCGGTGTTCACGGTGCTCAACACGGCGCTGCTGCGGACGCGTATCCGGGTGGAGAATGCGGCGCTGGGCGCCCTCCGATGATCGACCTGCTGGTGGCGGGCGGCGGACCGGCGGGTCTGGCCACCGCCATCCACGGCGCTCGGGCCGGGCTCGAGGTGGTGGTCGTCGAGCGGCGGCCGGCGCCCGTCGACAAGGCGTGCGGCGAGGGGCTGATGCCGCACACGCTGCGTCAGCTACAGGGGCTTGGTGTCGATCCCGCGGGACGGCCGTTCGTGGGAATCACCTACAGCGACGGGCGGTGCCGGGTCACCGGGCGGTTCCGCGGCGGGGCGGGCCTTGGCGTCCGCCGCACGGCGTTGCATGTCGCGCTGTGGGAGGCGGCGTCGACGGCCGGGATTCATATCGAGACCGGAGACGTCGGCACCGTTTACCAAGATGGCGAATCGGTGCGAGCCAACGGTTTTCGCGCGCGTTATCTGGCCGCTGCGGACGGACTGCACTCGCCGATCCGAGCGTCGCTCGGGCTGGCCGGCTGCCGTTCGGGACCGCGGCGGTGGGGCATCCGCCGGCATTACGCGGTGGCGCCGTGGAGCGACTGCGTCGAGGTGTATTGGTCCGACGACGGCGAGGCCTACGTAACGCCGGTCGCCGAGGACTGCGTGGGCGTCGCGATCCTCACCGCGCGGCGGGGCGGGTTCGACCACCATCTCGAGTCGTTTCCCGCGCTCCGCGAACGCGTGACCGCACACGCTCACGGACCCGAACGGGCGGCCGGGCCGTTGCGGCAGAGTGTGCGGCAGCGGGTGGCCGGGCGGGTGCTGTTGGTCGGTGACGCCGCCGGCTACGTCGACGCGCTGACCGGCGAGGGACTGGGTATCGCGTTCGGCGCCGCCGAACTGCTGGTGGACTGCATCGCCGCGGACCGGCCCGCCGACTACGAGCGGCGGTGGCGGAGCATGTCGCGTCGCTACCGGATGCTCACCGCGGGGCTGGTGCGCGCCACCGCGTTCCCGCCGGTTCGCTCACGGTTGGTGCCGGCGGCGGCGTCAGTGCCCGCCGTCTTCGCCCGTGCCGTGAACCTGCTCGCCGAGTAGCGCCCGGCACACAGCCAACCCACAGCGAAACCGCTGCCGCCGGCGCGAATACCGCGCGGCCCGGTTGGGTACGCGACCTGATGGACGGTCGCCCAGCGCGCGTTCCTGCCAGCGTCGACTGGGCCCGTCACGGAAGAAGGAACCGGCGGCGCTCTGTCGGTTGGCGGAAGAGGTCTCGATGCCCGAAGTCGCACTGCACCACGACGGATACCCGAAGTATCGCCGGATGGTCCGATTCGACTGGTCGGAGACGCCGGTTCACTGGGTCCCCGGCGATCCATTCGCCACGCACATGATGAATGTCTTGCATCTGCTCCTGCCCGAGGGTGAACGACACTTCATCAAGGCGGTCCTGGAAGCGTCGTCCCTGGTCGACGACCCCGAACTCGAAGCGTCCATCAAACCGTTCATCCAGCAGGAGTCGTGGCACGCATGGGCGCATCAAGTGGTGCTGGATCACCTGGCCGAACAGGGAATCGACACCAAGCCCTACACCGACCGGCTCGGCAAGTCGTTGTCGAGAACGCTGGGCGACCCGCCGAAGTTCTTCCCGCCGCCGCTCAAGCGGTGGTGGCTTTACCGCCGGCTTGCCGACGTCGCGGCACTCGAGCACTTCACCGCGGTGCTGGGACAGTGGGTGCTGCAGAACCGCGGTCTCGACTACGCGCGTGCCGACCCGGTAATGCTGGACCTGCTGCGGTGGCACGGTGCAGAGGAGGTCGAGCACCGCTCGCTGGTGTTCGACGTGTATCAGCATGTCTGCGGCAGCTACTGGATTCGCGCGACGTCCATGTTGATCACCGCCCCGCTGTTCGTCGGCTGGTGGATCGCCGGGGCGCGCTATCTGATGGATCACGACCCCTCCCTCAACCAGAAGTGGCGGTTTCGAGACTGGCTGCGCGCGGCCCGCGAATACAAGCTGCCGGGCCCGTGGAACATCCTCGTGACGGTCCCCCTCCGTTACATGCGGCCGAGCCACCATCCCAGCACCGAAGCGAACACGCAGATGGCAATCGACTATCTGGAGCACTCGCCGGCAGCCCGCGCCGCCCGCGAACGCGCCGGATCCCCGAGTCGAAGCGGCGCCACTGAACCGGCGGAGGAAAGGGCGCAGGCGCGATGAAGGTCGTGGTGGACCTCGATACGTGCGACGGCAACGGCGTCTGCATGAGCATCTGCCGTGAAGTGTTCGACGTGCGGGAGGACGGCCTGCACGTGCTTCAAGAGTCCCCGGCCGAGGAGCTTCGGGAGAAGTTGAAGGGCGCGGAGGTGTCCTGCCCCACCCGCGCGATCGTGGTGAAGGACTGAACCCCGATGCCGACAGAACGAGAACTGCGAGACGTGCTCGTCGTCGGGGCCGGGGTCGCCGGGGTCCGAGCGGCGGAAACCCTGCGGCAGGACGGCTTTGACGGTGCGCTGACGATCGTGGGCGACGAACGCCATGCGCCCTACCATCGGCCACCGCTTTCGAAGAAACTGCTGACCGGCGAGATTTATCGGGCCGGCATCGACATGGCACCACGGTTCGACCTCGACGCCAGGATGCTGCGCGGGGCATCGGCGGTCGGCTTGGACGAGGGGGCGCGCATCGTTCACGTCCGGGACGGCGATCGGGATCTGTCGCTGCGGTTCGACGGGCTGGTGATCGCCAGCGGTGCCGTCGCCCGGGAATGGCCGGGCGGTCCGGTGCCCGACGGGGTGTTCGTGTTGCGTACGGTTGACGACTGCCTCGCGATCCGGAAACGCCTCGCCTCACGCCCCCGCGTCGTAGTGGTGGGCGGCGGCTTCATCGGGGTCGAGGTGGCTGCGAGCTGCCGGTCGCTGGGGCTGAAAGTAACTCTGATACAACGGGGTTCAGATCCCTTGCGGTCCGCGCTGGGAAAGGAGTTGGCACCCCGGTGGGCGGACCTGCACCGCCGGCACGGGGTCGACCTCCGAGCCGACGTCGGCGTCCAGAGCTTCGTCGGTAAGCGTCGCGTGAAGGCGGTTCGATTGACGGACGGCTCAAAGATCGCCGCCGATCTCGTCGTCATCGGCCTGGGTGTCCACCCAGCCACCGAGTGGCTGAACGGTTCAAGCGTGCGCGTCGACGACGGCGTGCTCTGCGATGCCACCGGTGCGGCCGAAGGGGTCAGCGACGTCGTGGCCGCCGGCGATGTCGCACGGTGGTGGCACCCCCTGTACCAGCGACACCTGCGTATCGAGCACTGGGACAACTCGAACCGCCAGGGCGAGGCGGCAGCGCGGACCCTGTTGGCCGGCCCGCAGCACGCCGACAGCTATGACGAGGTGCCGTACTTCTGGTCCGACCAGTACGACGTGAAACTTCAGATGCTCGGCCTGCCAAGCGATTACGACTCCGTCGATATCGTCGAGGGCGATCCGGACGAGTGGAGGTTCGTCGCCGCGTACGGACGCAGCGGGCGCACCATAGCCGTCCTGGGCACGATTCCTGGACGGGTGCACGACTATCGCGAGCTGGTGAGATCGGGTGCCGAGTTCCCGCCCCGGCTACCGGTACCGGCCGCGCCAGTCGGTGTGTAGAGATCAGGTTGGTGGACCGCCTCTCGCACGAATCGCCACGCGAAAACCTTTCCTGCCCATAGGTTGAAGCCATGTCGCTTTTCGACCTGGCCCTGCTGCCCTTCAAGATCGGACTCGGAGTCGCCGATACGGTCATGCGAGCCGTCACGCCGCAGGCGTCCGCGCCGCCGTCGGACCTCAAGGCCATCAACGGGATGCCCGAGGGTGTGCCGCCGGCCGCGCTGCAGCCGGAGCCGAGGCTGCCCGCGCCGCAAGGATGGCCGTTCGGCGAGGACTTTCCGCGCACCTGCGGCACGGGTCGCTACGCCGGCGGCGCCCTGTTCTGGACCGACTTTCTCTACGACGACCACGGCGCGACCGGCGTCCTCGTCGACATCCCGACCGGCGGGCTGGCACCCCCGCGCGGCACCTACGTCTACCCCGACGGGCCGGCGGCTCGCAACGGCGCCGACATCTTCCGCGTCGCCATCGGGCTCAGCGACACGCACACCTGGTGGCGGGTCGACTGGAACACGCTGCTCGACCCGACGATCCCCATCGCGCTGTTCACCTTCGACACCGACCGCGGCCAAGCGCCCACCGACGAGTGGCCCGCCGGAGCCGGCGTCACCTCGGCCGGCATCGACTCGGCGCTGCTGATCTCGGTGCGGGGCGCGTGGGTGTTCGACCTCGCGGCGGACTCGTTCGCGCCCGTGGAGTACGAGGTCGACATGCGCTCGCGCTCCTTCCTCGCCAGGGTGCCGCGTGAGCTCATCGAACCCAGCGGCACCTGGACGGTCCGGCTCGCCTCCGGGCTGGCCAACGACAGAGGTGACGGCTTCGCTGACATTCCGGCCGGCCGCGGTGCGCTGCCCGGGCAGCCGAACGTGTACAACGTCGCCTTCCGCACGCATCAGCAGGAGAAGGCTCACCTGAACTTCTGGTCCGACGAGGCGCAGGCGGCGGCGCTGTCCGACGGTGACGTCGGCGAGTTCTCGCTGGCCGTCCGGTGGGACCAACTGGCCGCCGGTCTCACCACCGAGGAGCCGGTCGTCAAAGGCACCTCCACCCGGTGGTACGTCTCGTCGATCGAACTCGGTCAGGGCGTCGCCCCGACGAACATCCTCGACACCGAGCCGCAGTTCCTGGGTCGCGTGCAGCCCTACTCGGTGTGCCTGCCGTCGACCTACGCACCCGGACGCAAACTGCCGCTGACGTTGCTGCTGCACTCACTTGCCCTGGGACAGAACCAGTTCGCCGCGATCGACCCGCGCCTGCTGCGCCAGGTGTGCGAGGACCGCGAGTCCGTGGTGGTGACGCCGCTGGCCCGCGGACCGTCGTGCTGGTACTTCGACGAAGGCGAGCTCGACGTGTGGGAAGTGTGGGCTCGCGTATCCGAACAACTCGGCGCCGATCCCGACCGCACGGTGATCGCCGGCTACTCGATGGGCGGCTACGCCGCGTACAAGCTCGGGCTGACCTACCCGCAGGTGTTCGCCCAGGCCGTCGTGCTGGCCGGGCCGCCCGTCTGCGGGGTGCGGCTGCTGCCCAACGTCGAGATCCCCGGTGACCTCGACCCGAACTCGCACTGTGCGCGCGAGGGTGACACCTGGGAGCTGCTACCCAACGGACGGTGGCTGCCGTTCGTGATCGCCCACGGCGTGCTCGACGGACTGGTGCCGATCACCTCGGTGCTGTCGCAGGTGCTCGAACTGGACCGGCTGGGCTACCGCTACCGGTTCACCGTCTACCCCTTCGAGGACCACATCTCGTGGGCGCTCGAGGACGAGTTCGACGACCCCATCTCGCACATGCGCACCGACCCGCGTCAGGGCGACCCCGGGCACATCACGTTCTCCTGGTATCCCGAGCTGGTACGGCCCGACCTCGGCATTGGGCCGCACCGCGTTTGGTGGTTGTCGAACCTGCTGGCCGATCCGACCCTGACCGGCAGACGCGGGGCGCTCGCATCGGTCGACGCGCGGTCGTATGCGCGTCCGGATCCGTCGCGAACCATCAGGCGCCGCCGCGGCATCGAACCGGATCTCGACGAACCCGGCCTATACACCGAACTCCAGTGGCGCACGGGCTCGGCCGTCGAGCCGATGCCGTTCCTGACGCTCAAGCTCACGGCGGTAGCGCAGGTGACCCTCGACGTCGCCCGGGCCGGGCTCGCGACGCTGGCCGCGTCGAGCATCGACGTGTCGACCGACACCGTCGCGCGCGTCACCCTCGCCGGGCTACCACCCGGCACAGCGGTGTTGCTCGACGGTGAGCCGACGGGTCCGCTGGTGCATGTGCCGATCGGACGGCACAGCATCACGCTCACCACCGCCGGGGTGCCGTCGCGGGAGGTCGTGGCGGCGCTGTTCGGCAGGTAGCACCGGCAGCCGTGGTTGGCGAAGTGAGCCGCCGCAGAACGCAGTACGATCCGGCGATGGTCGGGCACAGCGGTCGTCGGGTGGCCGTCGTCGCCAGGCTGGCGGCCGTCACGGCAGCCGGCGCACTCCTCGTGCAGTGTGCCTCCCCGACTCCGCCGTCCGCACCCGCCTCACCGAGCACCACCACTCCACCGCCGGCCATCGCCGCACCTACGCCGCCACCCACCAGCCCATCGCCCGCACCCGCCCAGGTCCTACCCGTCACCGCCGCAGAGCTGGGTGAAAGTTGGCGGCCCGGTTGCCCTTTGGAGCCGGCGCAACTGCGGCGAGTCGAGATCGACTACCTCGGAATGGACCTGCAGACCCACCGCGGGGAACTGATCGTGCACGAAGACCTGGTGCCTGAGGTCATCGAGATCTTCGAGCAACTGCGCCAAGCGCGCTACCCCATCGAGAAGATGCGCACGCCCGACCACTACCCGGGCGCCGACGACGAGTTGTCCATGCGGGACAACAACACCTCGGCGTTCAACTGCCGCGACATCCCGGGCACCGGCAGCTGGTCCCTGCACGCCTACGGCCAGGCCATCGACATCAACCCCCTTCTGAACCCCTACATCGACAGCACGGGCGCATTCCAGCCCGCCAACGCCGGGCCTTACCTCGACCGCAACCGCATCGACCCGGGCCTGCTGCACGACGGGGACCCCGCGGTGCGGATCTTCACCGAACGCGGCTGGCGCTGGGGCGGCGACTGGCGAACGCCGAAGGACTACCAACACTTCGAGCGTCGGGACGGATGAGGTCACCGATCTTGATGTGCCCCAGTCGCAATGCATCCCACACCGGATAGTTACCCGACACCGCGCAACGTTGCGTAGCGTTTTGCGCTGTTGCCGACGCCAATGGAGAGCTATGCCGTTTCCCTGGGAGTTGAATTCCGACCGCCCATACCATCACGAGACGTATCCCGAGCGACAAACCAGATCGACCATGTCCGAATTCGATTTCGCCACCGGCGAACCCGAGGGTCCGCCAGACTGACAAGCGTTGCCGAGTGGCCGGTTTCGATTGATTCTGACCATGGGCCGGCCTCGCGCGCTTACGATCCAGTCGAAATGGTCAACCTGATCCGACACCCGGTTCGAGTACCTCGCGTCGAGAAGCCACGCGCCGAGGGACGCTTCTACCTGCCGAGTGGACGCCGCCTCGGCTTTGCCGAGTTCGGCGACCCGGGGGGCGATCCGGTGCTGTGGTTTCACGGCACACCCGGCGGTCGGCGCCAGTTCCCGCTGATCGGCCGCCGCGCCGCCGAAAAGCTGAACCTGCGCGTCGTGAACGTCGCCCGACCCGGCACCGGCCTGTCCGACCCGCACCCCTACCGGTCGATCGCGGACTGGGCCTCGGACATGACGCACGTCGCCGACGCACTCGGCGCCGAACGCCTCGCGGTCGCAGGGCTGTCGGGCGGCGGACCGTACGCACTGGCGTGCGCTGCCGTCTCACCCCTTGCCGGCAGGGTCGCGGCGGTGGCCGTACTCGGCGGCATCGTTCCATCGGTCGGACCGGACGCCCTCGCCACGGGCGCCATCGAACTGGCCCGCCGTTTCGCGCCGGTTCTGCACGGACTCCGCCGGCCCATAGCCGAAACCGTCAACGGGTTGCTGCTGCCGGCATTACCACTCGCGCACTATGTCTGCCAGGCCTACGCCAGCCTCGTCCCCGAAGGTGACCGGCGGGTGCTGAAGGATCCCGAGATGGAGGGCATGTTCATCGACGACCTGATACTGGTGTCCAAGGGCCGTTTTCAGGCGATCGTCGACGACGCCCGACTGTTCGGCCGCGACTGGGGGTTTCGGCTCGCCGATGTGAGCGCACCGGTGCGGTGGTGGCACGGCGACGCGGACAACATCGTGCCGCTACGGGATGCCAAAGCCGCGATCGATCTCCTACCGTCCGCGGAACTCGTTCTCCGCCACCAGGAAAGCCATCTCGGGGGTTTCGCCACCGCGGACGAGGTACTCGTCTTTCTGCGATCCCAGCTGGATTCGGACAAGACCTAGCGAACGTCTTCCCGCTCTCACTGTACGACCCGGAGCGGGGCTTGCGGCAAGCCCCCTGACGTGTTGCACAATCGTCCGACCTCGACCGCAACAGACGGAGGACCATCGTGCCGAGTACGCCAGAACCGTTCGAAGTCCACGAATCCGGCGCCTTCCTGCACGGCACCAAGGCCGACCTGTCGGTGGGCGACCTGTTGGTGCCCGGGCGCCGGTCGAACTTCGAGGACGGGCGCATCTCGAACCACGTCTACGTGACCCAGACGTTGGACGCCGCCGCGTGGGGGGCCGAACTGGCCGTGGGCGAGGGACGGGGCCGCATCTACATCGTGGAACCAGAAGGCGCCGTGGAGGACGACCCGAACGTCACCGACAAGAAGCTCCCCGGAAATCCCACGCGGTCCTACCGAACGCGCAGGCCCGTCAGAATCGCCGGCGAGGTCACCGACTGGGTCGGGCATTCCCCCGAGCAGCTTGCGGCCATGCGTGACGCCTTGGCCGACCTGCAGCGCCGGGGATTGGCCGTCATCTACGACTGAACCGACCGAAAGTGCTTACTTCTTGAAGGCGTCCTTGACCTTCTCGCCGGCGTCTTTGATGTTGGATTTGGCCTGGTCGCCCCGGCCCTCGTCGCGGGCCTGCTCATCACCGGTCAGGTTGCCGACGGCTTCCTTCGCCTTGCCGCCGAGATCCTCGGCCTTGTTCTTCGCCTTGTCTGTTGCGCTCACGGTCTGCTCCTTCGGCTCGCGTTCGGTCCGGTTTCGGTCGGATACCTCGACGACCGCTCGAAGAAACCTCGCCTGCATGAGTACCGGGCCAGCGCGAGGCTTTTTCAGCACGACTGCCCTACGCAATACGCGATCGGGGTAGCCTGCCCAAGTCAGGGCGGAGGTGTTCCATGCGGTTCCGGTTCAGCGGCCTGACGGCGTTGGTAGCCGTCGTCTCCGGATGCGGGCTCACCGGACCGACGCCCTCCGAGGAACCCCCGCAATCCGGCCACATCACCATCGACGGCACGACGCTGAAAACCCGATCCGTTGAGTGCACACAGCACGAATGGTCCATGATGATCGACGCGAAGGCGGAGCCGGGCAGCGCCCAGGTCTTCTTGGAACTCGGCGGCACCGAGCCGATCGTCCGGACCGTCACCATCGAGAACGTCAACGACATCAACGGCGCCTTCGGCGGCGACGCCAGTAAAGCCGACGCCACCGCCCGGGGCAGCGTCTACACCGTCTCGGGCACCGTCGTCGGGAGCGACCGGCGCCACCCCGGGAAGTCGCGGACGATGCCCTTCGAGATCAAAGCGCCCTGCTGACGATCAGCAATAGGCCAGCAACTCCTCCAACTCGGCTTCGAAGCGGTCGGCCAGATCCCAGAGATCGCCCACCAGCTTGCGGCACGAGATGATCCCGATGTTCAGCTTGCCGCTCAACGACAGCACCGTGATGTTGAGCCCCGACCCGTGGAAGATCGGCCCGAGCGGATACAGCGCCTTCAACTCGGCGCCCATCGCATACAACTCGGTCTGCGGTCCAGCCACATTCGAGATGACGACGTTGTGGATCGGGGTGTGCTTCAGCGGGCTGTGCGACATCACCTCCAGCGCCACACCGAACAACGGGGGCGGCAGCGCCTGAGTCACGTCAGCTAGCAGCGTCGGGGCGATAGCGGAGCTGTGATCCTTTGCGTGCGAACTAGATTCGGCGATGACGCGCAGCCGCTCGACAGGATCCTCGATGTGGGTCTGCAGGTTGCAGAAGAAGCCGGAGAGCTGGTTGCGGCCCGGCCGATCGGATTTGTCGTGCACCGACGCCGGGACCACCGCCACGAGCGGCTTGTCCGGCAACTCTCCACGCTTGTGCAGGTACTCACGCAGCGCGCCGGCGCACAACGCCATCACCACGTCGTTGACCTTGACGTCGAACGCGTCCTTCACACGCTTGACGTCATCCAACTCCAGCTGTGCCAGTGCGATGGTGCGGTCGGCGGTGATCTCGGCGTTGAACACCGTCGCCGGTGCCTTGAAGGGTGCGGCCATGGTTTTACCGCTGCGGGCGCGGCTCAGGGTGCTCGCGATCGTCGACATCGTCGCGGGCACGGCCCTCGCCAGTTCCAGCGGACGGGCCAATGACCGCATCAGGCCCCCGACGGCGATCTCGAACGGCTTGGCTCCGCCGGGCCCGGCGACCGGTTCGGGAGACGGGGCGCCGGGCTCGGTGTCGCAGAGCTTGCTGATGAGGTTGGCCGCCGACACCCCGTCCACCGCGGCGTGGTGCACCTTGATCATCAGCGCGATGTCACCCGCGTCATGTGGATTGGTTTCGGCGATGCCTTCGATCACCCACATCTCCCACAGCGGCTTGCTGCGGTCCAGCGGAGACGACGCGATCCGTCCGCACATCTCCACCAGTTCGGCGCGCCCGCCCGGTGCCGGCAGCGCGCTGCGGCGCAGATGGTAGGACAGATCCGGGTCGTCGTCTTCGACCCACACGGGGTGATCGAGATTGAGCGGGCTGTTCGCGAGCTTCGCCCGTAACTCCGGCAGCGCCTTCAGCCGCGATGCCAGTTGGTCGCGAACTCGCTCGAAGCTGTAGCCGCCGGGAATCGTGGACGTGTCCAGGCAGGCGATCGAGCACACATGCAATGGCACGCTGGATGATTCGCTGTACAACATACTGGCGTCGAACGCGCTCAGCCGTTCCATTCCGTGCACGTACCCGGGTTTACACCCACGTCAAACCACGAGCGCGGTTACGCCAGGTCAGCTCGGTTCGGTGGCTTGCGGGGTGTGGCGGGCGACCGTCGCGTCCATCGCCTCGCGCAGCGCCGGTATCTCCTCGAGCAGGCGGTCGAGGTCGTCACGCGCGATGTGCAGCACCTCGGCCCGGCCTGTCGTCGTCACTGTCGCGTTGCGCAGCGCACCGCGACGCAGTACCGATTCGCCGATCACCTCACCGGGGCCGACCACGGCGATGCGGTCGTGGCCGACGTACACCCCGACCTCACCCTCGAGCAGGATGTAGCAGGCGTCCGACGGAGTCTTCTCCCGGATCAGTGGCCACGGCCCCGACGTCGAGGTGCGATGGGCCGCTTGAGCCAGATGCTTGAGGTCTTCGTCGGAGAACTTCGCGAACGTGTCGAACTCCCGTAACCGGCGGGTGTCTTCTTCGACCTCCCGCGCGCGCGCCTGTCCACCCGCGCGGTTGTACTTGCGGTTGTCCATGGTGGGTTCCCCCGATCCGCGACGTGTTTCTCGCCGCACGGTAGCCGATCAGCGGCGGTTTCGGTGCGTAAATGGTCGCCGAGCGATCGATAAGGCACCGAAATCACCAGTCAGCGGTCCGCCGAGCCGTACTCCAGCGCCGGTTCCGCCGAGTCGATCTTCCCGCTGCTCGAGATCGTCAACATTCCGGGTTGCACGTCGTACCGCGCGCCGTCGGCCGGGTTGGTGGCGACGAACCCGCCGCCGACGGGTTGTGCGTTGTTGAGTTGCACGTTGGCACCGTCGCTCAGCCGCTCCCCGCGGTACTGATAGCTGCCCGCGCCCATCTCGCAGATCACCGCCAGCGACTGGGCCGTCCTGATCACCGCCGCCGGGGTGCTGCCGGCATCGCAGCGCGCCGTGTGCCCGACGAACCCCTGCGAGTCGGTCCCCGACACGCCCGCGATCGGCGGCCCGCTGGTCGTCGGCGTCGGACTGGTCGTCGTCGGACTGGTCGTTGGTGTAGTGGTGGTCGCCGGTGTCGTGGTCGTCGTGTCCGTCGTTGTCGACGGCGGCACCGCCATTGGGGTCTGCGGCGCCGAACCACCGCCGTTGTTGCCGAACGCCAACACCAGCGCCAGCACCAGCGCCGCGGTGAACAGCACGATCGTCGCCACGACCAGCCCGACCTGCGCCGGGCCGAACCGCGGCTTGCGGTTCGGCGGTGGTGGCGGCAGCGGCGCGTATGCCGGTTGATAGCCGGTGCGCGCCGGGTTCGGGTCGACCGCCGAGAACTGCCGCGTCGACGGCGCCTGCTGTGACGCGGGCGCGACGGGCGGCGCCGCGACCGGGGCCTGCTCCGTTGCGGCGGCGGCCGCCTTGGCCAGCTTGCCGGCCGTCGCGAACCTGTCGGAGGGTTTCTTGGCCATCCCCCGCGCAACGACCTCGTCGAACGCCCGGCCGATGCCCCGCCGCATGATGCTCGGCCGCGGCGGCGGCGAGAACATGTGCGCGCCCATGACTTCCCGCAGGTCACCGGAGTCATACGGCGCCCGGCCGGTCAGGCATTCATAGAGCAGGCAGGTGAGCGAGTAGATGTCGGAGGCGGGCCCGCCGCGCTCGCCGCTGATGCGCTCCGGCGCCATGTAGGCACACGAGCCGATCACCAGCCCGGTCTTGGTCACCGTCGCTTCGCCCCTGCCGTGTGCGATGCCGAAGTCGACGAGATACGCGAAGTCGTCGGTGGTCAGCAGCACGTTTTCGGGCTTGATGTCGCGGTGCACCAGTCCGTTGGCATGCGCCGCGTCCAGCGCCGCCGCGACCTGGGTGATGATCGACACGACGCGCGTCGCCGGCAGCGGGCCGTCCGTCCTCAGTAACTCCTTGAGGCTGGCCCCTTCGACGAGGCGCATGTCGATGTAGAGCACGCCGTCGATGTCGCCGAAGTCGTGCACCGGGATGACGTGCGGTTCCTGCAGGCGGGCGGCGACGCGCGACTCGCGTCGAAAGCGTTCCTGAAAGTTCGGGTCTGCCGCCATATCAGGACGTAGCAGCTTGATCGCCACCGTCCGTTCCTTTGCGGTGTCGTATGCGCGGTACACCTCGCCCATGCCGCCGACGCCGATCAGAGACTTCAGCTCATACGGCCCGAATCGCGTGCCCAGACGGGAACCGCCGTTCGGGGAGCTCACATGCGATCCTTTCTCTTCTCGACATCAGCGCAGCAACCAATGGTGTTCCCGCAAGGCCGTCTTGAGTAACCCGCTCCCCGCAGCGGGTATCGCGGCGCCTCCGATGTCGCAGCAGCACAGGCGATTTCCTCAGCGGCCAGGTTACCGTTTGTTTCGTTTGGCGGTGAATACCACCGACACGGGGTCGGCGACCTTCATCGAGCCCATCAGCATCGAATACGGCTTGAGACCGAAGTCAGAGTGCCGCACGTCTACTTCGGATGAGATCCGCCACACCTCATTGACTTCCTGTACGCGCACGTCGACACACTGCTCACGCCCCTGACCGTGAATCTGCAGCGTCCCGGCGAGACGGTATCCGTCGCTGGTCTTCTCGACGTTGCTCGTCTCGAACACGATTTGCGGAAACCGCTTCGCATCCAGCACTTTCAAGGCATTCGACCGCACGAGCCCCTTCTCAGGACCCGTCAGCGGTGTCACGCCTCCCTCACCGCTGAGCACCTCGAACGAATCCACATCGACGGTGAGCGTCACCTTGGTCGGTTCACCGTCGGACCATTCGACGGTGGCGTGCCAGGTGTTCATGGCGATGGTCAACCGGTGGCCCATCTTCGCGGCCCGGCCTTCGACGCCGGTGCGGATTTCCAGGCGGCCGTCGAACTGGTCCAGATTCCACTTCTGCGCGGTCATACTGTCATTGTCCGTGCCGATGATCGCCGGCTTGTGACTGTCGGATAACGACCAGGGTCTTTCGTCCCTAGTCGCGGGTCTCCGGCGAACGCAAGACTCAGGCATCTGCAAAGGAGCGTGGTCTGGGATATGGACGGGGTGAACTGCCCAGAGTGTGGTGAGATCTTCGGGGAAGAAGACGTCCACTGGGTCACGAACGCCGAAGGCGGTGTCATGTACCGCCTCCCGTGTGACCACATGGCGGTCGGCACCTGGACCGACGGTGAAGTGACCTACGGCCCGGAACACCTGTGGACGTGTCCGCCTGCAACGGAGCATCACCATCGCTACTTCCACGACCAGCACCGCAGCTTCATAGACGAACTGGACAAGATCCTCGAGGAGAAGCTGCACGAGGGTTAAGGCCATTCGAGCGCGACGAAAGCCGACCAGAGCCTCGGCCCGGCCGATCGTTAACCCATTTGCCCGCAGCACCCGAGTCAAGCTCGTCGGCACAACTCCCGGTTTCGCGAAGCCCGACACGGGTACCTGCCAACGATGGAGTCAGCCCACTTCACCGACATCACCGTGTCCGTCGACGGCGCCCGACACTCGCTGACCGTCGACAACCGCACGACTTTGCTCGACCTGCTGCGCGAACACCTCGGCGTGACCGCCCCCAAAAACGGCTGCGACCACGGTCAATGCGGCTCCTGCACGGTTCTGCTCGACGGCCGCCGCGCCACCACCTGCCTGGCGTTCGCGGTCGCCCACGACGGTGTCGAGATCGTCACCGCCGCGGGCCTCGGAGATGCCGACGCGCTGCACCCCATCGCCCAGGCCTTCCTCGACCATGACGGCTTCCAATGCGGCTACTGCACGCCCGGTCAGATCTGCTCGGCCATCGGCATGCTCGACGAGGTCAAGTCCGGCGCCCCCAGCCACGTCACGGAGGATATCGAGCAACCGCCCGAACTCTCCGACGCCGAAATCCGCGAGCGCATGAGCGGCAACCTCTGCCGCTGCGCCGCCTACCCGAACATCGTCGCCGCCATCAGCCAGGCCGCGCGATGATCCCGTTCGATTACCACCGCGCGACCAGCGTCCAGGATGCGGTCACCGCCGTCGCCGACCGCCCCGACGCCGTGTTCCTCGCAGGCGGCACGAACCTGGTCGACCACATGAAGCTCGGCATCGTCGAGCCGACGCTCGTCGTCGACGTGGGCCACCTACCCCTCACCGACGTCGACCAGTTGCCCGACGGCTCGCTGCGCGTCGGCGCCGACGTCCGCAACAGCGACCTCGCCGCCCACCCGGTGGTCCGCAGCCGCTACCCCGTGCTCGCCCGCGCACTGCTGTCGGCGGCGTCCGGTCAGCTTCGCAACCTCGCGACCACCGCGGGAAACCTGTTGCAGCGCACTCGATGCGTCTACTTCCAGGACGTCACCACGCCCTGCAATAAACGCACACCCGGCGAGGGCTGCTCGGCGATCGGCGGGTACGTCCGCTACCACGCGATCCTTGGCGCCTCGGAACACTGTGTGGCCGTGCATCCGTCGGACATGGCGGTCGCGATGGCCGCGCTCGACACCGTCGTGGTCTTCCAGGACGCCGACGGCGAACACCGACTGCCGCTCACCGAGTTCCACCGACTGCCCGGGGACCGCCCCGACCGCGACACCGAGCTACCGCCCGGCGCGCTGATCACCACGGTCGAAATTCCCGTGCCGCCCGACGGTGCCCGTTCGACGTACCGCAAGGTACGCGACCGTGCCTCGTACGCGTTCGCATTGACGTCGGTGGCCGCCGAACTCGTCGTCGACGACGACACCATCACCGGCGCCCGCATCGCGCTCGGCGGCGTCGCCCACAAACCGTGGCGCGCCCACCGCGCCGAACGGGTCCTCGTCGGCGCGCCGGCCACCGAGGACACGTTCCGCCGCGCCGGGGACGCCGAACTCGAAGAGGCGCAACCGTTGCCCGGCAACGAATTCAAGGTCGAGCTCACCCGCCGCGCGATCATCGCCACCCTCACCGAGCTGAGCGAGCAGCGATGACCGCGTTGGAGGCTCGCGTCATCGGCACTCCCGTCGCCCGCCTCGACGGGCCCGCCAAGGTCACCGGCCTCGCGGACTACGCCTACGAGTACGCCGTCGAGAACGCCGCATATCTGCATCCGGTCCAGGCCACCATAGCCAACGGCCGGATCAGCGCGATGGACACCTCCGCCGCCAAGGCGCTCGACGGTGTCCTCACCGTGTTCACCGTCTTCGACGCGCCCCGCCTCGCCGACACCTCCAACGGCGACCTCGCCGTCCTGCAGGACCCCGAGGTGCACTACCGCAACCAGCTAATCGGCGCAGTGGTCGCCGAGAGCGCCGAAACCGCCCGCCAGGCAGCGGCACTCGTGCGCGTCGAGTACAACGCAGGATCCCATGACGTCGAGCTGCGCGCCGACCATCCGAAGCTGTACGCACCCAAACAGGTCAACGCCGGCTATCCGACCGACACCTCCGAGGGCGATGTCGAGGCCGCGCTGCGGGACACAGCGGTCGTCGTCGATCAGACTTACACCACGCCGCACCAGCACAACAACCCGATGGAGCCGCACGCCTGTATCGCCCTGTGGGACAACGATGCGCTGACCCTATGGGACTCGACCCAGGGCGTCCACGTGGTCCGCAAGGAGATCGCGACGACATTCGGGCTCGAGCCCGAACAGGTGCGGGTGATTGCGAAGAACGTCGGCGGCGGGTTCGGCTCCAAGGAGCACCGCACTCGCACAACGTGCTCGCCGTGATGGCCGCGCAACGAGTTCCGGGTCGACCGGTGAAGCTCGCCGTCACCCGTCAGCAGATGTTCGACGTCGTCGGGTATCGCACACCGACCATTCACCGGCTGCGCCTCGGTGCGGACCGTGACGGGACCCTGACGTCGATCAGCCATGAGGTCGTGACCCAGACCGCGACCGTCAAGGAGTTCGCCGAACAAGCCGCGGCGCCGACGCGCATGATGTACGCCGGCCCGAACCGCAACACCTCGCACCGGTTGGCGGCGCTCGATGTGCCGGTCCCGTTCTGGATGCGCGCACCCGGTGAGTGCCCGGGCATGTTCGCGCTGGAGGTCGCGATGGACGAGTTGGCCGTCGCGTGCGGCCTCGACCCGATCGAGCTGCGGATCCGAAACGAGCCCGACGTCGACCCCGAGACCGGCAATTCGTGGTCGAACCGCCGCCTTGTCGAATGCCTGCAGATCGGCGCGGAACGGTTCGACTGGGCGTCGCGCGACCCGCAGCCCGGAACCCGTTGCGAGGGTGAGTGGATGGTCGGCACGGGTGTGGCGTCGGCGGTGTACCCGGCGATGATCCAGCCCGGCAACAGCGCCCGCATCGAGTGCGTCGCGCCGAGCCGCTACACCGTCGCGATCGGTGCGGTCGACATCGGCACCGGCACGTGGACGGCGCTCTCGCAGATCGCGGCCGACGCACTCGGTTGCGAGCTGGCCGCGGTCGACCTGCAGATCGGCGACACCGACCTGCCGGCCGCGTCGGTGGAGGGTGGCTCGTCGGGGATCAGCTCGTGGGGCCGCGCGATCATCGCTGCGGCACGACGGTTCCGGCACGACCACGGCGACGATCCAGCCGTCGGCGTTGCCACCACCGTCGAGGCGCCGGAGAACAAAGACGCGCCGAACTTCGGAATGTATTCGTTCGGCGCGCATTTCGTCGAGGCGCGGGTCAGCCGCTACACCGGCGAGATCCGGGTGCCACGAATGCTGGGCGTGTTCTCGATCGGTCGCGTGATCAACCCGGCGACGCTGCGGTCGCAGTTGATCGGTGGCATGACGATGGGCCTGTCGATGGCGCTGCACGAGGAGAGCGTGCGCGACCCGCGATTCGGCCACGTCGTCACCCGGGATCTGGCGACGTACCACATCAGCTCGCACGCCGACGTCCCCGCGATCGAGGCGATGTGGCTCGACGACGCCGACAAGCACTCGAACCCCATGGGGTCACGCGGCGCAGGTGAGATCGGCATCGTCGGCTCGGCTGCCGCGGTCGTCAACGCCGTCTACCACGCCAGCGGCATCCGGGTGCGGGACCTACCGGTGATGTGCGACGCGCTGCTCGGCGCTCGGATAGGCGCCGCGAAATCGACGTGAGGGTTGCGATCGTCGCGAATCCGCAGCCCTGCTGTAGATTTCGGCGAAGAACTGGGACCAGCCCGGCCGCGGGCGTCAGATCGGCGGGTAGGGCATGGCGAACTCGTCGGCGAGCAGGCTCTGCACGATGATCATCGCCGCCTTCGAGCCCGCGGCGATCGCACCCGCGACATAGGGCTGCTCGGTGCAGACGTCGCCGGCGGCGAACACGCCGCTCGTCTCGGTGCGGTGGATCGGGTCGATGCTGATGGTGTCGACGGCCAGCGGGCCGGGTGTGCATGCGGCGCCCAACTGCTCGGCCAGCGGTGAGCGTTGTCGCAAGGGCGCCTCGACGAGCAGCCCGTCGCGGGCCAGCCGGTCGCCGTCGGCGAACGCAATGGCACTCAATCGGCCACTCTCGCTGAGCAATTCGACGACGCGGCGGTCGTCGATGGTGACGTCGGCCGCCGCCAGCACCTTCTTGTCGGCGTCCGAGAGGTCGGTGCGCCCGTCGGTCAGCAGCACCACGTCGTCGCTCCAGCCGCGCAGCATCAGCGCCGAATGCATCGCCTCCTCGCCGGCGGCCATGGTGGCCAGCCGCTTGTCGCGCATCTCCCAGCCGTGGCAGAACGGGCATTGGAACACCGAGGTGCCCCACAGCTCCGCGAGCCCGGGAAGGTCCGGCGGGCAGTACTGCATTCCGGTGGCCAGCAGGACACGTTTGGCGAGGATCGGTTCACCGTCATCGGGTTCGAGGACGAAACCGTTGTCGATCGGACGGCCGCTGACGATCCGGCCGTGTCGGTACTCGACGCTGGGATACGACGTCAGCTCGCGGCGGCCGGCGGCATAGAGCTCGGCGGGCGGGCGCTGGTCGAAGCCGAGCAGACCACCAATGACGGTCGACGCGCGGTTGCTCTGCTCGTCGGCGTCGATGACGACCGTGCGCCGTCGCGCCCGGCCCAGGACGAGCGCGGCACTCAACCCCGCGGCTCCCCCGCCGACGACAGCACATTCCCACTGCATCACGACATGTTTCCCACTGTGACGGCTATGAAACGTCGGGTAGCCGCGGGTACGGCCTCAGGTCGCGGTCGGGTGCCAGCGGAATCGCGGCCAACCCGACGACGAACGCGGTCAGGTGGCCGACTTCGGTGAAGGTGGGCCGCGCGGCGGCGTTACCGGCCAGCGCCAGCACCACCGCGGCCTGGGCGCGGGAGCGCCACGGTCTTCGGGTGTAGCCCGACAGGGCGCCGGCCACCCCGAGGACGAAGTAGCTCACCCCGACGTCGCGGGCGTTCTCCAGTCGCTGGGGCACCCGTCCTTTCCGGATCAGCACCCGAAGGTAGCTCTGGCCGACGTAGGTGGCGATGACGTGCGCGCAGATCCCGACGAGAAGCCAACGCCACCATCGCAATCGGCGCTCGGCGGGGGCGACGACGCAGACGAAGACCGGGACGTACGGCCACCACCTGTGGTCATCGAGCCAGAACAGGCTGCTGGTGAGCACCCGGGACGGCTCGGTGCGCAGCCGGCGCAGGTTGGTGGAGTTCCTGCGCTGAATCCGCCGCGATTCCCGATGGCCGGCCGAGCGCTGCACGCGGGTCGTGACGAGCAGCACGAGCAGCCACGCGAAGCTGAACGGCGCGCCGGCGACGCCGCGGAGAAGCCGCACACCGCGACACTATCCCTGCGCGGCATCACCGCGATGCAGTATCTACTGTCGGCTCGAGCACGACGACGGGCGAGGCGCTCGAGGATCAGTTCATCAGCTTGGTAGTGCCCTCGACCGGCCGCCAGGTGCTGACCATCTTCGCGAAGCAGTGGTTTCGGTCGAAGCCTTGGTCGCGACACCATCCCAGCACGTCGGTGTAATAGGGCGATTTGAGTCCCACGATCGTCACCCAGAAGTTGCGGCCATCGAAGGTCGACCAGTCACCGGACCACAGCAATCTGACGTCCGGATACTGCTCGCGCAGCCGAAGGTGCTCCTCGAGGATCTGCGCGTTGTCCCACACCGTGCCCTCAGCCTCGAGACCCTCACGCTTCGAACTGATCTGCGGAACCCATATATCGGTGAAATACGAAGACACATAACGCCGGTCGTCAGCAGCGATCGCCCGGAGCCGGTTGAGGCTGACGGTGTCGACGTCGGGAGTCACCGGCACCGTGCGGGTCGGCGTCCGCGACGGGGGCGGCTTGGGCGACGACTTCGGCGGTGCCGTCGTCGCCGTCGGCTCCTGATCAGGGTCCGTGTCTGAAAGCGGCACTTCGACGCCCGCCTTCGCCTCGGCCTCGGTGAAGCTCATCTCCGGCTGCCGAGCGATCTTGACCCGGTAGAACTGGGCTCCGGCCGGTACCCGGTCGACGCGGAACAGCACCAGGCACGCGTCGCGTCCGCTGTTGCTGCCCTGGATCGCCCCCTTGGCGAGCAGCTTTCCCGACTCGTCTTCGACGGTGACCGGAGCGCTGGGGCCGATGTCGCTGTAATCCCCTGCGCCGACGCACTTGTAGCCACCCGGGAGGCCGCTCGTCTTCACCGTGTCGAGCGGGATTTTCACAGCCCCCGCGAGGGTAAACGGCTCATGTGGAGGCTCTCGCGGCGATGCGAGCGCAAGGTAGGCGACGACGCCGACGACAACCAGTAGGGCGGCCGTTCCTGCCAGGGCCCACCGCCAACGCTTGCCGCGGCGCAGCGGGGTTGTCGGCACCCGTGGGTCGGAGGGGTACATCAGCACCGGGGCAGGTGCCACAGGCCGCGCCATGGTCTCGGCGTCGGGCGACACCGGAGGCGGTGCAGTTGCCACGTCGGCCTGCAGCGCCGATCCGAGCGCGCGCGCGAAATCAAGGCAGGAGGCGAACCGGTCATCCGGGTCCTTGGCCAACGCACGGGCCACAACGGGGTCGAGCGACGCCAGCCCGGGGTGGGTGTCGGCGAGTGCGGGGGGCGTCGCGTTCAGGTGCTTGCCGATGACGACAGCGGCTTTCGAGTGCTGGAACGGGGGAGCGCCGGTCAGCATGTGAAAGGCGGTCACGGCCAGCGAGTACTGATCGGTTCTGCCGTCGACGTCAAGGCCCATCAACTGTTCGGGAGCGGCGTACGCCGCCGTGCCGACGGTCATGTTGGTGGCGGTCAGCCCGCCGCTGGTGTCGTCCGCCAGGTCGCGGGCGACACCGAAATCGCTGAGCAGAACGCGGCGTTCGCCGTCCTCGACGTCGGCCACCAGAATGTTGGCCGGCTTGACGTCGCGGTGTAGCAGGCCGCGGGCGTGGGCGTAGTCGAGGGCTCCTGCCACCGCCGTGACGATCTCGATCACGTCGTCGACGGGCATGCCGATCGGATACCGCTGCAGCAAGCGGTTGACATCGGTGCCGTCCACGAAGTCCATGGAGATCCAGAGTCGGCCGCGGTGCCTCCCCCGGTCATGGATTCCGACGATGTGGGGATGCCACAGGCTGGCCGCGAGGTCCGCTTCGCGGTTGAACCGCGCCACGAAATCGGCGTCGGATGAGATGTCGGTGCGTAGCACCTTGAGCGCATCGCGCCGCGGCAGCCTCGGGTGCTGGGCGAGGTAGACCTCACCCATTCCCCCGGAGCCAAGCATCCGCTGGATCGTGTAACCAGCGATTTTCGTACCGTCGGCCAACGGCATGCTGTTTTGGTACCCACACTGCGGATCCAGCTAACACACAATCGACCGAGTGCGTCGGTCGGGTGAGTGACGTTGGCGTCACACCTTGACGAAGGCCGACCCACGCTCGCGGTCGAGATACGTGTCCGACTTGTTCCTCAGGAAGAACACGTACACCACGAGGGACACCGCGATGCAGACGGTGACGTAGCCGATGAACAGCGGAACCTGGTCGCGCGCCTTGAGCGCCTGGTAGATCAACGGAGCGGTGCCGCCGAACATCGAGTTCGCCAGCGCGTAGCCCACACCCACGCCGAGCGCCCGCACGTGCACCGGGAACAGCTCCGATTTGACCAGCGCGTTGATCGAGGTGTAGCCGGTGAGGATCACGTATCCGACCGCCACCAACAGGAAAGACGTGAGCGGAGAACGTGTTTCGGGCAGGTAGGTGATCAGCACGTAGGTGTAGCCCAGCCCGCCGAAGCCGAACCACACCAGCAGCGGTTTGCGTCCGACCGTGTCGCTGATCATTCCGCCGACCGGTTGCAGCACCATCAGGAAGATCAGCCCGATCAGGTTGATCCAGGTACCCGTCATGCCGTCACCCTTGTACGCGGTCTTCACGATCGCCGGCGCGTTGACACTGTAGGTGTAGAAGGCGACCGTTCCGCCCATGGTGATCAGGAAGCACAGCAGCAGCGGCTTCCAGTAGCGGGTGAACAGCTCACGCATCGACCCGGCGCCCTTGTCGTCACCGGTTTTCGTCGCCTCGATGACCTCGTCGCTGAGCGACTCGTCCATGGTGCGTCGCAGCCAGAACACCACGACCGCCGCGACCGCACCGACCGCAAAGCCGATGCGCCAGCCGAAGTCGCGCAACTGGTCCTCGTCGAGGAAGGCGTCGAGCACAAGCAGCGTGGACTGCGCCAGCACGTGACCGCCCACGAGCGTGACGTACTGGAACGACGAGAAGAAGCCGCGGCGCTCGCGGGTCGCCGCCTCCGACATGTACGTCGCCGACGTCCCGTACTCGCCTCCCGTCGCGAAACCCTGCAGCAGACGGGCACAGACGAGCACGATCGGCGCGGCCACGCCGATCGTCGCCTGCGACGGCACCAGCGCGATCACCATGGAGCACAGCGCCATCAGCGACACGCTGACCGTCAGCGCCGCACGCCGGCCCCGCCGGTCGGCGAACCGGCCGAAGAACCACGACCCGATCGGGCGCATCACGAAGGTCACCGCGAAGATCGCATACACGTACACCGTCGAGTTCTTCTCGGACTCAGCGAAGAACTGTCCTTCGAAGTACGGGGCGAACACCGTGTAGATGTAGACGTCGTACCACTCGACGAGGTTGCCCGACGACCCGCGGATCGTGTTCCAGATCGCCCGCCTGGTCTCGGCGGGGGTCGACCGCGGCGGCTGCGCTTGGGTGGTGGTGGCCATCGTCCATCTTCCAGCGGGTCGGGTGCCCGGGCCACCCTATCTGGTCGAGATTGCACTCAGGGTCGTGATCGTTTGACCCGGAGCAGCCGTCAGTGCAATCTGGCGCGCAGGCGTTCAGCGGCATTCAACCGCTCCCGCTGCGGGACGACGACGTATTTCGGGTCGCGCGTCGACGCCACGCCCGCCTCGAACACGGCGAACCTCTGCAGTGCGCTCCCGACCAACAGCGCCGCGCCCGAGGCCGCTACCGCCGCCCGATTCCGTCCGATCACCGCGCCGACCGCTCCTCCGACCGTCAGCACCTCCGACAGCTGACGCAGCCGGTGCGCCTTGCCCGTCGTGTAGGCCTGCCCCTCGATCCCGAGGCGCCGCTCCATCACCCGCGAGGTCGCCACCTCCATCCCGGCGCCGAGGACCGCCATCCGCCGGGCCGGGCCGGTCTCGCCATAGGGCGCGAGCAGCATGCCCAGCCCGGCACCGCTGGCCGCCGCCGAACCCGTGAACACGAACGGCAGATACGGGTGCGCCTCCCGCCACGCCGGAACCGCCGTCTGCGACAACAGAACTGCCGTGTACGACGCCACCCCCGGCGCCGTCGCCGCCGCCGACAGCCCGGCCGGCCGCGCCGCCCGGTCCGCCAGCCGTCCCAGCGCGGTACCCCGTAACCGGCGCGGCATCAGCTCCGCCACCGCTGCCACACCCGCGCCCGGGCCATACGCCGACAGGATCCACGTGCCCATGCTCATCGGCGAGCTCGGCTTCGCCACCCGCAGCATGTGGTGAAACCGCTCCGGTCGGCCCAGGTCCGCGATCAAGAAGTACAAACTCGCCAAAATGCTTACCAGCGAACCGATTCGGGTCACCTTGCGCAGCCCGGGCCGCCCCGTCAGGTCCGCACCGGCCGCCAGCATCGCCGCGCCCGCGGACAGCCCGCCGCAGAACAGATACGCCGCGATCATCCAGTTCCACACCGGGCTCTTGAGGATCTGCTTGCCGTAGTACGACCGGAACTCCGCCTTCGGTACGGCCAGATGCTCGCGGGGCATCAGCTTCTCTTCCCGACGAAGGCCGAGACGGCGATTCCCATCAGCGCCGACGCCGCCATCCCCGCATAGCGCCACATCGCGCCGGCGTCGCGGGTCGGTACCACGGGATCCGGCGGCAGACCGTACACCTCGGGCTCGTCGAGCAGCAGGAAGAACGCTCCGTCACCGCCTACGCCATCGTTCGGGTCTTCGCCGTAGAGCCGTGCCTCGGTCACACCGCGCTCGTGTAACTCGTTGAGGCGCAAGGCGGCGCGCTCCCTTAACTCGTCGAGCACACCGAACTGGATCGAGTCCGTCGGGCACGCCTTCGCACACGCCGGCTCGAGCCCGTCGCGCAGGCGGTCATAGCACAGCGTGCACTTCCAGGCCCGGCCGTCGCCCTCGCGCCGCTCGATCACCCCGTACGGACACCCCGACACGCAGTACCCGCAACCGTTGCAGATGTCCTGCTGCACAACGACAGTCGCGAACTCGGTGCGGAACAGTGCGCCCGTCGGGCACACGTCCAGGCACCCCGCGTGGGTGCAGTGCTTGCAGACGTCGCTGCTCATCAACCAGCGGAAGTCTTGACGGGTCTCCGCGCCCGAAGCGTCGCCCGGACGCTCGAACCCCGGCATGCCCAGGTCCACCCGTTCGCGAGAGGGCTGCTCGATGAACGCGACATGCCGCCACGAGTTCGCCCCCAATTCGCCGGTGTTGTCGAACGACATGCCCAGCAGGTTGAACCCGTCCCCATCCCCCGAGACGGGCACCCCGTTCCACTCCTTGCACGCCACTTCGCACGCCTTGCAGCCGATGCACACCGAGGTGTCGGTGAAAAATCCCATCCGCGGGGGGTGACCGCCGTATCCCGCGTCACCGGCAACGTCTTCGAGTGGACCATAGAAGCTGTTGGGGCTCACGGCTTCTCCTCGGTGTGGTCTTCCGACGGACGGGTGGTGTCCAGGTTCGTTCCGGTCTCGGGGGTGATGCGGGCGCGCTCGCGGTACATCGCGATGTACTCCAGCAGCGCCGGGCCCCGCGGCCGCCGGCCGGGCTGGATGTCGCACGTCGCGACCTTGCTCTCCTGGATGAACACGTTCGGGTCGGCCACCACGCCCAGCAGGTCGTTGACCACGTCACCGTCGATCAGCCCGACACTGCCCCAGTGATACGGCATCCACACCTGGTGCACGACGCGGTCCTCGATCCGCAGGGGCCGCATCCGATCCGTCACGAACACCCGCGCATCGACCGCCGACCGGCTGGTCACCACGTGCGCCCAAGCCATGTGCGTCAGACCGCGTTCGGCGGCCAGTTCCGGGGACACCTCGACGAACAAACCGGGTTGCAACTCGCTGAGATAGGGCAATTGGCGGCTCATCCCGCCCGCGGTGTGATGCTCGGTCAACCGGGCGGCGGTGAAGATGTACGGGAACACCTCGCCGTGCAACTCCGGGGGCGACGGGTTCGACGGGTTGTCGGCGCGCCCGTACACCTTGCGGGCCGGGTTGCCCTGCTGCCGGTAGAGCGCGTTGGCCATCGGCGACTCGTGCGGTTCGTAGTGCGTCGGCAGCGGACCGTCGAGCACACCGTTCGGCGCGAACAGCCAGCCCTTGCCGTCGGCTTGCATGACGAACGCGTCGTCGCCGCGCAACGCCTCCACACCGACTGCGTCCGAGGGAGGTTCGTAGTACGGCGGCTTGGTCTTCTCGAAGTCCGGGACGTCGGAGCCGGTCCACTCGCCCTTCGAGGCGTCCCACCAGATCAGTTTTTTGCGCTCGCTCCATGGCCTGCCCTGCGGGTCGGCCGACGCGCGGTTGTAGAGCACGCGGCGGTTCATCGGCCACACCCAGCCCCATTGCCCGTCGTCGTGCGGCGCCCGTCGCGCCGCCTGGTTGACCTCGTCGGCATACACGCCGCTGTAGATCCAGCATCCACACATCGTGGAGCCGTCGGCGTTGAGCTCCAGATAACTGTTCACCGCGCGGCCGGTCGTCAGGTCGACGCCGTTGATCCGCCGCAGCACGTCCGCACTGGACGGCTCGTCGCCATTCATCGCGTAGTCCCATGACAGGTCCAGCAACGGCCGATCGCGGTTATCGGTTGAGCCGCTCAGCTTTTCGCGCAGGATCCGGCCGAGGTGGTAGAAGAACCACAGCTCCGAGCGCGCGTCGCCCGGCGGTTCGACGGCCTGGTCGCGCCACTGCAGCTTGCGCTGCGTCTGGGTGAACGTGCCGGACTTCTCGACGTGTGAGGCCGCCGGGAACAGGAACACCTCGGTGCGGCACGTCTCCGGGGTGATCTCGCCGGTCTCGATTTCCGGGGCGTTCTTCCAGAACGTCGCGCTCTCGATCTCGACGAGGTCACGCACCACCAGCCAGTCCAGGTTGGCCATGCCGAGTCGCTGCAACCGCCCGTGCGCCGACCCGACCGCGGGGTTCTGACCGAGCAGAAAGTAGCCGAACACCTTGCCGTCGACCATGTCCATCACCGTGCGGTAGGTGCCGTGGTCGCCGTTGATGCGGGGCAGGTAGTCGAAGCAGAAGTCGTTGTCGACGGTCGCGTGCTCGCCCCAATACTCCTTGAGCAGTGACACCATGTAGGTATCCGCCTTGTGCCAGAAGCCTTTCTGGTTCCGGCTCGTGATGTCGTCGAGGTAGTCCGACAACGTCTCCTGACCCGCATGCGGCATCGCGAGATAGCCGGGCAGCAGGTTGAACAACGTCGGCACGTCGGTCGAACCCTGGATGCTGGCGTGCCCGCGCAGCGCGAGCACCCCGCCGCCGGGCCGTCCGATGTTGCCCAGCAGCAACTGGATGATCGCGCCTGCGCGGATGAATTGTGAACCCATCGTGTGCTGGGTCCACCCGACGCTGTACACCAGCGCCGACGTGCGCTCGCGGCCGGAGTTCTGCGTCCATGCCCGTGCGACGTCGAGGAAGTCCGACACCGGCACACCGCACACGCGCTCGACCATCTCCGGCGTATAGCGGGCGTAGTGCCGCTTGAGGATCTGATAGACGCAGCGCGGGTGCTGCAGCGTCACGTCGGACGGAATACGTTGCGGCCGGCCCTCTATCGGGGCGCCGCCCGATCCGTGCTGATCCGGGGCGGCGTGCTCCTTTGCGCCGGCGCCGCCGTACTCGGGATCGGTACTTTCGTACTGCCACGTCGACGGGTCGTAAGAGGCGGTCTCGTCGTCGTACCCGGAGAACAGCCCGTCGAGGTCCTCGGCGTCCCGGAAGCGTGCGTCGACGATGAACGACGCGTTGGTGTAGGCGGTGACGTACTCACGGAAGTCGAGGTCGTTACTCAGGATGTAGTTGATGACCCCGCCGAGGAAGGCGATGTCACTGCCCGCCCGCAACGTGAGATGCCGGTCGGCCAGCGCGCTGGTCCGGGTGAACCGCGGGTCGATGTGCACGACCTTGGCGCCGCGTGCCTTGGCCTCGACCACCCACTGGAACCCGACCGGATGGGCTTCGGCCATGTTCGAGCCCATGATCACGATGTAGTCCGCGTTGGCGAGGTCTTGTTGGTAGTCCGTCGCCCCGCCGCGACCGAAGGAGGCCCCCAGACCGGGAACCGTGGCGCTGTGTCAAATGCGGGCCTGGTTCTCGATCTGCAGAGCCCCCAGGGCGGTGAACAGCTTCTTGATCAGGTAGTTCTCTTCGTTGTCCAGCGTCGCGCCGCCCAGGCTGGCGATGCCCATGGTCCGGCGCAGTGTGTTGCGGTCGGCGTCGAACTGCTGCCAGCCCTTCTCGCGCGCGTCGAGCACCCGATCGGCGACCATGTCCATCGCCGTGTCGAGGTCGATCTCCTGCCACTCGGTGGCGTAGGGCGGACGGTACCGCACCTTGGTCAACCGCTGCGGCCCGGTGACCAGTTGCTTGCTCGCAGAACCCTTGGGACACAACCGGCCCCGCGATATCGGGCTGTCCGGGTTGCCCTCGATCTGGATGACCTTCTCGTCCTTGACGTACACCTTCTGCGCGCAGCCGACCGCGCAGTACGGGCACACGGAGTGCGCAACCCGGTCGGCCTCGGTGGTCCGCGGAGTCAGCGTCGCCGAACGCTTGGACTGGGCGGCCTGGCCGCGACCCAACCGGTCCCCGCCGGTGAGTTGCCGGTACACCGGCCACGACTGCAACAGCTCCTTGATGTCCACGGTTGGCTCCTTACTCCGGCTCTCCCCCATCAAACCGTGCCGGGTGCGCTCCTGCCCCGCGTTCGCGAAAGCTACCCCAGGGTCGTGACCCGCCGTCGCACCACAGCCCTGGTGTACATCTCGCGAGGGTGACAGGCACCGCACTGGGCGCACGGACGACGGTACCGCTGTTGTGGCGAATCGACGCGCGCGCGCCATGACCAAACGCACATGATCGTGGACCGCACCCTCTATGGTGCAGTCGTGGCCGAAATCGACCGTCGCACCCTGATGATGATGACCGGAGTCGCCGCGCTCGGTGCGGCCCTACCCGCGCCGCTGGCCAACGCCTCGCCGCTTCGACCCTCGCCGCCGACGCAGCCGCCACCTGGCGCGGCGGCGGGCACGTACCTGTTCCAGGACGAATTCGACGGTCCGGCGGGGTCGGCGCCCGACCCCTCGAAGTGGCTCATCCAGAACTGGCAAGACGACGTATGGCCTCCGGTAGCGGGGATTTACCGCGACGACCGCCGCAACGTGTTCGTCGACGGCAACTCGAACCTGGTCCTGTGCGCGACCCAGGAGGGTGATCGGTACTTCAGCGGCAAGGTGCTCAGCCACTTCAGGGGACAGATCGGCACCACCTGGGAAGCGCGCATCAAACTCGACTGCATGCACCCCGGGCTTTGGCCCGCTTACTGGTTGCTGAACCAGGATCCCCTTCCCGACGGCGAAATCGACATCGTCGAGTACTACGGCAACGAGTCCTGGCCGCCCGGAACCACCGTCCACGCCGCGTCCAACGGCAAGACGTGGGAGGGCATGTCGATCCCTCAGCTGGTGGACCCCGCGTGGCACACCTGGCGCACGGAGTGGAGCGAGGACGGTTTCCGCTTCTGGCGCGACTACGTCGACGGCGCCAAGCCGTACTTCACGGTCGCGGCCAAGCCGATACCGGTCCACGGCCGCCCCGACGACCTGAGGTGGCCGTTCGGCATCCCCGGTTACTGGCTGCAGGCGATCTTCAACCTCGCGGTCGGCGGTTCGGGCGGCGGCGATCCGCGCCGGGCGCCATATCCGTCGGTCATGCTCGTCGACTGGATCCGCGTCTGGTAGACGTTTCCGCGCGCGGGCGGCTGGCACGGTCGGCGCCGCTGCTCGTCGCCATCCTGGGCGCCGCGGTGAGCCTCGCCGGGGCCGGTCGCCCGTCGTTCTGGTACGACGAGGCCGCCACGATCTCGGCCTCCTACAGCCGGCCGCTGCCTGCGCTGTGGCAGATGCTCGGCGACGTGGACGCCGTGCACGGGCTGTACTACCTGCTGATGCACGGCTGGTTCGCGGTCTTTCCGCCCACCGAGTTCTGGTCGCGGGCACCGAGCGGACTGGCCGTCGGCGCCGCCGCGGCGGGAGTGGTGGTGCTGGGCACCCAACTGTCGTCGCGGGCGGTCGGCGTGACGGCGGGCGTCGTCTGCGCGATCCTGCCACGAGCGACGTGGGCGGGGATCGAGGCGCGTCCCTATGCGCTGTCGATGCTGCTCGCCGTGTGGCTGGCCGTGCTCCTTGTTTCGGCCGCACGGCGCGAATTGCGTTGGGCATGGGCGGCATACGGCGTCCTACTGGCGGTGTCGATCCTGCTCGACGTCTACCTGGCGTTGCTGTTCTTCGTGCACGCCGTCTTCGTGGTGACGTTTCGGCGCAGGCGCACAGTGGTGTTGCCGTTCGTGATCGCCTCGGGTGTCGCGCTCGGTGTGATGGCGCCGTTCGTCGCGGTAGTCGCCGGACAGGCCAAGCAAATCAGCTGGATCACACCGATCGGCTTGCGTACGTTCGAAGACGTTGCCGTGCAACAGTATTTCGACCGCAATCCGTATCTTGCCTTACTGTCCGCGGTGGTGGTGCTGGCCGCGATCGGGGTTTGGTCCTTCGCGAGGCGGCCCAGCGTCGAAGAGCGGGAGACCCTCGTGCTGGCGGTGACGTGGCTGGTGATCCCGACGGCGTTGATCGTCGCCTACTCGGCGGCGGCCGAACCGCTCTACACACCGCGCTACCTCTGCTTCACCGCGCCCGCGATGGCACTGCTGCTGGGTGTGTGCATCACCGCGGTGGCGCGCTCCGTTCGGATGACGACGGTGGTGGTGGCGGCGTTCGCGGTGGTTGCGGCCCCCACTTACGTTGCGGTGCAACGCGCTCCGTACGCGAAGTACGACATGGACTACAGCCAGGTGGCCGACCTGATCTCCGCGAATGCCGCCGCCGGCGACTGCCTGCTGGTGAACGACACCGTGACGTTCCATCCCGCGCCGATGCGTCCGCTGATGGCCGCGCGCCCCGACGCCTACGGCAGACTCGTCGATGTGAGCCTCTGGCAGCGAGCGCTCGACATCCGCCAGGTGTTCGACACCAACCTCATCCCGGAAGCGTCCGTCGGGCCGCTCGAACACTGCGCCGTTGTCTGGATCATCACGCAGGCCGATCCGGTGGCACCGGAACACGAACAGGGAGTGGCGATTGCCCCCGGGCCGCTGTTCGGCGGCACCCACGCCTTCGCCGTCACCCACGACATGGGTCTGCGACTGGTCGAGCGCTGGCAGTTCAGCCTGGTACAGGTGCTCCGAGCGGAACGCTAGGACAGCTGATGAAAGGACACACGATGAGTACACCGTCGCTGGTTCCGCCGTTCACCCACGACACCGCGGTCGCAAAAATCCGTGGTGCAGAGGACAATTGGAACACCTGCGAACCGACCCGGGTCGCGCTGGGTTACACACCCGACAGCTGGTGGCGTAACCGGTCGACCTTCGTGCAGGGCCGCGACCAGATCATCGAGTTCCTGACCGGCAAGTGGGCGCACGAACTCGACTACCGGCTCATCAAGGAATTGTGGGCTTACGGCGACGACCGCATCGCGGTGCGGTTCGCCTACGAGTACCACGACGCCGACGGCCGGTGGTTCCGCGCCTACGGCAACGAGAACTGGGAATTCACCGCGGACGGGTTGATGAAGACCCGGCACGCCAGCATCAACGACGTGGCGATCACCGACGACCAGCGGCTGTTCCACTGGGACCGCACAGGACCGCGACCCGCCGATCATCCCGGGCTCAGCGATCTCGGGCTCTGATCCACCTTCCGCCGAGCGCTCAGTCAGGTACGAAAAATGCGCGTCGGAGCGTACGTGAGTGAGCGCTCGGCGAGTCAGAGCAGCGTGCGGGTTCCGTCCTCGGCGCGACGGGTGACCTCGAGCGCGTCGAGCCGTTCGAGCAGCGGCACCGCGACCCGGCGAGTGGTGTTCAGCGCGCGCTTTGCCTCCGCGACAGTGAACGGCCGCGGCAGCGTCCCGAGAACGGCGGCGGCACGGTCGAATACGTCCGGACCCAGCACCACCCCGTCGGCGATCCGGGTCAACCGCTTGGCGCGGATCGCCGCCGCGAGTTCACGCGGACCCAGCTTCAGGTCGGCCAACTCGTCGGACTCCGGCGCGCGGAACGGTTCGGCGGCCAACCACTCCTCCACCGTCCGCACCGCCTTGTCCACCCGCGCGGGCAACTCCGCGCCCGGTCTCCGCACCACTCCGTCGACCACCTGCAGTCCGGTGCCGTCCAGCAACGGGGGCAACAGTTCCGCGGCGGGCAGGCCGGCCTGCCGGCGCAACGCTTCCAGCGGCATACCCGCTGCGATGTCGTGCCCGGCCGTCCAGTCGTTCAGCGCCGTCATCATCTGCTGACGGCGCCGGGCCCACCAGTCTTCGTCGACGACCCAGTCCCCTACTCGGGCACCGTCGGCGTCAAAACCCATGGCACGCAACTCGTCGACCCGCGCACACGGGGGGCGGCGCACGCGTCCGGTGGCCAACTCCTCGCCCCGCTCCCGCGCCGCGCCGCGCCGCCGCAACGCCGGCGGCCGCACGTCGAGCACCTCGACGCCCGCGACGATCCGGTGTTCGCCCGGGTCGCGCAACAGTCCGATGTCGCCGGCCCGCAGCGGTAACGGTCGCGTCAACCGTAGCCGTGCGCCATGGTCGCCGAGTGGGCGCACCCGCACCGGCACAGCGGCCGAACCGATGTGCAGCACCAACTGCCGGTGCAGTTCGCCGGGTTCCCTTAGCAGCACGTCGATTTCCGTCGCGTCGAGCCAGACGCCCGGTGTCCGAACGGTGTCGCCGCGGCCGAGGTCGTGGCGGTCGACACCGCGCAGGTTCACCGCGACGCGCGCGACCGCGCCGACCTCCGGGCGGTCCCGGCCCAGCGACTGCAGGCCGCGGATCGTGACCCGTCGTCCCGCGTGCTCGAGTTCGTCGCCGACGCGCAGCGTGCCCGCCGCCAGCGTCGCCGTCACCACCGTGCCGGCGCCGCGGACGGTGAACGAGCGGTCCACCCACAGCCGCACGTCGGCCTCGCGGTCGGATGCAGGCAACCCGTCGACAAGCGAAACCAACTCGGCGCGAACGGCTTCCAAGTCCGTGGCGACTACGACAGGCACGTCGGGCAACCGCTCGCGCACCTGTGCGATCACTCCCGCCGGGTCGGCGAGGTCGGCCTTGCTGATCACCATCAACAGATGTCGTACCCCCAACGCCCGCAGCGCATCGAGGTGTTCGTCGGACTGCGGCATCCAACCCTCGGTGGCGGCAACGACGAACATCACTGCGAGGACAGGCCCACATCCGGCGAGCATGTTCGCGACGAAACGCTCGTGCCCCGGCACGTCGACGAACGCGATCTCCCGCCCGTCGAGCGTCGTCCACGCGAAGCCGAGGTCGATGGTCAGGCCGCGGCGCTGCTCCTCGGCCAGCCGGTCCGGCCACATGCCGGTGAGGCGTTCGACGAGCGTGGACTTGCCGTGATCGACGTGGCCCGCGGTGGCTACGACGTACACGCGAGCACCGCCTGGGCGAGCAGGCTGTCGTCGTCGGAGGCGACGGTACGCAGGTCGAGTAGGCAGCGGCCGCCCTCCAGGCGGCCGACCACCGTGGGCGTTCCGGTGCGCAGCGGCGCGGCGTAGGACTCCGGCAGGCTGACTGCGGCGCTCGGCAGGGCGACGTCGGGCGCACCGCCCCCGCCGACCGCGGCGGTGCAGTCCACCGCTTCGGCGCCTGGCAGCTGCGCTGCCAGCTTCTGCGCGCGCGCCCGCAGGTCGGCGACGTCGGCGTCGAGCGCCTGCCTCACCGGCGGCGGCGGGCCGACCAGCGTGGCCTCCAGGGCGGCCAGCGTCAGCTTGTCCACGCGCAGCGCCCGCGCCGCGGGATGACGTCGCAGCCGTTCGATCAGCTCGGCCGACCCGAATAGCAGACCGGCCTGCGGCCCGCCGAGCAGTTTGTCGCCGCTCGCGGTGACGAGGTCGGCGCCGTCGCGCAGCATCGTGGTCGCGTCGGGCTCGTCGGGTAGCAGCGGATGCGGGGTCAGCAGACCCGACCCGATGTCGGCGACCACCGGCGCGCCCAGGTCGGCCAGCTCGGGGACACCGACGGTCGAGGTGAACCCGCTGACCGAGTAGTTCGAGGGGTGCACTTTGAGGATGAAGCCGGTGTCGGCCCCGATCGCGTCGGCGTAATCACGCAGGTGGGTGCGGTTGGTGGTGCCGATTTCGCGGATGCGTGAGCCGGTCGAGGACATCAGCTCGGGCAGCCGGAAGCCGTCGCCGATCTCGATCAGCTCACCGCGGCTGACGATGATCTCCTTACCGGGCGCCAGCGTCATCGCGATGAGCAGCAGCGCGGCGGCGTTGTTGTTGACGATGTGCACGCCGCCCGCGGCCGGGACCGCCCCCGCCAGCGCGGCGAGCGCACCGCGGCCGCGTCGGGCCCGGCGACCGGTTCCGAGGTCGAACTCGACGTCGGTGGCGCCGCTCGCGGTGACGACCGCCTCGACCGCGGCCTGCGACAGCGGTGCCCGCCCGAGGTTGGTGTGCACGACGACCCCGGTGGCGTTGATGACCGGCCGCAGCGTGGCCGCGCTGGCCGGCAGGGACGCGACCGCATCGTCGGCGACCCGCTCCGGCTCGATCTGACCGGCCCGTGCACGTTGTTGCGATTGCCCCACAACGGTTTTCACCAGCGTGCGGCCCAACACCCGCGATGCCTCGGCCAGGCGCGGATCGGCGAGCAGCACGTCGGTGCGCGGCACCCTGCGGCGCGGATCGGTCACCGGATCCCCCGCGATTTGGGTGCGCAAAGTGTCGGCCAGCGATACGTAGCGCACCGAATTCGCATGAAACCATCATGTCCTAATGGCCGCGTTCGGGTACACCGATGAAATGTTGACGTCGGTGGGGCATGGCGCACTCGACAGAACGGGCCTCGTACGGCTGTTACAGGAAGCGGGGATCGAGGCGATCGTCGACATCCGCCGATATCCGAACAGCCGGCACAACCCCGATGTGGCCATGACCGCGATCACCGAGTGGGCCGACGAGGCCGGGTTGGCCTACCGCTGGGAGCAGCGACTGGGTGGGCGCCGGAGCCTGCCCGCCGACGCCGAACCCGAGGATCCGTGGTGGCGGGTCAAACAGTTCGCCGCCTACGCCGCCTATACCCGCACCAGCGAATTCGACGACGCACTGGGCGACCTCGTCGAACAGGTGCGACGGCAACGCACCGCGATGATGTGCAGCGAGTCGGTGTGGTGGCGCTGCCATCGGCGCATCGTCGCCGACGTGGCGATGTTGCGGTTCTCGGTGCCGATCGCGCACCTCATGCACGACGGCCGCCTCCTGCCGCACACACCGTCGGAGGGGGCGCGGATCCGCGCCGACGGCCTGGTGGTGTGGGACGGCTGATCAGCCGGAACTGTGGCGGAGGCGGACGGGAATCGAACCCGCCAGCGACAGAATCTGCCGCTCAGCGATTTTGAAGACCGTGCCGGTCACCAGACCGGATACGCCTCCCTGACCCACGGCCCGATCATGCCAGGCAGCATGGAGGCTGTGACGGAGCAGATGGCCTACCGACTGACCCAGTACGCCTACGGCGGCGGCTGCGCCTGCAAGATCCCGCCCGGCGAGCTCGAGGACATGGTCCGCGGACTGACCGGTGCCGCCCCGCGCGATCCGGTCGGTGAACTGCTGGTCGGCCTCGAGGACGGCGACGACGGGGCGGCGGTGCGCATCGACAACGGGGTCGCGCTGATCGCGACCACCGACTTCTTCACCCCGGTGGTCGACGACGCCTACGACTGGGGCCGGATCGCGGCCACCAACGCGCTTTCCGACGTGTACGCAATGGGCGGACGGCCGGTCGTCGCGGTGAACCTGCTGGGCTGGCCACGCGAGGTGTTGCCGTTCGAGCTGGCCGCCGAGGTGTTACGCGGGGGGCTGGACGTGTGCGCGACGGCGGGTTGCCATCTGGCCGGCGGGCACAGCGTCGACGACCCGGAACCGAAGTACGGTCTGGCGGTCACCGGTATCGCCGACCCGAATAAGTTGTTGCGCAACGACTCCGGCCGGCCGGGGGTGCCGTTGTCGTTGACCAAGCCGCTCGGCGTCGGGGTGCTCAACAGCAGGCACAAGAACACCGGCGAGACGTTCCCGGAGGCGATCGCGGTGATGACGACGCTGAACGCCGACGCTGCGAAGGCAGCCCTTAACGCCGGTGTCGAATGCGCTACCGACATAACGGGTTTCGGCCTGCTTGGGCATCTGCACAAGCTGGCCCGCGCCAGCGGTGTGACCGCGGTGATCGACAGCGCGGCGGTACCCTACCTCGACGGTGCGCGCGATGCGTTGGCGGCGGGATACGTCAGCGGTGGCACCCGACGCAATCTCGACTGGGTGGCCCCGCACGCCGACCTGACGGCGGTCGACGAGGACGAGGCGCTACTGCTGGCGGACGCGCAGACTTCCGGCGGTCTACTGATCGCCGGAGAGATCCCCGGTGCGCCCGTCATCGGCGAGCTGGTGCCGCGCGCAGAGCACACGATCGTCGTGCGGTGAAACCTATGTCGCCCACGCTAGGCTGTCGGCTCGCGCGTCGCGGATGACTGTGTCGGCGGCTTGGCTCCACTGACCGCCTTGGGGGTCACCGTGATTCGACCTACCCACCGCGCACCGCAGGACCATGGCTCCGAGCGCGGGTGTCGTCAGATGCGGAACGACAAGGAGTTTGGCCGAGGCGGAGCGCCCGACGACGATCATCAGCCGGTGGGGCCGGCGCGGGCCCGCTTTCCTGGCCCGACTGTCGCGGAGGATCGAGTTGTAGTCCAGGGCGCCCTCGGTGGCCGCCCAGTTCACCCGGATATCGACGATCTCACCGAGCGTCTTGTGCAGCGTTTCAATCAGCTCGGGTAGTTCACCTGCCACCGATCCGGTGTGGGGCCACCAGGCGCCGTCGATGTCGGAGCCGAGGCTTCGCGCCAGCACGAGGCGGACGGGCCGGGCCAGCCGGCGTGCGCCGGTCAAGCCGTTCATGCCGACGGTCGGGCGGCAGACGAACCCCGTTCGGGGCGGTCGGAGAACACGGGATTCGTGACGGGTTCGGCGGAGTCGTCTTCGCTCGAGACGAACTCCGGCTTCTGGGGATGGGAGAACAGGTCGTTCGACTGCATGAAGCAAGTCCTTCGTTACGTTCCGCAGCGGCCGATGTCGAGGGGGCGCGCGGTGTCAAATCGCAGTCTGGTCTTTGCGAAAGCTGGCTGCTAACCGGAGAAGGCTGCTTTCAGGTTACACGTGCACGTCAGGGCGGTGATCAGCGGGTCGCCCCGTTGATCACCGGCGTGGAGATCATGCCCTTCTCCACGCCCCACATGAGCGCGATCGTGCGGTACTCGCCGGTCGAGATCAGGTGCGCCAGCGCTTGGCGCAGCGATTCGGCCAGCCCCGAACCCTTGGCGACCGGCCAGCCGTACGGGGCCGAGTTGAACACATCCCCGGCGGCCTCCAGCGCTCCGCCCGAGGTCTTGATTGCGAACCCCGTCACCGGCGAGTCCGCGGCCATGGCGTCGACCTCGCCATTGATCAGCGCCGAGGTGAGTTCGTCCTGGGTGACGTAGACGACCTTGTCGATCGGCTCCGATCCTGCGGCGACGCACTCCTGGCTCTTGTCCGGGATCTCCTCGGTCTCCTGAAGTGTCGCGTAGGTGACGCCGATGCTGAGCCCACAGGCGTCGGCAGGCGTGATTCCGGACCCGGTCTGCTGCGCCCACAGGGTGCCTGCCCGGTAGTAGGTGACGAAGTCGGCGGACTCCTCACGTTCCCTGGTGTCGGTGAAGGATGAGACGCCGACGTTGAAGTCGCCGGCGCGCACCGACGGCAGGATCGCCTCGAACGCGGTTTCCCGGTATTCGGGCACCAAGCCCAGCGTTCGCGCGATCGCATTCATCAGGTCGATGTCGAACCCGACGATCTGACCGTTGGCATCCTTGAATTCATTTGGCGGATAAGGGATGTTGACTCCGATGACGAGCCGGCCCGTCGACCGGATCTCCTCGGGCACCGTCGCCGCAATCGATTCCACCGCGCCGGGTGCGGCGGTCGGCATCGCCGTCGTCTCGTCCACAGTGGCCGGTTTGGCGCCGCCGCGGTCGAGTCCGCCGCGCCATTGCACCACGCCGAACGTACCCAGCGCCGCAACCAGCACCACTGCCGCGGCCAACGCCAGCGTCTTGCGCGGTACGCGCCTTACTCGCGCAGGTGCCCGTCGCGCCTGGTGCTTGGCGCTGCCCGCGGTGCGCACCGGGGCGTGCAGCGCGCGGCGGGCGGCGCCGGCCAGGTCACCGGCCGTCTGGTAGCGCTTGGCCGGCTTCTTGGCCATGCCTTTCGCGATGACCTCGTCGAAGGCCGCCAACCGCGGATCGACCGCCGACGGCTTGGGCACGTCCTTGGTCATGTGGCCGGCGATCTGCTGCTCGAGGCTGTCGGCCGGATAAGGCCGCACGCCCGTCAGGCACTCGTAGAGCACGCAGGCCAGCGCGTAGATGTCGGCGGTCGAATCGACCGGCTTGCCCTCGAAGCGCTCGGGGGCCATGTAGGCCATCGTGCCGAGGGTGCTGCCCGCGGTCGTCAAGCCCTTCTCGCCTGCCGAGCGTGCCAACCCGAAGTCGATGAGATACACGAAATCGTGTGTGGTGACCAGGATGTTCGACGGCTTGATGTCGCGGTGGATGAGCCCCGCCGCGTGCGCGGCGTCCAGGGCCATGGCCACCTGCTCGACGATCTTGACCGCCAGCGTCGTGTCGATCGGCTTCTTGCCGGCTTCGGTCAAAATCGTGCCGAGGGTGCGCCCCTCGATGAGCCGCATGTCGAGGTAGAGGCGACCGTCGAGCTCGCCGAACCCGTGGATCGGCACGACGTGCGGGTCGTTGAGCCCGGCGGCGGCCTGCGATTCGCGCCGGAAGCGCTGCTGGAATATCTCGTCGGCGGCCATGCCGGGCGGCAGTACCTTCAGCGCGACGATGCGGTCGGTCTTGGTGTCGTAGGCGCGATAGACCTCGCCCATACCACCACGGCCGATCAGCTGTTGCAGCTGGTAATGCCCGAATGGTGTCGCGTCCACCGTCTTCATTAACCCCTCGACAGCGGCCAACCCCGCATCGGTGTGTCGATTGAAGTTACATCATGTTTGCCGGAATCTCTTAATCATCTCCGCCGCTGCCGACCGGCTCGCCCCAGGTGCGCGAGCGACCGCTGTTGTACTGCCGAACACGGCGTGTCGGCGTGCAGACACGGTCGCTCGCGCCAAAGGGGGGATGCAAACTTTCTCGCCGCCAACGTGATTCGTGCGCCGCGATGCGGCGTCATGATCACGTGCTTGAGTTTGGGCCGCTCCCCCGCCGCGGTGGTAGCCGCCAACTCGACGCGTCGCAGCACCTCGCGCAGCACCACGCGCATCTCCACCATCGCGAATCCCGCGCCGAGACAACGCCGATTGCCGCCACCGAACGGCAGCCACGTCGTCGGGCTCAGCGCCGCGCCGACCATCCGATCGGGGTCAAAGTGGTCGGGTTCGGGGTAGATGTCGGCGTTGTCGTGCACCAGCGTGATGCTCGGGACCACCATCACGCCCGCAGGCAGCCGGTAGCCGGCGATATCGACCGGCTCGGTCAGGATTCGGCCCACATCGGGCACCACCGGACGGATCCGCAGCGTCTCCTTGGCGATCGCGTCGAGGTACTCGTCGTCACCGGAATCGGCTGCGCACACCGCCTTTGCCAGCACCTCGGGGTGGCGGGTCAACCGCTCCAGCGCCCACGACAGGCCCGTCGCGGTGGTGTCGTGCCCGGCCACCAGCAGCGTCATCAGCTGGTCGCGCAGTTCCCGATCGGTCATGCCGGCGCCGTCTTCTACGCCGGCCCGGACCAGCATCGCCAGCGCGTCCGTGCGCTGCGCCAGGTCCGGATCCGCGCGACGATCGGCGATCTCGGCATACAACAGCCGGTCCGCCTCGGCCATGTTGCGCCGCAACCGCTGCCACGGGCGACGACGCAACAGCTTCGGCTTCGCGATCGCCAGCGACTCCCACGGCCCGATGTTCAGCAGCCGCGGCATCACCTCGCGCAGCGCCGCCAATCGCTCCGGGTCGCTGGCGCCGATCACCGTCCGCAGGATCACCTCCAGCGTGATCTCCGACATCTTCGGCGCCACCGCAAACGGCTTGCCCACGGGCCAACCCGCGATGTTCTCCGCGGCGATCTCGGCCATCACGCCGGCCTGCCGGGCCACCGCGTCGCGATGGAAGGGCGCCATCATGAGCCGGCGGCGCTCGCGGTGCACGTCGTCGTCCACGACCAGCACCGAACTGTCGCCGAGCAGCCCGCCCAGCATCGAATTGGCCTCGCCCGCATGATAAATCCGTGGGTCGCCGGCGAACACCGTCTTGATGTCGGCGGGGTCGGCAAGGTAGACCATCGACCCCATCATGGAGTTGGTCAGCGTGAACACGTTGCCGTAGCGCCGCTGACAGATCGCCACGAGCCGCGACCACCACCGCATCATCAGCAACAGCGTCACGAACGACGGGAGCCGCGGACCCGGTGGCAGCGCCGATGCCGTTGTTGGACGCATGCCTAATAGAGTACGAGCGGGATGCGCGAATGGGAATAGTCGTTATTGCGCCCATGGCTGTGGTCGTCCCGAACCACGACCCCAGGCGCAGAATTCGGCGGCAGTGACGTCCTACTGGCGCAGGCCGCGGCTGGGCCATGCTCCTTGAGCCGTCAATGAGCCGCTTTACACCGGTCGGCGGTTAAGTTGTCGGCGGGTCGCTACCGACGTGGCCCCCGGATCGGAAGATCGTTGATACATGCGCGTTGACGGCCGAGACATCACCGTCTCGGGCAGCCTCCTGCAGCCCTTGACGAGGCGGACCAACGACATCGTCCGCGTCGTGCTGGCGACGCTGTTTCTCGCCGTCGTCATCACCGGCTCGCTGATCACCCGCAACGAGTGGGTCGCGCTGGAACGCTCGATCTCCGAGATCGTCGCGGTGCTGACGCCGACCCAGGCCAACTTGGTCTACCTGGTTTACGGCATCGCGATCGTCGCGCTGCCGTTCCTGATCCTGGTCGGCCTGATCCTCTCGCGGCAGTGGAAGCTGCTCGGCGCCTACGCGGCGGCGGCCGTCATAGCGGGGTCCTTGTTGTCGATCAGCGGCCTGGGGTTGACGGCGCCGCGTTGGCACTTCGATCTGTCCGGCCGGCTCGACACGTTCGCCTCGCAATTCGTCGACGACCCGCGCTGGATCGCGATGCTCGCCGCGGTGCTCACCGTCTCCGGTCCGTGGCTGCCCGCCCGCTGGCGGCGCTGGTGGTGGACCCTGCTGCTCGCGTTCGTGCCGATCCATCTGGTGGTCAGCGCGGTGGTGCCGGCCCGCTCACTGGTCGGGCTGGCGGTCGGCTGGTTTGTCGGCGCGCTGGTGGTGCTCGTCGTCGGCACGCCCGGGCTGGAGGTGCCGCTCGACGGCGCCGTGCGTGCGATGGCGCGGCGCGGCTGCGTCGTCACCGGCATGCAGGTGATCCGACCCGCCGGCGCCGGGCCGCTCGTGTTGACCGCGACCTGCGAGGAGGAACGGGCCACGGCGGTGATGGAACTGTACGGACCGCACCAGCGCGGCGGCGGCGTGCTGCTGCAGCTGTGGCGCAAGGTGCGGTTCCGCGACCGGGAGACCGCGCCGCTGCACGCGTCGATGCGCCGCCTCGTCGAGCACCGCGCGCTGATGGCGATCGCGATCGGCGAGCTCAAAATCGCGAACACCTCGACGATCGCGGTCGCCGCGCTGGACCGGGGCTGGACGCTGTACGCCCACACCCCGCCCCGCGGGATCCCGATCAGCGAGTGTGTCGAGGCGATACCCGTTGGGCGGGTGTGGGAGTCGTTGCGCGATCTGCACGACTGCCAGATCTCCCACGGCGACCTGCGCAGCAACGAGATCACCGTCGACGGCGATGCGGTGCTTTTCGGCGGGTTCGACAACGCCGAGTACGGCGCCACCGACGCACAGCTGCACACCGACATCGCGCAGTTGCTGGTGACGACGACGCACCTCTACGACGCCAGTTCGGCGGTCCGCGCCGCGATCGACGCGTTCGGCAAAGACACGGTGCTGACCGCGTCGCGGCGGTTGACGATGGCCGCGGTCCCGACGGGCATCCGCAATTCGGTGACCGACGCCAAGTCCGTCATCACCGCGGCGCGCGACGAGGTCAAGCGCCAGGCCCGCGTCGACGAGATTCGCACCGAGACCGTCACGCGGTTCACCCGCAGCCAGGTGGTCCAGCTGGTGCTGCTGGCTGCGCTCGTCTATGTCGCCTATCCGTTCCTCAGTTCGGTGCCGACGTTCGTCACCGAGCTGCGCACCGCGAACTGGTGGTGGGCGGTGCTGGGCCTGGCCGCTTCGAGTCTGACGTACTTGGGGGCGGCCGCGGCGCTCTGGGCGTGCGCCGACGGGCTGGTCAGCCTGTGGGGACTGGTCGTCATGCAGGTCGCCAACAAATTCGCGGCTACCACGACGCCCGCGGGGGTGGGTGGGCTGGCGCTGTCCGCCCGGTACCTGCAGAAGGGCGGCGTGAACCCCATGCGCGCCACCACCGCCGTCGCGCTGCAGCAATCGGTTCAGGTCATCACCCACCTGGGGCTGCTCATCTTCTTCTCCACCGCGGCGGGCGTATCGGCGGACCTCTCGCGCTTCGTCCCCGACGTCACGCTGCTGTATTTGATCGGCGGTGTGCTGCTCGGGCTGGTCGGGACGTTTCTGCTGGTCCCCAAGCTGCGGCGGTGGCTGGCGACGGCGGTGCGGCCGCGGCTGGAGGAGGTGGTCGGCCACCTCATCGCGCTGGCCCGTGAACCCAGACGGCTGGCACTGATCATGGCGGGGTGTGCAGCGACGACTCTGGGCAACGCGTTCGCGCTGTGGGCCGCGATCGAGGCGTTCGGCGGCGACACGTCGTTCGTCACCGTCACCGTCGTGACGATGGTCGGGGGGACGCTGGCCTCGGCGGCGCCGACGCCCGGCGGTATCGGTGCGGTCGAGGCGGCTCTGATCGGCGGGTTGGCAGCGTTCGGCATGCCCGCCGCCGTCGCCGTACCGTCGGTTTTGCTCTACCGGGTGCTGACCACCTGGCTGCCGGTATTCGCCGGCTGGCAGGTGATGCGCTGGATGACGAAAACCTCCAAAATCTGACCGGAATGTCGAGGGTGCTCCGCTGCCGACCGCCCGTCGAGTGGGGGTAATGTCATCACATCGTGTCGAACAACCTGCGCGATCAAATGGACAATCGCTCCCTCGATTTGCATAAAGGGTGGACCGTGACAGGAACATCAGGAACACAACAGAGCTCGACATCGCAGGCGCAGTCGAAGTGGCTGTCGAAGTCCGCATCGCAGACCCGCGGTTCGGACAAGAAGGAAGTCCAGTTCCACTACGACATTTCCAACGAGTTCTTCAAGCTGTGGCAGGACCCCACTCAGACCTACAGCTGCGCGTATTTCGAGCGCGACGACATGACGCTCGAAGAGGCACAGCGCGCGAAGGTCGACCTGTCGCTCGGCAAGCTGGGTCTGCAGCCCGGCATGACGCTGCTGGACATCGGCTGCGGCTGGGGCTCGACGATCATGCGCGCGGTCGAGAAGTACGACGTCAACGTCATCGGGCTGACGCTGTCGGAGAACCAGAAGCGGCACATCGAAGACAACCGGTTCGCCAAGTCGACGAGCCAGCGCAAGATGGAAGTTCGGCTGCAGCCGTGGGAAGAGTTCGAGGGCCGGGTCGACCGGATCGTGTCGATCGGCGCGTTCGAGCACTTCGGCTTCAACAAGTACGACGACTACTTCAAGAAGACCTTCAGCTGGATGCCCGACGACGGCGTGATGATGCTACACACGATCATCATTCCCGAGGATGAGGAGATCAAGGCAAAAGGCCTGCCGCTCACCATGTCCCGGGTGAGATTCATCAAGTTCATCATGGACGAGATCTATCCCGGCGGACGTTTGCCGCTGGCCTCGATGGTGCGGGACCACGCAAACAAGGCCGGCTACACGGTCACCCGCGAACAGCACCTGCAGCCGCACTACGTCAGGACGCTGGACACCTGGGCGGCCAACCTCGAAGCGAAGAAGGACGAGGCGATCGCGATCACCTCCGAGGAGATCTACGAGCGCTTCCGCAAATACCTGACGGGTTGCGCGGACCTTTTCCGAAACGGCTATACCGACGTCGCGCAGTTCACGTGCGAGAAGACAGCTGCTTAGCCGGATTACGAAAAATGCGAGATATGAGATATATAAGTTGGTCGTCACGGGGCGCGGTCCCCTAACGTCCGCAGAGGAGGCCAGACGAGATGTCGGATTCGGGGACGACGATGAAGGTCGCTTACGAGGACGTTCAGGCGCACTACGACCTGTCGAACGAGTTCTTCGGCCTCTTCCAGGATCCGACCCGGACCTACAGCTGCGCGTTCTACGAGCGCGACGACATGACGCTCGAAGAGGCGCAGATCGCCAAGATCGACCGCGCGCTCCGCAAGCTCGAGCTGCGGCCCGGGATGACGCTGCTCGACGTCGGTTGCGGTTGGGGTTCGATGATGAAGCGGGCAATCGAGACCTACGACGTCAACGTCGTGGGACTGACGCTGAGCCGTAATCAGCGCGCGCTCGGTCAGCAGATCCTCGACCGAGTGGAGACGGACCGCTCCCGCCGGGTGCTGCTCAAGGGGTGGGAGGAGTTCGACGAGCCCGTCGACCGCATCGTGTCCATCGAGGCGTTCGAGGCGTGGCCAAAGGCGAAGTACAAGGCGTTCTTCGACACCTGCTACCGGGTCATGCCCGCGGACGGCCGGATGGTGTTGCAGACGATCATGGGCCACCCGCTCAAGCGCTGGCCGGAGTTGGGCATCCCGATCACTATGACCGACCTGAAGTTCATGCGGTTCATCGCGAAGGAGATCTTCCCCGGCGGTGCCGTGCCGTGCGACGAGGACGTCTACGACTACAGCCGCAACGCGGGGTTCTCAGTCGAGGAGTTCGACGAGATGACCCCGCACTACGTGCGCACCCTCGACACCTGGGCGGCCGCACTCGAGGCCGCAAAGGACAAGGCGATCGCGGTGACCTCGCAGGAGGTCTACGACCGGTACATGAAGTACCTGGTCGGGTGCTCGGACTTCTTCCAGCGCAACGTCTGCTACGTCGGGCAGTTCACGCTGACCAAGTAACGGGGCTTGGGACCTCAGTAGGCGCCGAACGCCAGCGCGACGTTATAGCCGCCCAGGCCGAACGAGTTGGTGATCGCATAGCGGTAGTCGCCGCGGCGGGGGCTCTCGGCGACGACATCCAGGTCGATCTGCGGGTCGAGGTCTTTGAGGTTGAGCGTCGGTGGGATGACCCCGTCGCGCAAGGCCTGGACCGTCAACACCGCCTCGATGGCGCCCGCGGAACCGAGTGAATGCCCCAAGGCCGCCTTCGGGGCGTACACCGCGGCCGCATGGTCGGCTAGCGCATTGCGGATGGCGCGGGCCTCGGCGAGGTCCCCGAAACCGGTTCCGGTGGCGTGCGCGTTGATGTGGTCGATGTCAGCTGGTGCCAGGCCGGCCAACTCGACGGCCCGGGCGATGGCGTCACCGGCCTGAACCCCGTCGGGGGCGGGTTTGACGACGTCGTAGCCGTCGGAGGTGATGCCCACACCCATCAGCCGGGCCAGCGGTTGCGCACCCCGCGCTTTGGCGTGCTGCTCGGTCTCGACGAGCATCAACGCGCCGCCCTCGCCGAACACCATGCCGTCGCGGTCTTTGTCGAACGGGCGACAGGCGCCGGTGGGGTCGTCGTTGTTGGTCGACAGCAGGCCCTGCAGGCTGAACGCGGCGACGGGCACCGCCTCGATGTGCGTCTCCACGCCGCCGCAGATCACGGCGTCGGCCTCACCGAGGATGATGTGCCGCCACGCGTGGGCGATGGCCGCGGCTCCCGACGCGTCGGCCATCACCGGCGAGATGATGCCCGCCTTCGCCTGTCGGTCCAACCCGACCGCGGCGGCGGCGCCGTTCGGCATGTACATCTGGATGGTCAGCGGCGACACGGCACGCAGCCCCTTCTGCCGCCAGACGTCGTGCTGGAGTGGGATCTCCTCGGTGCTGCCCAGCGCGAGCCCCACCGACACGGCCAACCGTCGGGTGTCGATATCGGGAGCGCCCGCGGCTTCCCAGAGCCTGCGGCTCAGGACGGTGGACATCTTCTGCATGTAGGACGTCCGGCGCCGCTCGACGCGTCCCAGCTGCTCGTCGAGATCTTCCAGGATCGGGCCGCCGATGCGCACCGGCGAGTCGAACTCGTCGATGAACCACTTGTCCAGCACCCTGATACCGCTTCTGCCCTGCTGAAGCAGTTGCCATGTCTCTTCGGCGTCGGTCGCAAGCGCTGTCGTCGAGACGACTGCGGTCACGACGATGTCGGGGAGTCCCTCGCCAGTCCTGAGCGCGGCCATGCCGGATACTCCTCTGTCCGTCCACTCACCAGCTGAATATCTTGGGTAGTACTGAATATTAAGACCCCCGAAGACGATGGACTAAACGTGGTTGAACTCAATGTCCTCGGCGAGCCGCTGGAGCCCTGCGGCTCCGACCCGATGACGGGCTTCTACCGGGACGGCTGCTGCTCGACTGGGCCGGAGGATCTCGGCAGCCACACGATCTGTGCCGTGGTGACCGCCGAGTTCCTGCTGCATCAGCGGTCGATCGGCAACGACCTGTCCACGCCGCGCCCGGAGTACCGATTCCCCGGTCTGCAGCCGGGCGACCGCTGGTGCGTCACCGCGGTGAACTGGTTGAAGGCCTACCAGGACGGCTTCGCCGCGCCGGTGGTGCTGGCATCGACGCATGAGCGCACGCTCGAAGTGGTCTCGTTGGAGGCGCTGCGCGAACATGCGGTCGACGTGCCCGACGACCTCCAGTCGCTGTAGCCGCATGAGCCGTCACTTTTGCGAGAACTCGGTCCGCGGCGCCGGCGCGTCATACCGTGACGGCTATGACAGAACAGTTACCCGCTGTCACGGCGTCGCACCCACCGGACAAAGTGCTGCGGATGGTGAACCCCGTGATCGGCAGGCTGCTGCGCACTCCCCTGGCTGGGCCGCTACGCAGCCGCATGATGGTGGTCGACGTCGTCGGCCGAAAGACCGGGCGTCGGTATTCGATTCCGGTGACGGCGCACAAGATTGACGGTGAACTGTACGCGCTGACCGCGGCGGGCTGGAAGAACAATTTTCGTGACGGGGCAACCGCCGATGTGGTGGTCGACGGTCGGACGACGACGATGCGCGGCCAACTGCTCACCGATACCGCGCTCGTCGCCGAACTCTGTCACCGCTGCGCGAAGAACTGGGGTCCCAAACGCGCGCCGACGATGATGGGCCTGAAGTTCCGCGACGGCGGCATCCCCTCTGTCGAGGACTTCGCCGAGGCGGTGCGGCGCGAACGCATCGCCGCGGTGCGGTTCACCCCCGCCTGACAGACCCGAGGAAATCGCGCTCCTGCGGGACGCAACTCGATTGTGCCGCAATAGCGTGACGTGAAATTCACCTCTGGGGTGGTGGCGAAGAGTTAGTCTTCGCGCGAGCGCGCGGTGAGGGGGCAATTCGAATGGCCGTACCGATTCCGCGCGAACTCATCGAATACATCTTGCTGGGCAACAGGGACAGCCGACGCTATATCCAGGACTCGCCCATCCTCATCGATGTGTGGGTCGAATTCGCGACGAACCCTTCGGCGCCGGCTGATCTCTTGATCAGCTCCCACCAGGAGAGCACCTCAAGCGAGCTAGCCGCTGAAATCTATCGTGGAATCTCGCGGCCCGACGGCGCCGAACACGATCCCGTCGTCGCCCCGCTGCAGAATTTCGTGGCCGCAAGGTTGTACTTCGGCGAGGTACTGCAAACTCTGGTGCCGCTGACCACTTGGTGGCAGGACAGCAGAACGCAGAACGAGTTCGACCAATACGACTCGGGCGATTCGCCGAAGCTGCGGCAGACCGTTGAAGACGTCGTCGAGTTACGCAAGCGTTGGCTGGAAGCACCGGATACCGCTGCGATGACGAATAGCCGATCCGCATTCGAGCGATTCGTCGCGCTCTGCACGCTGGTGTGCCTGGCCGGTCTGGACTCCCTGCACCAAGACACGAAGGCAGCCGCCTCGAAGACGCGGCTGATGCAGGCGCCGGCCTCCGACATCGAGGCAACCGTGCTCGGACTCCTGCAGACGCTCAAGACGAGAACCAGACCGATGGTGGGGCAGATCGCGCTGAACCGGCGCGCCACCGCGGCAATCGCGCAGTCCGTACCGACGGTCAAGGCCGACGCCGCTCGCCGGCTCTTCGACATCGACTGCTCCGGAATCGACTGGGCGGTACTCGATACCGGTATCGACGGAACGCACCCGGCCTTCGGGCAACGAATAAAGGCGACGTACGACTTCACCAATTACCGCGAGATCGTAAGTCTCGGCAACGAGAGGAAACAGGTTCGCGACATGAACCTCAAAATCCTCAAGGAGGCGAGGGCCGGCCGGTTGCCGACGGGCGCCGACAGCAAGCTCAAGCGGATAGGGCAGGCCGCGGTCGCGGGCCAGCCGCTGCCGTTGGATCTTGTCACCGACTTGATACGGGTCACCGATCCCCCGTGTCCGACCAGCAGCCACGGCACCCATGTCGCCGGGATCATCGCCGCCCGCAAGTACGCCGACGACCGGGAACCGGAGTCCGCCGATGGGATGTGCCCAGGCGTCGGCATTCTCGACTTCCGGGTGCTCAAATCCGACAAGGTCGGCCCGCGGGACCTCGACGACACCGAGTTCTCGATCATCGCTGCGCTGCAATTCATTCGGAACACCAACGAACAGGCCGGTCGTCTCGTCGTCAAGGGAGTGAACATGAGCCTCTCCATTCCGCACGACGCGAAGAACTACGCCTGCGGCCGCACGCCGATATGCAATGAGAGTGAACGGCTGATCGACAACGGGGTGGTCGTCGTGGCCGCCGCAGGCAACAAGGGCGCCGAGGAGACTATCCTCGACGGCGTTCCGTTCTACAACTATCTGGGCTTCGGGATCACCGATCCCGGCAATGCGGATCGCGTGATCACTGTCGGCTCAACGCACGGGCGTCGACCGTTCACCTATGGCATCAGCTATTTCTCGAGCCGTGGGCCGACCGGCGACGGTCGCCTCAAACCGGATCTGGTCGCACCTGGAGAAAGCATCAACTCGACGGTGCCCGGAAACAAGTGGGAATGCCAAGACGGTACGAGCCAGGCGACCTCCCATGTCAGCGGTGCGGCGGCGATGCTGATGGCGCGCTATCCAGAGCTCATCGGCAAGCCGGACCGGATCAAACGGATCCTCTGCGAAACGGCAACCGATCTGGACCGCGAACGCAACTTCCAAGGCCATGGCCTGCTCGACGTCCTGCGTGCCCTTCAAAGCCTCTGAGAGGTGACGACCTTGGCCGAAAACGTTTTCCAGCTAGAGGTTCTACGCGCCCGCTCCGGCGATTGCGCATTGCTGCACTACGGGACGGCGCGGAATCCCGGGCTCGCGCTCATCGACGGCGGGCACGACGACGTGTATCGGCCGTTCCTGAAGCCACGGCTCGAACAGCTGCGCAAACGACGTGGGCTGACGGAAAGCAGCAGACCACTGCCGATCGACCTGATGATGCTGAGCCACATCGACGAGGACCACGTCGCGGGCCTGCTGGAACTCACAGCGGAGATACTCGAGCCGCCCGCAGACGGGCCTATCGTCCGCGTAGTTGACCTCTGGCACAACGCTTTCGACGACATTGTGGGTAATGATGGCGAGGAGCTGGCGGACGCAGTCAGCGGGCGGTTCGGCCCGGCGTCGCTGAGCGGTGAGCTGCCTGTGGATCTGCTGGACGAACTGGAAGATGCCAACGCGGCCGACGTGGCGGACACCGTGATGGTGGTTGCGAGCGTGCCGCAGGGTCGCCAACTTCGTCAGGACGCCGAGGACATCCCCATCGAGCGCAATGTGGAGACCGGTGGCGGGCTGATCGTGGCCACCGACCAGGGTGGACAGCTGGACATGGGCAAGGGTTTGTCGTTCACCGTCGTCGGCCCGATGCTGCCGGAAGTCAAGAAGCTTCAGACGGCGGTGCGGGACTGGCTGAGAAAGCACCCGGAGGTTCAGGACCAGGTGACGGCATCGGCGCTGGCGAGCCTCGCCGACAGTTCACCGACCAATCTCTCGAGCATCGTGGTGCTCGCCGAAGCGAGGGGCAGACGCGTCCTGTTCACCGGTGATGCGCTCGCTGCGAAGATACTGAAAGGCCTTGAGCTGACCGGCTTGATCGACGAGGGCGGCTCGATTCACGTCGAGGTGCTCAAGGTTCCGCATCATGGCAGCGACCGAAATGTCACGCCGGAGTTCTTCGCGCGCGTGACCGCGGACCACTACGTCTTCTCCGGGAATGGTCAACACGGCAACCCGGAACGCGCCACGCTCGCGATGCTCGCCCAGGCGCGCGGTGACGGCGACTACACGATCCACCTCACCTATCCCGTCGACGAGATCGACGGCGAGCGCAGGAAGGACTGGAACGCCAAGAGGGCCGACGAAGAGCGACGGCACGCCACCAAGCCGAGCGTGAAGGTGCGGCCCAAATGGTCGAACGCCAAGCACGGCCTGGCTGCCTTCCTGGCAGACAACAGGGACGTCGACGACAGGATCAGGATCGTCGAGGATGGCGTCCCCCACACCATCGACCTACTCCAGTAGTCGACATGACCGGCCCGCGCAACCTGATCATCTGCCTCGACGGCACCAAGAACGAGGTGAAGGCGAAGGCCGTCACCAACGTCTTCAAGGTCGCCGATATCGCGGAGTTGACGAACCCCGACGAGCAGATGCTCTACTACGGCCCCGGGGTCGGGACGATGGCCGCGCCGAGCGCCTGGACTGGTGTAGCACAACGATTTTCACTTCTCGGCGGGATGCTGCTCGGACACGGCATGCGCCAGGACATCGCCGAGGCCTACGCCTACCTGATGAATACCTGGCGGCCCGGCGACAAGGTGTTCATCTTCGGGTTCAGCCGGGGCGCCTACACCGCTCGAGCGCTGTGCGGAATGCTGTACCGCATCGGGCTGCTGCGCCCGGGCTCGGACAATCTCGTGCCGTATGCGGTGCGGGTGTACGCGCGGCGCCCCGGAAAGGATTCCGATCTGGCCCGCTCCGAAGGCTGGGATCGGATGGACAAGTTCTCCGAGGCGCTGGCCATCCGGAGGGAAGACGGGAAGCGACGCTCATTTCCCGTCGAGTATCTCGGAATCTACGACACCGTGAAGGCCACCAAGAGTTTCAGCCGCGACATCCGCTGGCCCTACACGCGGAGTCTGCCCAATGTCCGGGTCATCCGCCATGCGGTTGCCATCGACGAGAAGCGGCGGCCATACCCGGAGTACCTGGTGCAGCCCGACTCGACGAGCAAGGACTTTGAATCATTCGACGAAGTGTGGTTCGCGGGCGTGCACTCCGACGTGGGCGGAGGATTTGTCGACAATCCGCAGCTCGGCCAGATCGCAATGCGCTGGATCATCGACGGGGCGATCAAGCGTGGTCTCAGGGTTCGCCGTCAGCGCTACCTCAACCGCTTCGGGAACCTCGGCGAGGCCGATGCCTGCGCACCGATGCACGCGAACGGCTGGGCTTGGCGTTTCGCTCAGGCACCGTGGTATTGGATCTTCAATCCGTGGCGGCGACGGCCGATCCCGGAAGGCGCCACGATTCATGAGAGCGTCGAAACCCGAAGAGGGAAAAGTGATTACCGGCCGAAGTTGCCCAGCGACTATGCCGTCGAGACAGAAGTGTGGTCCGGACCTCCGCCCGTGGCCGGGCCCTGAGCGGGTGCGCCGCCTTACCGCGCGGATAGGAAACCCTGACTTCGTGAGGGGTGAAGTCTGGCTTGCTCGCGATTACAAAAGGACCAGCCGGCGGTGACAGTTGATTTCCATGAGCACCTCGTTCAAGTTCGTCCCCTCGACGATGTTCAAAGCGTCGCTTCACACCACCTCGAGCGATGCCGTCGATTGGCTCGCCCTGGCGGACCAACTCTTCCCAGCCGATGCCCTGCAGACGGCTCCCCCCATTCAGTCGCGGTGGTCGGGACTACCCGCCGGCGCGCCTAGTCGTTCATAGCCTCGAGACTGCACACACGGTCGTTCATCGGGCCGAGGAACAGCCCTCCGTGCAGTTTCGACGACACCTGCGAGCGCGCCGGCTAGGGCTGCTCCAACAGCCGCACCGGGTGCAAGCCGTCGACGGCGCCGACGAACGGCGGGTGGATGCTGTAGCCGATCATGCGCCGAATGTCCTCGGAGACCGTGCGCGCGATGTCGCGCGGCATCGAAAGGGTGAAGGCCTCCATCGGTCGCAGCCACGGCTGGCAGTACTGGGCGGTGACGGCCAGCCGCTCCTTCGCGGTGGTGTTCGCGCCACCGCCATGCCAGAGGGTGCCCACGAAGAAGACGCACGACCCGGCCGGCATGACGACGGGTACCGCGCGATCCTCAGGTCCTGGCCGACGCTTCCCCCAGCGGTGGCTGCCCGGGTAGAGAACCGTCGCGCCGTTGTCGGCCGTGAAGTCGTCGATCGCCCAGATCGTCGCGGCGGCCAGGGGCGGCCGCGGCCGCGGGATCGGAAAGACCCCGTCATCATGGTGAGCCAGCTGGGCGGACTCTCCGGGCTGAATGTTGATGGCTTGCAAGGCCGACAGCAGATAGTTGGCCATCAGTAATCGGTCGAGGAGCGCCAGCACCCGCGGATGATCGACGAGCCGGTCGCAGACGCGCGTCCGGCTCAGCAGGCTGTAGATGCGCTGGGTGCGCCGCCCTTCGAACGAGTTGCGTCCGGTATGCGAGAGCCATGGCCCGACGGTCTCGCGGATCAGCTGACACTCGTCGGGACCGAGGAGGTTCTCCCAGATGACGTAGCCGTCGTGGTCGAGGGCGGCCATGTCGGCGTCGACGATCGTCGGGTTTACCGAGGCGCCGCCGCCGGCTGTCCACCTGTGCCGGCGTGCCAGATCGCCCCTGAGGTCGTCCAGCGTGATGACCGGATCGTCGTCGATGCTCATCAATAGTCCTTCACTGGCCTACACAGACCTTGGACCTCGCTCGACCGGCGGTCAAGAGAGCCACCGATCAATGCGAGGAAGAACTGCCGCAGGCCGGTCAGCGAGTGCGCGGGCAGCAACAGATCGCAGTAGGGCAGCGCAGCCGCCATCGATCCCGCCAGCGGGCGGAATCCGGGCTGTGCGGCGCGCGGATTGAGCCAGACGAGTAGCTCCGCGCGGCGCCGCACCCGCGCGAGGGCTCGTTCGATCACCTCTGGTGGATCGCTGTCCCAGCCGTCGGACGCAATGATCACCACCGCCCCGCGCAACGCGTTGCCTTGGGGCACCGTGAGCAACTCCGCGACACACCGGCCCAGGTGGGTGCCGCCGTACCGATCGGCGACCTTCGCATTGGCCCGCTCGAGAGCCACTTCGGCCGAGCGATGTGACAACACCGCTGTCAGCCGGGTGAGCGAAGTCGAGAATGCGAACACTTCCGGTCGAATCCCCGCTTGGCGCAGTGCGGTGGCGCGCATCAGATGCAGATACATTGCGGCGTAGGGCTGCATCGATCGACTGACGTCGCAGACCAAAACGATGCGCCGAGGGCGATGGCGGCGGTGAGTGCGCGCCAGCATCACCGGTTCCCAACCCGTCGACCGCGACGCTTTCATGGTCTCGCGCAGGTCTATCCACTTGCCGTGTCGGTTCTTCTTCCGACGCAAGGTGCGCCGCCGCGGCCAGCGGGCGGCCGCATGTTCGAGCCAGGACCCGAGCAGGCGCAGATCGTCGGCGTCGAATCGGTCGAACGGTTCATCGGCGCGCGCCACGAGTCGGCTCGGAAGAACGTCCGGCACAGCGATATTGACGTCGTGTCGGTCCCCTATCGTGAGCACCGATGGTCGGGTGGTCCACGGTAGACCGCCGCCCTCGTCCGGCGGAGCGCCGGCGCGGCCGCGTGCGCCTGGAACCGACGATGCGGGCAGCCCTTTGCCGGCCTTGCGCCCCGGCACATACAGCGGCGGCGCGGCGTCGCCGAAAACCGCCTCGAACACCGCATCAAAGGCGGCGAGGTCCTCGATCCGATTGACCAAGGTCAGCCTGCCTGCCCAATACAGCTCCGATCGCGTGCGGGGCACAAGCTCGGCGAGCGCCTGCACGAAAGCAGCCGGCCCGCTTGCGGACACCACCACCCCGCCGGCACGCATCCTCGCGACGAGGGCGGCCGCGAACGCGGCACGGTCCACTCCGCGCAGCAACAGCGGAGCGTTCACCGCCTGCGGCGCACGGTCGTCACAACGAGAACCAGCAACAGAACAGCTAGCGCCGCCACCGCGGCCGGGGCGTACTTCTTCAGCGTGTCGCCGCCCGCCAGTTGCAGTAGGTCGATCGGGGCGGGCTCGGGCGCAGCCGGGGCCGGCGCCGAATCGAGGGGCTTTGCGGCCGCGTTGTCCGCCGTGGCGGATTCCGCGGCCAGCTTCGCCTCGAGAGACTCCACGAACTCGCCCAGGAGCTTGTCCGAAACCTGCTGCAACATACCGCTACCGACCTGAGCAAGCTTGCCGACGATCTTGAGGTCGGTGTCCACCGTGACGCGGGTCGCATCACCGGCGGCGTGCAGTTCGGCGGTCACGGTGGCCGCAGCGTTGCCCGTGCCGCGCTGCTCTTTTCCCTTACCGTCGATCACCGCACGGTGGTTCTCGCGGTCACGCTCGACAAAGCGCACCCTGCCGTTGAACTCACTGGTGACAGGGCCCACCTTGACCTTGACCTTGCCGAGGTAGTCGTCGCCGTCGCGGCCGATGAGCTGCGCTCCCGGCATCAACGGGATCACCTGCTCAAGATCCGAAAGGACGTCCCACGCTTTCTCCATCGGTGCACTCACGGTGAACTCGTTGGCGAACTTCATGTTTGGCTACCTTTCACGTAGTCGATGAACGCGTCGTGGATCGCGTCGCGGTCGTCCAGGGTTTTCGCCAGTGCGCCGAGTCCTGCGATGGCGTCCGGTGCGGTCAGGTCCGCAACGCCGAGCGCCACCAGCGCGGCGACCCAGTCGATGGTTTCCGCGATCCCCGGGGGCTTGTCGAGGTCGAGATCGCGTGTGCTGCCGACAAACTGGGCGGCGTGCTCGATCAGGGGCGCGTCGGCGCCCGGCACTGTGCGGCGCACGATCGCGGCCACTCGTGACGCCTCTGGGTAGTCGATCCAGTGATACAGGCAGCGGCGGCGCAGCGCGTCGTGAAGATCACGGCTGCGGTTCGAGGTGAGCACGGCGACTGGTGGGCGTTCGGCGACGAATGTGCCCAACTCGGGCACCGTGATCGCCGCCTCCCCGAGGAACTCCAGCAGCAGCGCCTCGAATTCGTCGTCGGCACGGTCGATTTCGTCGATCAGCAGAACCGGTGGTGTCGCGCCGCGATGGCGCACGCACTGCAGGATGGGGCGGTCCACCAAGTACGTCTCGGTGTACAGGTCGGATTCGTCGATGCCGCCCCCACGCGCCTCGGCGAGCCTGATGGCCAGCAACTGGCGCTGATAGTTCCAGTCGTAGAGCGCCTCGCTGGCGGTCAACCCCTCGTAGCACTGCAGTCGCACCAGCGGTGCATCCAGCACCGCGGCGAGCGTCTTTGCGGCCGTTGTCTTGCCCACTCCCGGTTCGCCTTCCAGCAGAAGCGGGCGGCCGAGGGTGATGGCGAGATACAGCGCGCTTGCTGTGCCCTGGTCGAGCAGGTAATCGTGGGCATCGAACCGACGGATCACGTCGTCGATATCGGTGAACGGTGCCCTCACCGGTCACCCGCGGAACGACGCACGGCATGCCGGACAGCAGAACCAGTAGTCCTGCCCATCGACCCGCAGATGTTCGGTGGCAGGGCCGATGCTCACCGTCATGCCGCACACCGGATCGACGGCTTCGGCGACCTCGGCGGTCTGAGTGACAGCAAGGCCGCGAACGCGAATCTCCTCAATGACTTCGGCCACGATCGCGACCGCGATCTCTGCCGGGGTTCGTGCGCCGATCGGAAGGCCCACAGGTGTGTGTACCCGGGTCCGTTCGTCCTGCGTGAGCGCCATGCTGTCGAGAATCGCGCCGCCGCGAACCTTGCTGGCCACCAAGCCGATATAGTCTACGCCCGCATCCAGGGCCGCCCTGATCGTTTCGGCTTCCGGCCCGCCGTGGCTGGCGATCACCACCGCGGTCGCCTGGGTCAGATCACCCTCCTCGTCGCGGTCCAGCTCGAAACCCAGCACGCCGCACATCTCGGCGAGCTTGTCAGCGATCGGCGTGGCACCGCGGATGTGAACCAGCGGAGCCGGAACATGCGGTGCTAGATAGATCTCCAGCGCGCCGCCGGACAGGCAGGGGTTCACCACGACGCAGGCGCCCGGAGCGTCGGGGAAGTGCACCTCGCCGTCGGGAAGCACGCGCAGCAGCACGCTCTGGTTGGTCTGCAGCACTCCCAGCGCGGCCTTGCGCACCGAAGTCTGCGCACACTGGCCGCCGACGAAGCCTTCGATGGTTCCGTCGGACAACAGGATCGCCTCGTCGCCGGCGTGCGCTGAACTGGGCGGCTGGGCGCGCACGACCGTCGCACGGACGAACGGAATCCGCGTGCGCAGCAGATGCTGGGCACGTTCTTCGAGCGTCATCGTCGTCATGAAGTGATCCCCGGCCTCAGATGGGCGGTTGAGCCCGGCCCTGCATCGCCTCCCACACCCGCGAGGGGGTGAGCGGCATGTCAGCGTGCCGAACACCGAACGGCGCCAACGCATCCACCACGGCGTTCACCACCGCGGGTGGCGATCCCACCGTGGCCGACTCGCCGATGCCCTTGGCGCCGATCGGGTGGTGCGGCGACGGCGTCACGGTGTGACCGGTTTCCAGGTTCGGCACCTCGAGTGCGGTGGGGATCAGGTAGTCCATCAACGACCCGCCGAGGCAGTTGCCGTCTTCGTCGAACGCGATGATCTCCATCAGCGCCATCCCGATGCCGTCGGCGATACCGCCGTGAACCTGGCCCTCGATGATCATCGGATTGATGCGGGTGCCGCAGTCGTCGACCGCCAGGAACCGCCGAACCTTGACCACCGCGGTGCCGGGATCGATGTCGACGACGCAGAAGTACGCCCCGTAGGGATATGTCAGATTCTCGGGGTTGTAACAGATCTGGGCGTCCAGACCGCCTTCGATTCCCTCCGGCAGGTCGCCTGCGCCGTGCGCGCGCATCGCGATGTCCTGAATCGTCACCGATGCCGACGGGTCGCCCTTGACGTGGAACGACCCCTTGTCCCACTCGAGGTCTGCCACCGAGGCCTCCAGCATGCCCGACGCGATGATCTTCGCTTTGTCGCGGATCTTCCGCGCGACCAATGCTGCGGCGGCGCCCGACACCGGGGTCGATCGACTGCCGTAGGTGCCCAACCCGAACGGGGTCTGATCCGTGTCGCCGTGCACGACGTCGATGTCGTCGGGCGGAATCCCCAACTCCTCGGCGACGATCTGGGCGAAGGTGGTCTCGTGACCCTGCCCTTGTGACTGAACCGAAAGGCGCACAACGGCTTTGCCGGTCGGGTGGACGCGCAGCTCGCAACCGTCGGCCATCCCTAGGCCGAGGATGTCCATGTTCTTGCGCGGCCCGGCCCCGACGGCCTCGGTGAAGAACGCCATCCCGATGCCCATCAACTCCCCGCGTTCGCGCCGCTCTTTCTGCTCGGCGCGCAATGCCTCATATCCGACCATCTCCATGGCCTTGCGCATCGTGGTCTCGTAGTCGCCGGAGTCGTAGAGCCACCCCGTCTTGCTTTGATAGGGAAACTGCTCCGGCCGCAACAGGTTACGCAGCCGAAGCTCGGCCGGGTCCATCTTCAGGTCATAGGCCAGGCAGTCGACCAGCCGCTCGACGAGGTACACCGCCTCGGTGATGCGGAACGAGCACGCGTACGCGACCCCGCCGGGCGCCTTGTTGGTGTAAACGGCGGTCATGTGAGCGTAGGCGGCCTCGATGTCATAGCTGCCGGTGAAGACCCCGAAGAAGCCGGCGGGGTACTTGACCGGAGCGGCCTGGCCGTTGAAGGCACCGTGATCGGCCAGCACATTGGTCCGGACCGCCAGGATCTTGCCGTCCTTCGTCGCGGCGATCTCGCCGACCATGATGTAGTCGCGGGCGAAGCTGGTGCTGGTCAAATTCTCGCTGCGGTCCTCCATCCACTTGACCGGCTTGCCCAGCAGCAGCGAGCCGACGATCGCGCAGACATAGCCGGGATAGATCGGGACCTTGTTGCCGAAACCGCCGCCGATATCCGGTGAGATCACCCGGATCTTGTGCTCGGGCAGGCCCGCGACCAAGGCGTACAGGGTGCGGTGCGCGTGCGGGGCCTGCGATGTGGTCCACAGCGTCAGTTTGCCCGAGACGGGATCCAAGTCGGCCACCGCGCCGCAGGTCTCCATCGGCGCGGGATGCACACGGGGATAGACGATCTCCTGCTTGACCACCACGTCTGCCTTGGCGAAGGCCGCCTCTGTCGCGGCGGCATCGCCGGCCTCCCAGTCGAAGATGTGGTTGTCGCTCTTGCCCTCGAGGTCGGTACGGATGACCTCGGCCTGCGGGTCCAGAGCGTGCCGGGCGTCGATGACCGGATCGAGCGGTTCGTAGTCGACGTCGATCAGCTCGAGCGCGTCCCGCGCGGAGTACCGGTCCTCGGCGACGACGAATGCCACCTCCTGACCCTGGAAGCGCACCTTGTCGGTGGCCAGCACCGCCTGAACGTCGTTGGACAACGTCGGCATCCACGCCAGTCCCTTTTCGGCGAGAGCGGCACCCGTCACCACCGCCTTGACCTTCGGATGTGCCTGTGCCGCAGTGGTGTCGATGTTGACGATGCGGGCGTGCGCGAACGGCGAACGCAGGATCGCGAGGTGCAGCATGCCGGGCAGCGCCACGTCGTCGACGTAGTTGCCGCGGCCGCGGATGAACCGCGGATCCTCTTTGCGCAGCATCCGCCCATGCCCGCACGGCTTCTGATCGTTGTCGACGGTGTCTTCGGGACGTGAGTCCAAGGTGGTCATGACGTGCTCCCCGCTTCCAGCAGCGGCTCGGCGCCCTCGCCGCCGTGTGTGGTGTCGGACTGCGCCTGTGGCGCGAAATCTGTTTCGCTCGGTCCTGATTCAACAGCCCGGCCATTCGCATGCGCGGCGGCCCATTTGATCGAACGCACGATGGTGGTGTAACCGGTGCAGCGGCAGATCTGTCCGGAAATCGCTTGGCGGATCGTGTCCTCGTCGGGGTCCGGAATCCGGTCCAGCAGTGCGCGGGCGGTGATCATCATCCCGGGTGTGCAAAAGCCGCACTGCAGGCCGTGGCACTGCATGAACCCTTCCTGCACCGGATCGAGCTTGCCGTCGACCTCCAGACCCTCGACCGTGCGGATGTCGTGCCCGCTTGCCATCGCCGCCAGCATCGTGCAGGACTTCACGGGCTCGCCATCGACGGCCACCACGCAGGTGCCGCAGTTGCTGGTGTCACAACCCCAGTGAGTGCCGGTGAGCCGCAGTTGGTCTCGAAGGAAATGCACAAGCAGCATCCGAGGTTCCACCTCGGCGCTGACGGATTCGCCGTTGACGGTCATCTGCACCTGCATGATCAACGTCCTTCGCTGTCGATCGTGGCGCGCGCCCGCTCGACGGCTGCGCGCAGTGTCCGTTTGGTCAGTTCGCCGGCGAGGTGGCGCTTGTAATCCGCACTGCCGCGGATGTCGGTTGGCGGATCGCAGGCTCGAGAGGCCCGGCGTCCCGCTTCGTCGTACAGGTCCTCCGAAATAGTCTCGCCGACCAGCGCTTCGGAAATCGCCCGCAGCGCGCCGGCGTCGGCATTGACGGCTGTCAGGCCGACCCGGGCGGAGGCGAGGGTGCTGCCGTCGAGCGCGACCGCCGAGCCCGCCGCAGTCACCGCCCAGTCGCCGACGCGGCGTTCGACCTTCGCGTACGCACTCGAACTCGAGGGTCGGATCGGGATCCGCACCTCGACGAGCATTTCGTTGTGCGCCAGCGACGTCTCATACGGTCCGGCGAGAAAATCGTCGATCGGCACCTCACGCGTCCCCGACGGTCCACGGGCGACACACACCGCATCCAGCACCGCACACACCGTGGTCAGGTCCTCGGCAGGGTCGGCCTGGCACAACGACCCGCCGACGGTGCCGCGGTTGCGCACGACCGGATCGGCGATCACCAACTCGGCGTCCCTGAAGATCGGGCAGACCGCCGCCAGCTCCTCCGATTCGAGCACTTCACGATGCCGCGTCATCGCCCCGAGCCGGACCACCCCGGGATCGGTGACGACGTAGCCGAGTTCGGCGGCGAGGTCGTTGATGTCAATCAGGTACTCGGGGTTGGCCAGGCGCAGCTTCATCATCGGCAGCAGGCTGTGCCCGCCTGCGACGACGCGGGCGTCCTCGCCGAGTCGGTCCAGCAGGCCGATCGCGTGGTCGACGCTGGTCGCGCGTTCGTACTCGAAGGGTCCGGGAACTTGCATGTGATCGCCCTCACAACGATGGGAAGGAAGGTCCAGTGTGGGACGGTATGACAGGGCCGTCAATAGGCACTTAAGTGATCGCTTAACCCGTTCGACGTAGGCTCGGTCCGTGACGCCGGCTCAGCTTCGGGCCTACTCCACCGTGGTGCGATTGGGCTCCGTCCGAGCGGCCGCCGAGGAACTGGGAATGTCCGACGCGGGCGTCTCGATGCATGTCGCACAGCTACGCAAGGAACTGGACGACCCGCTGTTCAGCCGGACCGCGTCCGGTCTCGCCTTCACGCCGGGCGGTCTCCGCTTGGCCAGCCGGGCCGTCGAAATCCTGGGTCTGCAACAGCAGACGGCGATCGAGGTGACCGAAGCCGCGCACGGTCGCCGGTTGCTGCGGATCGCCGCGTCGAGCGTCTTCGCCGAACACGCGGCACCGGGCCTGATCGAGCTGTTCTCCGCCCGGGCCAGGGACCTGTCCGTGGAATTGAGCGTGCATCCGACGAGCCGGTTCCGCGATCTGATCGTGTCGCGCGCCGTCGATATCACGCTGGGACCCCTCGGCGACGCGTCGGAGCCGATTGACGTGCGCCCGTTCTTGAAGTATCAGATCATCACCGTGACCGCGCCGGACAGCCCGTTGGCCACCGGCACGCCGACACCGGCGCTGCTGCGAGAACAACAGTGGATGCTCGGCCCGTCGGCGGGCAGCGTCGACGGAGAGATCGCCGCGATGCTGCGTGGGTTGGCGATTCCCGAATCGCGGCAACGGATATTTCAGAGCGACGCGGCGGCGTTGGAGGAAGTACAACGCGTCGGCGGCGTGACGCCGACGATCGGGTTCGCCGTGTCGCAGGATCTGGCCGCCGGGCGACTGACCCAGATCAAGGGACCGGGCCTGCAGACCTCGGGCGAATGGCACGCGTCGACGCTTCCGCCGGCGGGCCGCCAGCCCGCGGTTTCGGAGCTGCTCCGCTTCATCACCACGCCGCGTTGCACGCAGGCGATGATCCGCGGCACCGGCGTGGGCGTGACGCGGTTTCGGCCGAAGGTTCACGTCACGCTGTGGAGCTGAGGCTTAGGGGCTGAGCATCTTGACGAGCTCTGCCGCCGGTTGGATATCAGCGATGCGACCGACGTTCGCGCCCGCATAGAGCGGTCGCCAGTCGACGAGCTTCTCGGGTCCGTCATCGGTCGGCGGCTGTGGCACGAGGAAGGGCAGCTGTGGCGGCTGGAGCTTGAGCACACGGTTCTGGGCTGCCACGGGCAGCGCTGTAACGGGGCCTGTCATCGCTTGGTTGGCCCTGCGGATCCAGCTCGGGCCTCGGTCGCCACCGCGTAACCAGCGGCGCGTCGCGACGTTGGGAATCACCCGGTGCGGTGCGTCAGGCCAGCCCAACCCGAACAGTTCGGTGAGCACGGTTTCATCGGCGTCGACGCAGCGCCGCTTGTATTCCGCGTGAGCATGGCTCTCCTCGCTGACCAGAAAGCGAGTGCCGACGACGGCCGCGACTGCGCCGGCATCGAGTGCCTGCCGCACACCCTGCGCGTCGACGATTCCACCGGCGACCAGTACCGGGATCTTCACGGCGGCGCGGATTCTGTCGAGCAACTCGAGACCAGGAGCCGTACCGCGCACATGGCCACCGGCCTCCACCCCCTGGGCGATCACGGCATCCGCACCCGCATGGGCCGCCGCTTGCGCCTCCTCGACCGATCCGCACTGGTGAACCCAAGTGCCGGCGGCCAGTCGGCGAGGGGCGCCCCAGAAGGTGACGATCACGTCCGCCGCGGCGGCCGCCTCGACATCACCGGGTCGAACGAACGGCAGTAGCAGATTGACCGCGATCGGTCGTCCGGTCAGCCGGCGAGCGGCGGCTATCTCGGTGGCGATCACCGCTCTCACACCGGCAATGGTCCCCAGACCACCCGCCTCCGAAACTGCCGCCGCCAGTTCATGTCCCGCGACATAACCCATGCCAGCCTGAACGACGGGCACCGTCAGGCTGCGCACATCAAAGTCCGCGGTCATTGTCACGAAGCTACCGCGCCGCCTCAGCGTTGAGCCAGCTTCTCCGTCTGTTTGGCAATGAAGGAGTTCCAGTCCGTCGCGCGCTCGACGAGGACATCGCGTACCTGATCGTCAGTGAAGAGTATGAACGTGTCGTGGAGGATGGCCTTCGCGACCTGTTCGCCGACTTCGTCCGGAAGGAGGACCCCGAATTGCTCCCCGGGAAGGCCGGTTTGGACCTCTGGTCCGAAGGTGGGTGGCATGGTGGCGAGGATGTTGGTCGCCACCGGGCCGGGACACAAGACAGTGACGCCGATGCCCTGCGGTTGCAGGTAGAGCCGCAGCCCTTCTGAGATCTGGACGATGGCGGCCTTCGTCGCCGCGTAGGGAATCCGGTCGAAGGAATACGTGTAGAGACCAGCGAAGGACGCGGTGTTGACGATATGCCCGTGACCCTGGGAGATGAGGATGGGGAGGAAGACGGCGTTGCTACGCACGACGGACATCAGGTTGATGTTGATGATCCGCTCCCATTCACTGACGGGGAGATGGTCGGGTCGACCGCTGGTCAGCACGCCGACGTTGTTCATCACGATGTCGACCGATCCGTAGCGGTCCAGCGTGAAGTCGCGGAGATCGGTGAATGCCTGCTCGGTTGCGACATCACACACGAAGGCTTCTGCCGGGTGGCCGTGGCGTCTGATTTCCGAAGCAGCCTGATTCGCGTTGTCTGCGTGGATATCGGCGATGACGAGCTGCGCCCCCCGCTCGGCGAGCGAATGTGCCGTCGCTCGCCCGATGCCGCTGCCGCCGCCGGTGATGACGGCCGTCGCGCCCTGTAGGTTCACGGTTGCCTCATCGGACCGTGAAGCCGGCGTCGAGTGGCCATTGGATGCCGGTGATGAACTTGGCCTCCTCCGAGACCAGGAAGGCCACCGCGTTGGCGACGTCCTCCGGTTGGAGGATGGGCAGCGGTAATGCGTTCTCCATGCCCGAGATCGCATTCTGGCCGCCTTCGGCGGCGTGTGCCATCAACGCGTTCATGGCGTCGTTCTGCGTCATCCCGCTGAGTACTCCGGTGGGGTGGATGGTGTTGACCCGGATCCATTCCGGGGCAAGGTAGTTGGCGAGGTTCTGCATCAACGCGACCACGCCTCGTTTGGCCGCCGCGTAGGCGTTGCCGCTGGCATTGAGCGAGGCGGTGCCCTTCAAACCCGCGGTGGAACTTGTGATCACAATGGACCCGCCTCGCTTGCCGTCACGCATCACCGGCAGCGCGGCCCGAATGGTGTGGTAGACGCCGGTGAGATTGGTATCGATGACGTCCTGCCAGTCCTGCATGAAATCTTCGGATTCTCCTGCGAGGCGGACGATTCCGGCGTTGGCGATGATGATGTCGATACGACCGAACTGCTCGACGCCGGCATCCACGGCGGCCAGCATGTCGGAGTAGCGCCGAACATCGCCTTTGCGCGCCACCATGCGGCGGCCTTCCTTCTCGACGAGCCGTTCGGTTTCCTCGAGGTCGGCGATCGAAGCATTCGGATACGTCATCGACGCGATGTTCTCGCAGATGTCGACGCCGATGATGTCGGCCCCATCACGCGCCAGCCGCACAGCGTGCGCACGGCCCTGCCCTCTGGCTGCACCGGTGATGAAGGCGACCTTTCCTTCGAGTGGCTTCGACATCAGTCTCCTTTCGGACCGGCGGCCGAAATGCGCCGCCATGATTCGTCGGCGGCCGTCTGAAGGAGTCGGCCCTTGGAAAACCCGCTGTAGGCGGAGAACTGCAGAATGACCTCGGTCATCTCGGAACGGCTGACATCGCCGGACTCCAGTGCCGCTCCGACGTGGGAGTAGATCGGCCCGATCGCACCGGACACCCCGACGGCGGCGACCGTGATCAACCGGCGCTCTCGACGGTCGAGGTCGGGTCGTTGCCAGAGGTGACCGAAGACGAACGCCAAGATGCCGGCCTGAAAATACGGCGAGTCCCGCGGTGGCGGCGGAAGAAGGTTGACGTCGACGAAGCACTTCTCGCCCTCGTCGAGACGAACGTGGTGATCCGTCGGCCCCAGAGACTCCACCGGGAGATCGGGTCTCGGGGGCACGTCCTGGCCTCGCTCGGCAGCCAACTGCGCCCACTGATTACGGGCCGCGCCTTCGGCTTCAGACGCTCGAGGCCAGCCGCAATACACGGCGAAGTGCAGCACGAACTCCATAAGTTCGTCGTAGCTGATGTCGCCACTGGCGAGCGCGGCGTACATGTGCTGGTTCATGTGGTCGACGGTCTCGAGCGCGCATACGCACGTCAGCGTGACGAACCGGCGGTCGCGCCGGCTCAGGCCCGGCCTTTCCCACACCGGCCCGAACACCGGATCGGCGAGCATCACATCCTGGTAGGGCGGGTCTTTGCTCACAGGTGCACCTCTCTGTGCGAAGTCTCGACACGAAGTCGGACGACTGAACTCTAAGTCGATAGACTTAATTCGTCCAGTGTGGGATTGTCTTGGCATGTCCGCGTCCGTGGAACTGTCGCCGAAGCAACAGTTGGTGCTCACTGCGGAGCGACTGTTTGCGCAACGCGGCCTGGACGGTGTTGCGCTTCGCCAGATCGGCACCGAGGCGGGTATGGCCAACAAGTCGGCAGTGCAGTATCACTTCGGGTCCAAAGAGGGCCTGGTGCAAGCGATTCTGCTGCACCGACTGGAGCACTTGACGCAGCGACGCCGGCTGCTGGCGGCCCGTGCCCCGTCCGGTGACCTACGGGCGATCGTCGAGGCGCATCAGCTCCCGCTCATCGAGATGGCCGAGGATGAGAACTGTTTCTACGTCTCGTTCCTGGAGCAGCTGTTGCGCTACGACTCGTCGGTGAGTCCACTTGCTTCCTTGCGCGACGAGCACCAGCAGTCGCATCGGGAGTACGTCAGAAGGGTCAGCCGCCTCACCAGGCACATTCCGCAACCCATCCGCGACGAGCGGATCCACAAGGTCTCCGCGATGTGTGTGCACGCCTGCGCCGACCGGCACCGATTCCGTGCTTTCGGACTGCCCGTTCCGTCCTATGCGCTGCACGTGAGCTCACTGCTCGACGACTTCGTGGCCTTGCTCATCGCCGCGCCGTCGGATGAGACGCTCGCCGCCCTGAAGGGATCTCGACAGCGCGGCCTGGCGCTTCGCGCATTGCCCTAGTCGGTTTGCGAGCGGCGCTGCTGGCGCGGATGTGATTGTATCTCGGCGGCGGGGTGCCCGAAGGGCGTCGGTTCAGGAAATCAAAGCAGTTGCGAATGACGCTGGTCGCCTCACACCGTACTCCGACGCCGCAGGACGTAGAAAGCATCGTCACGAGTGGCGACGCCGAACTCGCTCGTATGCGAAGTGGGTGGCAGATAGTGGATTCGGTGATGACCAAACTGCAAAGCCCGAGCTGGGACATAGGTACTCCTCGCAAGGCCGAAAGTTTTAAGCGGCCAACTGCGATGTCGTGTGATCGTCACGTCGATATACCCAGCGCGCCAGGGTATTACCGCCTCAGTCACCATCCACCCGTAATGCGGCTACGATCTCGTCTGCCGTGATGAATCCTTCGTGTGGGATGCCGTGCGGTGACATTTCTGATCGCGCAGCGAGGCATCCTTTTAATGCGCGCGCTAACGGCGGTGGCAGTTCGAGGGAGTGAATCAGCGCTAGCTGCGGTGGGATTTCCCGAGCGAGTCCCGGGCTGCGGTAGGTAAAGATGTGGTGGCCGCAGATCATCTCCCAGAGGACGAGTCCGAAGGCTTGCACGTCATACCCGATGTAGCGCTGCCGGTCATCAGCGTCCACCCCATCCAGGCGCTTAGCCAGGCCGAAGTCGACCACGGTGATCTGGTCGCAGGTGAAAACGTGGTCGGGCGAGAGGTCGCGGTGTACGTAGCCCAGTGCATGCAGCCGCTGCAGCCATGCGGCCAAGGCCTGAGCAAGCCGAAGGATGATGTCCAGGTCCAGTCTGTCGTTCCGCGCGAGTTGGTCGAAGCGGGGCGCATATAACCGTTCGCAGGCATGGAACATGGTTCCCGGCTCGGTGGAGAACGCATGCACCACGGGAAAGCCGGGTCTGTTATGAAGCGCCTGTATTACGTCGATTTCGCGCAAGAAGTTCCTGTGCACGTCGGGAGTGTCGGCATGCAGCGCCTTGATGAAAAGCTCGGCGCCCGTGTCGATGTGTGTGCCGAGAAAGCACTCGGTTAACGGCCGCCGGCCGAGCGATCGGACATTCGCCAGCCGCGCCCTCGTGAAGGCACTGCGCAGGGCGTCACCAGGGCGGCTCATCCCTCGAACAGCGCCTCCGACAGAGGTTTCCAGAGAATCATCCCTGCTTCGGTCAATGCACGTGTCTCGGCGAGATAGCCGTCGAGTACGCGGATACGCTCCATGCTTTCGTCGAGCGTGCGGCCGTTGAGTCGGTAGTACTTCGGCTGGTTGCGCACTAGGTTGCGGTGATAGATCGCAGCGTTGGCGAAAGCATGGAATGCGTAGAGCGTCAGGTCGATCGAACGTCCCTTCTGCTTTATCGGGGAGAAGTATTCCTTCTTGTCCGTGCCGTCGTGTAGCGGGGTCAGGCGCTGCAGCGCAAGGAAATGATGATGACTGGCTTCATGTGCCAGCGATTCGGCCAGTTCGACGCCAGGATTGGGGAAGGAGAGGAAGGTCAGCCCCGGGAATTCCTCGATCGATGCGCTGATACGCTGCCCGTCCGAGGCGTCGAGCGGCACGATGTTGCGCATGCCATTGACGATCCAGGGTACGAAGCTCGGTGCGTACTGGGTCAGTAACTCGCCCGCTTCCTCGAGGACGGGAGAAATCTGCGCTGTCGCGTCGGGAAGGGTCGGGCGATTGCTGGGATGTGGGTAGCCGCGGCCATCGGCAGGCGTCCATACCGGGATCGGGTGTCCACACATCCGCACTATGCCCACGCTTGGCGTGACATCGCTGTGCCACAGGCAGTCTCGGTCCTGTTGCGCCTCTACGATGGCGATGGCCGCGCCTTGGAAATACAGATGTATCTCCGCTCGGCTCTGGCTGCGGTGGAACGTGACGCGATCGGCTTCCGGGAGTCGCAGCGTGCCCCAGAACAATCTCTGGGGCGATTGCAGCCGAATGTCTGCCTCGGTCAGCACGCCTTCTGCGCCAAGACGCAACAACATCGGCGCAAGGACATTCCATGCGGCTTCACCGTGGAGAGGGCCGGACAGCAGCCGTTCGATTTGTGCGAGGTCCGGGTTCCAAGCGGCCGACCAGGGCAAGGCTTTGCCCGTAATGTGTTGAGCTTGAGTGGGAAAGGATGGAGAGCGGTCCGTCATCGCGGCGCCGCATCGCTCGAACGCAAGCTCGAATAGTGCGCTGGCGTATTCGCCCATCAGGGCATGCGGCAAGGTGGCATCGGCATGTAACTCCGGCGACGCGAAATAACGCGCGGCCTCGGCGTTGACGATGGGGTGATCCTGGACAGGCCCGGCCGTCGCGGTCATAGCGCGACTTCTCCCCTCGCTTCGACGGGATGTGAAAGGGACGCATCAACATTGACGATGGAACGCATATGTTGGAACAGTTTCAGGATATCGGCGCACCAAACGGATGGGTTGTCGAAGAGGCGTTGGCGGCTGTATCGGTGGGGCATGTAGCCGCCCCCGCATGTGCGCAATTCCGGGCAGGCGCGGCAGGCGGCAGCCGGAGGAATGGTCCCTTCGAACAACGCGCGGGCAGCGGACTGGCCTGATGAAGGTCATCGAAGCCGTGGCTCGTGATATTCAGGCCGGTGTGGTTCAGCGCCCCCTCACAAACGCGCAGAACGTCGTTGGCCTCTATGCTGCCGTCGGTTTCAATAATGGCGTAGGGCATGGGACCGCCACCGAAGGCGTCCGTAGTGCCTGTATCCCCCATGATCAGGCGGAATATATCGGAGAAAGAGCGTACTGATACATCTGGATTGTCCTCGGCCAGCCAAGCATCGAGCGCGGGCAGCAGGTAATCCGCCACCGGGGTGGGGCCGTAGGTGCCATATCGTGCCCGCCAGTCGTCATGCGTTACGTCGGGCAGGAGGAAGTCAAAGTCGGTGACGCCGATGGAGCGCAGGTAATGATATGTATCCGCACCGTTCGCGCCCGGGTGGACTACCGACAGCACCGCCACGTGCACACCCGCATCCATCAGATGACTGATACCCGCCAACGTCCGGTCGGTGGAGCCGCGGCCCATGTGATCGACACGGGCGACATCGTTGATCTCGAGCGGGCCGTCAAGACTGACGCTGACCGAGATGCGCAGCTCCTTCAGCAGCGTCGCCCACTCGGCATCGATGAGCGTCGCATTGGTTTGGACGCTCAGCGACCCCAGCGCGGAGCCTACCTCGCCCCGCAGCCGCTCCACCAGCGCTCGGAAACGCTCATGCCCCAGCAGAAGGGGCTCACCGCCGTGCAGGCAGACGCCGATGCGGTGGCCGGGCCGCTTCGCACAGTACTCCTTAATCCGCGCGATCAGCACGCCGGTCAGCTCCTCGGACAGCAGCCCCGGCCGGTTGCGGAAGCCAACATCCTTACCGTGGTAGACGTAGCAATAGCTGCAGTTAAGGTTGCAGGCGCTCACGACCTTGAGTACAAGCTGACCGACGGCGATTGCGTCAGGGGACAATGCTGCGCTGCGCCCAGCGGCGGCGGTCGGCATTACGCCGGATCGGACGCGGTCTCGACTATCTATTGAGCCATCTTCCATTACTTCGAAAAGAGCTTGTAGTAGCTAATCTTGTAGTAGCTAATCTTGTAGTAGCTCATGGGAGACAGGTCTTCGATGTCGGCGACGCTGGATGCGGCAAGGAGCGCCTGTTTGGCGGCGATGTCAGACCGTAGCTTGGCCAGAATCATGGAGCGGTACTGCCCAGGCTTAAGGGTGACGGACTCTTCGTCGTCTTTCGGCGCGGCCTTTATCTTGTCGTTCTCTGCAGTCATGTAATCCCCTTTCAACACGACTGTGAGGCGGACTTAGAAGCTGGCCAAGTCATACCAATAGCTGGCGTCCGCCGTAGAGAAATCAACGAATCGTTATTTTCGGCTGGGTCTCGAAATGGACTCCATATGAGACAGGTTCGCGAAAACATCTGGCAGCACACGTTCCAGGTCAAGTCCAGACCGGGTTGTCTCAAAGTTCGTCTCAGGGACGATTTCTCATTTCACTCGTCTACGGGGCATGAGTCATGCTGAGCAAGGCTGTGTAACCCAGGGCGCAGTGCAGGACTGGCTGAACCAACAGAACAGTGACGGCCACGGGGACGTGGACAGACCCCGCTTTATCGGTGATCACTTTCAGGGCGATGGCCGAACACTGGATGTCTAGCAGAGCGACGAAAGCGCCCAAGACCGTGGCCGGGTGGAGAGGTGTGACGCCGTGCGGGTACAAAATCTCTGCCACACGTGTGCGTCGCTCGCCATCAAGACGGGCGCAAACGCGAAGGTTGTTCAGAAGCTGATGAGCAAGACGGCGGTGTTGACGCTGGACCGCTACGGGCATTTGTATCCGGATGATCTGGACGCTCTAGCGACCGCATTCGACGTTGCGGCGGAATCTACTGCGGGCAATCTGCGGACCATACGACCGCTCAAGACGGTGGCACATCCACCATCACCGCCTTCACCTACAAATTAAGTGGTGGCAGGTAGTGGATTCGAACCACTGTAGGCGTAAGCCGACGGATTTACAGTCCGCTCCCATTGGCCGCTCGGGCAACCTGCCTGGGTGCTGCACCTCCGGGTGACCCGGTTTGGTGCGATTAGCAGGGTACAACGAGGATGGGCTGAAGACGAAAACGGCACCAGACCATCAGCAGACCAACCAGGAGGAAAGAGTCCAATGGCGGATTCATCGTTCGACGTCGTCAGCAAGGTCGACCGCCAGGAGGTGGACAACGCGCTGAACCAGGCCGCCAAGGAGCTGGCCACCCGGTTCGACTTCCGCGGCACCGACACGTCCATCGAGTGGCAGGGCGAGGAGACGGTCGTCATCACCAGTTCGACCGAGGAACGCGCCAAGGCCGCCGTCGACGTATTCAAGGAAAAGCTCGTCCGCCGCGACATCTCGATGAAGGCGTTCGACGCCGGCGACCCGCAGGCGTCGGGCAAGACCTACAAGGTCAGCGGCCAGATCAAGCAGGGCATCAGCAGCGAGCAGGCCAAGAAGATCACCAAGCTGATCCGCGACGAGGGCCCCAAGGGTGTCAAAGCGCAGATTCAGGGCGAGGAGATCCGCGTCAGCTCGAAGAAGCGCGACGACCTACAGGCGGTGATCGCGCTGCTCAAGGGCGCGGACCTCGACGTGGCGCTGCAGTTCGTCAACTACCGCTGACACCACGCCCGCCGATTTCTGCGTCGGGGTCGTGCTGCGCCGCGGGACAGCAGCCCTGGCGCAGAAATCGGCGCGTGCTCCAACCGATTTCGGCCGTGTGGAATACCGTCGCACCAGGACGACCGGGTGCGAAGGAACGATGAGCAACAAAGATATCGACCGTTCAGAGCTCGCCAAGTGGGATCGGGGTTTCACCGCTTGGGCGACGCGACTGATGGCGCCGGTCATCAACCGGTACTTCCGCGCCGAGGTGCGCGGGCTGGAGAACTTCCCACCCACCGGCGGGGTGTTGGTGGTGTCCAATCACTCAGGCGGGATGCTGACGCCGGACGCACTCGTTCTCGTCCCGGCTTTCTACGACAGGTTCGGGTACGGCCGCCCGATGTACATGCTCGCCCACTACGGCGTGTTCTTCACCCCGCTTCGGGGTTACTTGAGCCGCTTCGGCGTCGTCCATGCCAACCGGGAAAATGCCGCCAAGGCGTTGCAGTCGCAAGCGGTCGTGTTGGTGTATCCAGGCGGAGACTACGACGCTTACCGACCGACCCTGAGCGCGAACGTGATCGACTTCGAAGGCCGCACCGGCTACGCCAGGCTCGCGATCGAAACCGGCGTGCCGATCGTTCCGGTGGTGTCGATCGGAGGTCAGGAGACCCAACTGTTCCTGACCCGAGGCAATCGGCTGGCGAAGAGAATGGGCCTGCACCGGATCCGGCTGGACATCCTGCCGTTGAGCGCTGGTCTGCCCTTCGGAGTGACGACGTTCTTCCCGGCCAATATGCCGTTGCCCGCCAAGATCGTCGATCAGGTGCTCGAGCCGATCGACGTCAGGCAGTTCGGCGAGAACCCGGATGTCCACGAGGTCGACGCACACGTCCGGTCCGTCATGCAGGCGGCGCTGGACCGCCTCGCAAAGGAGCGACGGTTCCCGCTGCTGGGCTGACCTGGTACACGAAATGGCCCTGAACATCAGCCGCCGGACCTACCCTGATCGGCATGGCACCTGTACAGCGTGAACCCGAAGTCGTTGTCCTCGGTGGAGGTTCCTGGGGCACCACCGTGGCGTCCATCTGCGCCCGCCGCGGGCCGACGCTGCAGTGGGTGCGTTCGGAGGAGACCGCCAAGGACATCAACGACAACCACCGCAACTCGAAGTACCTCGGCGATGAGGTCGCGCTGCCGGAGAGCCTGAAGGCAACGACGGACTTCTCCCAGGCGGCCACGGCCGCCGACGTGATCGTCATGGGGGTGCCGTCGCATGGCTTCCGCGGCGTGCTCACCGAACTGGCCAAGGAGTTGCGGCCGTGGGTGCCGGTGGTGTCGCTGGTGAAGGGCCTCGAACAGGGCACCAACTACCGGATGAGCCAGATCGTCGCCGAGGTGCTTCCCGGGCATCCGGCCGGAATCCTGGCCGGGCCGAACATCGCGCGCGAGGTGGCCGAGGGGTACGCCGCCGCGGCGGTGCTCGCGATGCCCGACCAGTCCCTCGCGGCGGACTTGGCGGGGTTGTTCCGCACCAAGCGCTTTCGCACTTACACCACCGATGACGTCGTCGGTGTCGAGATGGCCGGCGCGTTGAAGAACGTCTACGCGATCGCGGTTGGCATGGGTTATTCGCTCGGTATCGGCGAGAACACGCGCGCCATGGTGATGGCCCGCGCGATCCGCGAGATGTCCAAGCTCGGCGAGGCGTGCGGCGGGCACCGCGACACGTTCGCGGGCCTGGCGGGCATCGGCGACCTGATCGTCACGTGCACCAGCCAGCGCAGCCGCAACCGTCACGTGGGCGAGCAGTTGGGGGCGGGCAAGCCGATCGATGAGATCATCGCGTCGATGAACCAGGTCGCCGAGGGCGTCAAGGCCGCGAGCGTGATCATGGAATTCGCCGACCAGTACGGCATTTCGATGCCGATCGCACGCGAGGTCGACGCCGTGGTCAACCACGGCTCCAGCGTCGAAGAGGCCTACCGCGGCCTGATGGTCGAGAAGCCCGGCCACGAGGTGCACGGCGCCGGTTTCTAGGCCGTTTTCCTTCCCGCCGAGCGCACGGTTGGGTCTTCGTCGCGAGCGTCAGTTGAAGAAGGGATTCGTGCCCTCGGGCCGATCCAGCATTGGATCCCTGCCGTCGTTGATGATGTAGCTGCCCGCAGGGGTCAGCACGAAGCCCGACTGATTGCGGCTGTCCGAGCACGTCGTCACGCCGCCCTCGCTGCCGCAGCTGACGGTTTGGAAGCTGATCCGCGAGCCTTCCGGAAGCGACTTGACCTCGCCGGCGCTTGCGAACACATCGGCCGTCGTCGCGGAGAACTGCGGCGCGCCAGGGCCGCCGCTGACGAAGTTCGCGCCGTCCGGCGCCCCCGGGATCGCACCGCTACAGCCATACCCGCCATTGCGTTGCAGCGCGCAGGTCAGCCCGTCCGGCGTCCGGAACGCATACCAGTTGCCGTCCAACACCGCGAAGTCCGACAGCTTCACCGGCGGGAGCGCGTTGACGTTCGGCGGCGGCGGCGTCGGCGGCTCCGGCGGCTGTGCCGCAGCGATTCCCGCCACGCCGATCAGGCCCGCGCCCGCAGAGCCGACGACACCGATCAGCACCCTCTTCAGCACGCTCACACCCTAAGGGGTGCGACTGGGACTCGCAGCATACGAATCACATCGGTGCCGGTCTGGCGAGTGTTACCCCACGTCGCCCGGCTGGACCTGACATCCACGTGCGGGGTGGCGGAAATCGCGGATTCGGCCGACGCTGAATACCAACCGAAACTCACAAAAGGAGCGTTTCGATGCCCAACCTTTCGTCGCTGTTCCGCGGAGCATCGGACTCCTTGTCGGAAGCAGGAGCCAAGCTGTTGAGGTCACGTCGGCTGATGCGCGCGCCCATCTGGCTGTACCGGGCGCGACTCGGATTTGTCCTCGGCTCGCGGATCTTGCTGCTTGAGCACATCGGGCGGAAGTCAGGGCGTATCCGGCGGGTAGCCCTCGAAGTGATCGATCACCCCGACCCGGATACGTACGTCGTGGCCTCGGGCTTCGGTACCCGCGCTCAGTGGTTCAAGAACCTCCAGGCCGATCCACACGTCAAGGTGTCGGTGGGCACCCGGGTGTCGAGACCCGCGATGGCCCGCACCCTCAGCACGAGCGAAGCCGATGCGGCACTACGGCGCTATGTCGATCGGCACCGCCGGGCATGGAAGACGATGAAGCCTGTCCTGGAATCGACCCTGGGCGTACCGGTCGAGACCACGAACACCGCCCTACCGATGGTCGAACTGCGTCTGACAGCCGGCTGATTCAATGCATCTGCGCCGAGCGCTCACCTAGGTACGGTTGCGAGGCCGCAGACCGTACCGGGATGAGCGCTCGCGGCTAAAGGGGCAAGGGGTCAGTAGTAACCCGGGCCTTCCCGATGTCCAGGGCCGGCCATTGCCTCCAGGCGCGCGATCCGCTCCGCCATCGGCGGGTGAGTCGAGAACAGCTTGCCGATCTTCTCCCCGGCGCGGAACGGGTTGGCGATCATCAGGTGCGCCTGGTCGGCCAGCTTGGGGTCTGGCGGCAGCGGCGCCTGCTCGACGCCGGCGCTGATCTTGCGCAGCGCACTGGCCAACGCCAGCGGATCACCGGTCAGCTCCGCACCCGACTGGTCGGCCTGGTACTCGCGCGACCGCGACACGGCCATCCGGATCACCATCGCCGCGATCGGGCCGAGCAGTGAAACCAACAGAATCGCAAAGGGATTGGCCCCACCGTCGCGGTTCCCGCCGAACAGCGACGCGAAATAGGCCAGGTTGGCCAGCGCGGTGATCACCGCGGCCATCGCGCCGGCGACGCTCGAGATCAAGATGTCGCGGTTGTACACGTGCGACAGTTCGTGGCCGAGCACGGCACGCAACTCGCGTTCGTTGAGGATCTGCAGGATGCCCGTCGTACAGCAGACCGCGGCGTTGCGCGGGTTGCGCCCCGTCGCGAACGCGTTCGGTGCGGCGGTGTCGCTGATGTACAGCCGCGGCATCGGCTGACGGGCGGTCGTCGCCAACTCGCGCACGATCCGGTACATCACCGGCGCCTGCATCTCGGTGACCGGTTGGGCGTGCATCGCCCGAAGCGCCAGCTTGTCACTGTTGAAGTAAACGTAGGCGTTCATGCCGACGGCGAACAGGACCGCGAGCCCGATGAGCGCCGTGTTGCGAAACAGCGCCGCGATGAACACGATCAGCGCCGAAAACCCGACCAGCAGAGCGACCGTCTTGGCGGTGTTCGCGTGCGGATGCCAGCTCATCGCTTCCTCCTTCGGACCAGAGACTCCGCTGACTCAACGCTTAGCCGGGCTCTGCAAGTTCCGCCGCTCAGCCGTGCCGGTTCACCGTGTAATCCACCAGCGTCGCCAGGGCCTGCCGGCCCGGTCCCTCGGGCAGATAGGCGAGTTCCTCGCGGGCCTGCACCGCATACTGCGCGACGGTCTGCTTGGCCTTCACCATGCCCGGCGAGGCACGCAGCAACCCCAGTGCCTCGACCACGTCGTCGTCGTTTTCCACCGGTCCGCTCAGCAGCTCACGCAACCGGTCGGCGTCGGCGCCGCTCTCGCGCAGGGCGTAGAGCACGGGCAACGTGTGCACCCCTTCGCGCAGGTCGGTGCCGGGCACCTTGCCGGACTCCTCCGGGTCGCTGTCGATGTCGATGATGTCGTCGCTGATCTGGAAGGCCGTGCCGACGATGCCGCCAAGCCGGCTCAACCGCTCGACCTGCTCCTCGTCGGCGCCGGAGAACGTCGCCCCGAACCGTCCGGACGCCGCGATCAGGCACGCGGTCTTCTCGTAGACGACCTTGAGGTAGTGCTCGACGGAGTCGACGTGTTCGGCGGCGCCGCGGGTCTCCCGCATCTGTCCCGTCACCAGTTGGGCGAACGTGTCGGAGATGATCCGCACCGCCTCCGGCCCGAGCATGCTGACGAGGCGCGACGCGGTCGCAAACAGGTAGTCGCCCGCCAGGATCGCGATGTTGTTGCCCCATCGGGCGTTGGCGCTGTCGGCGCCGCGGCGGACCTGCGCCTCGTCCATCACGTCGTCGTGGTACAGCGTCGCCAGGTGCACCAACTCGATGACCGCGCCCGCGACGGTGACCTGCCAGGCGTCCGGGTCCGGACCCAGCCGGGCGGAGAGGACGGTGAACAGCGGACGGAATCGCTTGCCGCCGGCCTGGAACAGGTGTTGCACCGCCTCGGCCATCAACTCGTCGGCTTTGCCCAGCTCAGTGGCCATCACGTCTTCGATGCGGGCCACTCCGTCGCGCACGTCCTGCGCAAAGTCGGGGTTTCCGAAGTCAACCCCGGCCACCACCGTCGCTGGCGTCCTCACCCTGCCAACATACTGGGAACCATGAGCACAGCGGCTGACGTGGTCGTCGTAGGCGCCGGACCTGCGGGTTCGGCCGCCGCCGCCTGGGCTGCGCGCCGCGGCCGGGAGGTCCTGGTCATCGACTCGGCCCAGTTCCCCCGCGACAAGGCCTGCGGCGACGGGCTCACCCCGCGCGCGGTGCTGGAAATGCAGCGGCTCGGCCTCGGTCCGTGGCTGGCCGCTCGGGTGCAGCATCGGGGCCTGCGGATGTCCGGGTTCGGCGCGGACGTCGAAATCGAGTGGCCGGGTCCGTCGTTCCCGTCGACGTCGAGCGCGGTCCCCCGCACCGAGCTCGACGACCGCATCCGCATGGTGGCCGCCGACGAGGGTGCCAAGATGATGCTCGGCGTCAAAGCCGCTGATGTGCGCCATGGTTCGTCGGGCCGCGTCGAGGCGGTGGTGCTGGACTCGGGAGCCGAGATCGGATGCCGCGAGCTGATCGTCGCCGACGGTGCTCGGTCGACATTGGGCCGCGTACTCGGGCGCGAGTGGCATAAGGAGACGGTGTACGGCGTGGCGATCCGCGGCTACATCGCCACGCCGCGGGCCGGCGAACCGTGGATCACGTCGCACCTGGAACTGCGCTCGCCGGAGGGCAAGGTGCTGCCCGGATACGGCTGGATCTTCCCGCTCGGCAACGGCGAGGTGAACATCGGCGTCGGGGCGCTCGCCACGACGAAGCGGCCGGCCCACGCGGCGCTGCGGCCATTGATGTCCTATTACGCCGGGCTGCGGCGGGAAGAGTGGGGATTCGTCGGTGAGCCGCGCGCAGCGCTGTCGGCGCTGTTACCGATGGGCGGCGCGGTGTCAGGCGTCGCCGGCCCGAACTGGATGCTGATCGGCGACGCCGCCGCCTGCGTCAACCCGCTGAACGGCGAGGGCATCGACTACGGGCTCCAGACCGGTCGGCTGGCCGCGGAACTGCTGGGCAGCGGTGACCTGAGTGCGGCCTGGCCTGCGGTGCTGTCGGCGAACTACGCGCGCGGGTTCTCGGTCGCTCGGCGGCTTGCGCTGCTGCTGACCGTTCCGCGGTTCCTGCCTGCGTCGGGACCTGTTGCGATGCGGTCGGCTTTCCTGATGAACATCGCGGTGCGGGTGATGGGCAATCTCGTCACCGACGAGGACGAGGACTGGATCGCCCGGGTCTGGCGCGGCGCCGGTCGGCTGTCGCGGCGCATCGACGAGCGCGAGCCGTTCAGTTAGTCCGGTTGTTCGACGTGGTGGAAGCCGTGAGGCCCAACGCGATGAGGACGTCCGCCGCGGTGATGAACAGCCCGATCCAGTACGCCCAACGGACGGTGGGATCCGGTTGGGAGGCGAAGTACATGATCAAAAAGATCGGCCCGACGATGCCGAACACGAACATCATCGCCTGAAACATCAGGTACCGCTTGAACGTCTCCATTTGGGGGCAGAATATCGCGCGTGGCTCAGGTGTACCGCGCTCCGATGCGGTCCCGCCGCGACGCCGTCGACCCGCAGGCGGCGATCGACCGCGCGCTGGCGACGGGTGTCGTCGGTTTCGGCGACGCCGGGTTCGATGAGCGGCTGGCTCGCCGCGTCGAGCGGTTCGCCGACGTCGCCGACGGGTCGTTCGTCTGGACCCGCGATGCGGACGGGCTCTTCTGGTTGGGTCGTATCGACGGCCCCTACCGCCGCGACGACGATGCGGCTGCGGTCGCCGTCGACCTGGTGCACATCCGTCCGTGCCGGTGGCTTACCGAGCCGGTAGTCGAATCCCACACGCCCGCAGCTGTTATCGCGACGTTTGGGCGCGGCGGGCGCAACTTCCAGCAAACGCACAGTCCCGACGTCGGCCCACAGACCGAACGGCTCTGGAACGCCCGCTCCGACCGAAGGTCGTAGAGCACTAAATGTAAGGCCTACTAGCCGAGCTGTTCGGCGATGCGTATCGGGATTACCCTGGAGCACAGAGGCGTTCGAATGGGCATCGGCGGAAGGAAACCACGATGCTGGGTCTGAAGGTTCGGGCGGTGCTTGTCGCGATCGCGATTGTGGCAGCCGCCCTGTCTTCCGCTGCCACCGCTTCCGCCAGGCCGCACGGACCGTGCAGGGACGTGCCCTTCGTCGGTGTATGCACGCCGTGGCGCGGTAGTCAAAGCCCGTTTCCGAATGGCAGGTTCGACCTGAGCCTGGCTGTCGTCAAGAGCAACACGGGGACCGGCGGCCCACAGGGTATCGGCTAGCCGAGGGATTTCCCGAAACCGCTGACGTCCGAATGGACGCCTCGAAAGCCTCGGGCATTTAACCGCCGCACAGCAGGTCGCCGCCGTGACAGGTGCCCGCCACCACGCGGCCGACCGCGGGCACGCCCGCCCGAAGCAGCCGCCGATAATAGGTGAGCCCCTCGTCGCGCAACGGATCGACCTCGTTGACAGAAATGACGTGCGGCTCTCGCACATCCGGCGTGCCCGAATCGATGATCGCGCGGAGAACTGCGGGGTGCAGTCTTTGGCGCTTCGGCGATTGAAGTTGTGGCGAATTTGCTCGACGAGCCGCTCGATGCTGAGCAGCACGAGCGGTTGTACCAGGTGTCGGCTGGCGACCGGCGCTCGCTACGGCGCTTCCTGGCGTTGGCCGCCGCCCTCCCGTCGCGCCGGTGAGGCCTTGATGGCCGCGTGCAGAGCCACGATGCCGCCGGTCAAATTGCGCCAGCGCACCTGCGTCCAACCGGCCTGACCGACCTGCCCGGCCAGCTTCGCCTGATCCGGCCAGGCCCGGATCGACTCGGCAAGATACTCGTAGGATTCCGCATCGCTGGACACCACGCGGGCGATCGCCGGCAACGCCCGCATCAGGTACTCCTTGTACACGGTCGAGAAGATCGGCACCGTCGGGGTGGAGAACTCGCAAACCACCAGTCGCCCACCGGGTTTGGTGACCCGGGCCATCTCACGCAGTCCCTCGACGTGGTCGACTACGTTACGCAAGCCGAAGCTGATCGTCACGGCGTCGAAGCTCGCATCGGCGAACGGCAACTTGGTCGCGTCGCCGGCCACCTTGGGCACCGTGCGCCGCCCGCCGGCGGCCAGCATGCCGACCGAGAAGTCGCACGCCACGCACCAGGCCTGCGACTTGGCCAGTTCGACGGTCGACACCGCGGTCCCGGCCGCGAGATCGAGCACGGTGTCGCCGGGGCCGATTCGCAGCGCTGAACGAGTGGCACGCCGCCAGGCGCGGTCCTGGCCCAGTGACAGCACGGTGTTGGTGAGGTCGTAGCGGCGAGCCACGGCGTCGAACATCGAGGCCACCTCGTGGGGATCCTTGTCCAGCGTCGCGCGACCCATGGGGCCACCGTAGCTGTCAAGACGCGCCGAGCGGGAGGAGGCCGACCGGATATGCGGTCAGCAGGTGCCCAGGCTGGCTGTTGTGTTCAGGCGCTCTCGATGCGGCGCGAGCGTGCGCGAAACGCTGAATTTCCGCGGTGTGTCGTGTGCAAACCCGCACGCTCGCGGAAACTGGTGACGACGTCCTCGTAGTGGGCGAGCAGTTCGTCGCAGATCGCGGGCCACGTCCGCGCCAGCACGCTGCGGCGCGCAGCCACCGAATACCGTTGCCGCTCAGCGATCATATGGTCGACGGACGCGCTCAGCCGATCCTCGAACTCGACTACCGGCAGCAGCAGGCCGGTCTGCATGGGCGTGACCAGATCACGCGGACCACCGGCGTTCGGCGCGATGACGGGCAGGGCAGAGGCCATCGCCTCCTGCACGGCCTGACAGAACGTCTCGTGCTCGCCGGGATGCACGAAGACATCCATGCTGGCGTACGCGGCCGCGAGGTTTCGCCCGTACAGCGCCCCCGTGAAAACCGCTGACGGCATTCGGCGTTCGAGCTTCGCGCGGTCGACACCATCGCCGACGATGACCAGTTGTATGTCGCGCCGTCGCGCCAGACCGGCGAGGCGTTCGACGTGCTTCTCCGGTGCGAGCCGGCCGACGAAGCCGACGATCGGCTTACCGTCCGGTGACCACCGGTGCCGCAATTCATCGTCGCGCGCCGAGGGCGCGAAGCCGGTGATGTCGACGCCACGCGCCCACTTGCGCACACGTGGAATGCGGTGCGCGGCCAGGCTTTCCATCGCGGCGGTGGACGGCGCGAGCGTGCGGTCGGCCCGGCTGTGCAGGTGCCGGGTCCACGCCCACGCGGCGCGGGCGCTGAACCCGACGCCATAGCTTCGCGCGAAACCCGCGACGTCGGTCTGGAACACCGCCACGGTCGGGACACCGAGGTGTCGCGCGGCGTGCAGGCCGCCGTAGCCGAGCAGCGCCGGTGATGCCAGATGCACCACGTCGGGGTCGAATCCTCGTAGCACACCGACGATCCGGGGACGCGGCACGCCAAGCGGCAGCGAGGTGACCTTGGGGAACATCCGCGAGGGCACGCGGTGCACGCGGACACCGTCGTGCACGCGGTCGGCGGGTGCTTGGCCGCGCGGGGTGTCGGGAGCGATGACGAGGACCTCGTGTCCGTTACCGCGGAGGTGTTCGATCACCCGCAGCACCGAGTTCGTGACGCCGTTGACATTGGGGAGGAAGGATTCTGCGACGATTGCAACGCGCACGCCGGAATCGTCTCAGCGGAGCCTGTCGTGAAGGTTGCGGCCAGGCAGACGTCAAACGAAAACCCGGTGCGCCCAATGGGTGCTCCGAGGCGTTCGCGTCGCGTATCGTGCCACCAGAGAAAGGGCGGTTGACATGCGGATCTCCCGGGCCGTGGCGGCGGTGGCGCTCACCGTTGCGATCGCTGCCGCGGGCTGCACCGACCACGTCACCGGGGCGGCGCAACGCGACCCGGCCCAGCCCCCGCTGGCGGTCAGCGAAGACGGGTACGGCGTCGTCGCCGGGTTCGACGACGCCCCGGTCCGCATCGAGATCTTCACCGAACCGCAGTGCAACCATTGTGCGGACTTACAAGCCGATTTCGGCGATCAGATCGCCTACTACATCGGCGTCGGCCAACTCAACGTCACCTACCGGCCGATGATCTTCCTCGACGAGGTGACCGACGGTCACTCGGCGCGGGTCAGCAACGCCCTGTTTCTGGCCACCGGGGCCGGCGCCACCGGCGCGCAGTTCCAACGGTTCGTCGAAGAACTGTGGGCCGACCAGGACCCCGGCGGGCCGGGACCCAGCGATGACGAGATGGCCGACATGGCGGCCTCGGCGGGCATGCCCGAGGAGGCCGCCAAGCGAATCGCCAGTGGCGGGTCGGCAGTGAACGTCGCCGAGATGGACGAGAACAACTTCGGGTTCCTGATCGACATCGACCCTCTGGCCGGTGGCACGCCGACGGTCTACGACCTGGTCGGCGACGAGAAGATCGACATCTACGACAACGACTGGCTCGACAGGCTCATCGAATCCTGACTTCTTGCGCGAACGTGCGCTTGGCATCGGAGATTCACGTCGGGCGCTCAGAAGTTCGACGTTCGATCAGCGTCACCCCGCCCAGAGCCGCGGCGGCAACCAGCCAGCCGACGACAGCGATCGAACCCGCCGGGATGATTGCCAACGCCGCGTTGCGATGCTGCACGCGAACGAGATCCGGGTCGTTCACGTCGTATTCGACGTAGATGTTCATTCCGGTCTCGAGCTCCGAGGGGTAGAGCACGCCCAACTCGGGGCGGTAGGTCACGCGGTCGGGGGTGACGAACTCGATCGTCGACCGGCGCGGCCCGGCGTCGAGCACCTCGGCTGCTGCGACGCCCATGTGTCGTTCGATCTGCCGGTCATTGCGCCACGCGCCCAGCACCATCAGCGCGGACTGCAACGTGACCAGACACGCCGCGAGGATGATCCCGATGCGCACCCGGCGAAACACCCGCTGCCGCTGCGTCTCGTTCGGGTCGGCGGTCAGCCGGGGCAGGAAGCGGCGAGCCCACCGGATCGGTTCGGTCAGGCGTGCCTTGATTCTCACAGCAGCCGGATCGTTTGCTCCGCTCACAGGGCCGCCTTGATCGACGCGTGCAACGCCCGCAGCGAAGACCGGTCGGCCTTCACCTCCAGCACCCGTAACCCGTCGTACGGTTCGTTGAGCGCCTCGGCCAGGCCGTCGGCTTCGAGCTGTCGGCTCTCGACGTGATAGGCCCGGCACAGCGCGCCGACGTCGACGTCGTGCGGTGTGCCGAAGATCCGCGACGATACGTCGGAGAACCTCGGGTCACCCTGTTCGAGCAGTTCGAAGATGCCACCGCCGTTGTCGTTGGACACCACGATGGTCAGGTTGCGCGGCGTCGGCTCCGTCGGCCCGATCAACAATCCCGAGCTGTCGTGAACGAAAGTCAGGTCGCCGACCAGGGCGATCGTCCGGTTCGGCCCGCTCCCACCACCCGCCCGCTCGTGCGCGAGCGCGGCCCCTATCGCCGTCGACACCGTGCCGTCGATGCCCGCGACACCGCGGTTCGAGCGCACCTTGAGGCCGTGGGTGTCCAAGCCCACCAACGCGACGTCACGCACCGGGTTCGACGCCCCAAGCACGAGCTGATCGCCCGGCCGGACGGCGTCGGCCACTGCGGCGGCCACATGCAGGCCGGTCTTGAGCGGGTGCGCCTTGAGTTGGCCGCGGACCGCCTCCATGGCATGCCGGTGCACCTGCGCGCACCGGTCCAGCCAAGCCTGGTGCGGTGCCCCCGACGTGACGGCACGAGTCCCGGTGGCCTGCGAGTTCCCCGACACGTCGGGCCAGCGGGGCCCCGTCGTCAACGCGTACACCGGCACCGACGGATCGGCCAGCAGCGCCGAGACCGGCCGGTGCAGCGTCGGACGACCGAGCATGATGACCTGCTTCGGGCGCACCAAGCTCAGCGCGAATGGGTGTAGCGGATTGTCCGCGGGCGGCGCCGTCGGTTCGGCCACGGTCGGCAGCGCGGCCAGGTTCGGCTGCTCCCCCGCGCCGTGCCCGGCGATCACGACGGTGTCCGGGGTCAGGTCGATGTCGAGCGGCTGGTCGAAGGTCACCGGCGGGGTGTACGTCCACGGCTTGCCCCCCGGTCTGCCCTCCGGCACATAGGTGCCGGACTCGTCCGCGTCAGGCACGAGCGGCTCACGCAGCGGGATGTCGAACTGCACCGGGCCCGCGTTGGCGGTACGGGATCCATTGGCTGCCACCAAAATACGGCACACCGCGGAACGCCATTGGGCGTTCAGCGCATCGAGGCGCTCGGGGACCTCCTCGGCAAGACCAAGGCTGATCGAGGCCCGCACCTGCGTGCCGAAATACCCCAGCTGCTCGAAGGTCTGGTTCGCGCCGGTGCCCAGCAGCTCATAGGGCCGGTTTGCGCTGAGCACCACCAACGGCACCCGCGCGTAATTCGACTCCACCACCGCCGGCCCCAGGTTGGCCACCGCGGTCCCCGACGTCATCGCGATACAGACCGGAGCGCGTTCGGCGATCGCGAGCCCGATGGCCAGAAAGCCCGCCGTGCGCTCGTCGATACGCACGTGTAGCCGAACCCGGCCTGCGCGGTCGGCATCCTGCAGCGCGAAGGCCAGCGGCGCGTTGCGTGATCCCGGGCACAGCACGACGTCCCGTACGCCGCCGCGAACGAGCTCGTCGACGACCACGCGGGCCTGCGCGGTCGAAGCGTTCACCACTACAGCCTATCGGCGAAGAAATCGAGCATCGCTTTGTTGACCACCTCCGGCCGCTCGATGAAACCGAGGTGACCGGCGTCGGGAATCTCCAGGTAGCGGCCTTTCGGGATCGCGTCTGCGACCTCGCGACTCAGGTACGGGGGCAGCACCAGGTCGTCGGCGAAGCCGATGACGAGCGTCGGTGCCGTGATACTCCGGTAAGCGGGCAGCCGATTGCCCCGCGGACGAACCTCGCTCTGCGAGTGCCCGCCGGGTGTCGTCTTGGTGGGCCACATAACGAACATGTCGATCCAGTCGCGAACCTTGACGTCGTCGTTGAGCGTCTTGGGCGAAAAGTTCTCCAGCAGCCGGATTTTGGCGTCGAATTTCGCCGGCAGCCGGACACCGGAGTTGGCGAGCTCCGCCTCGGCCTCGCGGAAGAATTCGCGAGTACGGTCCTCGCGGCCGCGGGTGGCCATCAGCACCGCCCGGTCGACGAGGTCGGGGCGCGACACCATGAGTTCCTGGGCTATGAACGAGCCCATCGACACGGAGACGATGCGCACCGGCGCCGCGTCGAGCTTTTCGATCAGCGCCGCCGTGTCGGCCACCATCGTTTCCGTGGTGAACCCGCTGGCGTTCTCGGTCGCGCCCACCCCGCGGTTGTCGAACGTGATGCAGCGGTAGCCGGCGCGCTGAAACTCTGGCACCTGGTGCAGGTGCCAGGTCCGTCCGGCGCCGCCATGACCGGCGATGAACAGCACTGATGGACCGCTTCCCCGATCGTCGTAGGCCAAGTTCACCCAAATGACGGTACTCAAGCCTCGAACGCGGGGCAGACCGTGGGCCCGTCGTCCGATGTTGCCATCGGCATATCATGCGTAGTGCATGATATGCGCGTAACATCTAAATTGTCATATCCCTTCAGAGGTTCGATGACCTCGACAAACTGCGAAGAGGAACGTCCCGGTGAAGATTGCGATCAGTGGCGCCGGTGTCGCAGGACCCGCATTCGCGCATTGGATGGTGCGGGCCGGGCACGACGTCACCTTGATCGAGAAGGCTTCCAGCTTTCGTACCGGCGGCTATCTGATCGACTTCTGGGGCCTGGGCTACGGCATCACGCAGAAGATGGGCATCGAGGAAGCCATCCGCGCGGCGGGCTATGACGTGCGCGAACTGCGCATCGTCGACAACTCCGGTCTGGCGTCCGCCCGGCTTCGTGTAGATCCCCTCCGCCACGCAGTCGGGGGACGCTACGTCAGCCTTCCGCGCGGGGACCTGGCAGCCGCGATCTACCGCACGGTCGAGGGCGACATCGAGACGATCTACTCCGACAGCATCGCCGCGATCGACAACGGAGTCGACAGTGTCACAGTCGACCTGGACCACGGCGGTTCACGAGAATTCGACATGCTGGTCGGCGCGGACGGGTTGCACTCCAACGTGCGGGCGCTGGCCTTCGGACCTGAGCCGCACCACGAGCGCTATCTCGGCTGCCAGGTCGCGGCGTGCGTGCTCGACGGCTACCGACCGCGCGACGAACTGGTGTACATGGCGCACAATGTGCCCGGGCGCCAGATCAGCAGGTTCACGTTGCGTGGCGACCGGACCATGGTGCTGTTCATCTTTCGCTCGCCGACGCCAACGCTGCCTGACCACCTTGCATCCTGTAAGGCCTTGCTGCGCAGGGAGTTCGCCGATGCCGGTTGGGAATCGGAGCGGATTCTGGACGCCCTCGAAGACGTCGACGACATCTATCTCGACGTGGTCAGCCAGATCCGCATGGACAAGTGGTCATCCGGTCGCGTGGCGTTGGTCGGCGACGCCGCGGCGTGTGTTTCGTTGTTGGCCGGCGAAGGCACCGGGTTGGCCATCGCCGAGGCCTATGTACTCGCCGGTGAGCTGGCCCTGGCGGGCGACGACGTCGAGGCCGCCTACGCCGCGTACGAGAACCGCCTGCGTGACTTCATCGAAGCCAAGCAGGACGGCGCGAAGCGGCTGATCTCGTTCTTCGCGACCCGAACCGACCTCGGCATCTGGTTGCGCAACCTGGCGGTCCGCGCGTGCAACGTCCGGCCGATCGGACACCTGGTTCTGGGGCGTGCGTTACGCGACGACATCGAGCTACCCGACTACCGGCTGTGAGACTCGACTCATGACGACGATGGATGAGGCCTCGGAGAACGATTCGGTGGTCAGCGATGAGTTCCTGTCGCAGCTCGAACGAGCCACGCGCGGTCTGCTCGCGCTCAACGTGTCCGCGCTCGAGCAACTGGAGAAGCGGATCGGACTCGCGCCGCTGCGCGCACTACAGGCGTTGGATCGACTTGGGCCGTCCCTGGTGACCGAATTGGGCGAGGATCTGGGCCTGCTGCCGTCCACGGCGAGCCGGCTCAGCGATCGGCTGGCCGAGGCCGGCTACATCACTCGCCGCGTTGCCCCCACTAACCGCCGGGCCACGTTGCTGGAACTGACCGATGCGGGCCGTGCGGTCCTCGACGAGTTGATCGGCTTACGTACCAAAGCTTTTCGCGCGGTGACACGGCGCATGACTGAGGCGGACCGCGCCGCGTTGATACAGGGCACGCGGGCGTTCACCGCCGCCTACCGGGACCTGGTCGAAGGTTCCCACGGGTGAGTTCGGTGCGCTCCTGATCGCTCACCGACTGCTAGCGCACCGAAACCGCCTTTTTGCGGACTCGCTGGAGCGCGGCGGTCCACAGCAGCGCCACGGTCGGGACGAGCTGCCGGTGCTTGACCGTGTCCACGCTCAGCAACGCCGAGGCCGCCGCTTTCGTGGCGGCCGACGCCTTCGACAGGTGCCCGGAGTCGTAGGGGGGCTGCGGGTCGTATTCGATGACCAGCTGCACCGCCTTGGCCTTCGCGTCGCCGGCGATCTGCCCGTACAGCCACAAGCCCAGGTCGATACCCGCCGACACCCCCGCGGCGGTGACGATCTTGCCCTCGTGCACGACCCGCTGATCGGAAACGGTGTCGACGCCGAACGGCTTGAGCATCGGCAGCGCCATCCAATGCGACGTGGCTCGGCGCCCGTCGAGCACGCCCGCCGCGGCGAGGATGACCGAACCCGAGCACACCGAGGTCGTCCAGGTCGACGTCTCGTGGGCCCGGCGGACCCAGTCGAGCACCTTTTCGTCGCGGGCGTGCTGGAAACTCGACAGCCCGCCGGGGATCAGGACGATGTCCGGCGACGGCGTCTCGTCGAACGAGTGGGTCGCGCCGATGAGCAGCACGCCGGAGTCCGCCTCGATCGGCCCCGGTTCGTGCCAGACGAACCGCACTTCGGCGCCGGGCAGGTTGCGCAACACCTCGTACGGGCCGATGAAGTCGAGCGCGGTGTACCCGGGGTACACCATGATCGCGATCTGAGTCATGGGTGGTCTCCTCTGTCAGGCGAACGTCTTGCGGTACTGATCGGGTGAAATGCCAAGGCGGCGAGCGAAGTTGCGCCGCAACGTCTCCGCGCTGCCGAAGCCGCAGCGCGCGGCGATGACGGTGACGGTGTCGTCGGTCTCCTCGAGTTGGCGGCGGGCGGCCTCGGTGCGGATCCGCTCGACGTAGGCGCCGGGCGCCTCACCCACTTCCTCGGTGAACAACCGGGTGAAGTGACGCGGGCTCATCGCGGCGCGCCGGGCCAGCTCGGTAATACTGTGCACGCCACCGGGTTCGGCTTCGATCGCGTCCTGGACCTCACGAATCGGCGCCCGCTTGGCACGCGGCATCCACACCGGCGCGGCGAACTGGGTCTGGCCGCCGGGCCTGCGTAGGTACATCACGAGCCAACGGGCCACGGTCTGGGCGACGTCGGTGCCGTGGTCGTCCTCGACGAGCGACAGCGCGAGGTCGATGCCGGCGGTGACCCCGGCGGCGGTCCAAGTGCGGTCGTTGCTGCGCACGAAGATGGGCTCGGGATCCACGGTCACCGAGGGGAATTCGTGCGCGAGACGGTCGGTGAACGCCCAGTGCGTGGTGGCGGTACAGCCGTCGAGCAGGCCGGCCTCGGCGGCGAGGAAGGCGCCCGTGCACACGCTGACGATGCGCCGCGAATTCGCCGCGACGGTCTGGATCCAGTTGACCAGGTCGAGGTTGGCCCGGGCGTCGTGCACCCCGCGGCCGCCGGGCAGGACCAGGGTGTCGAGCGGTTCGCGCGGGTCCGGCAGCGGGTGGGCGACGAGCGCGAGACCGGTGCCGGTCGTGGCGGGCTCACCGGTCAGGGTCGCCACCCTGACCTCGTACCCTTGGCGCCCTTCGCCCTGCAGATACGTCGACGCACCCGTGAACACCTCGAACGGGCCGACCAGGTCGAGGGCCTGGACCCCCGCGTAACCGAGGATCACCACCGATCGCATGGATCCAGTGTTGGCTACCGGAACTGTGGCGTCTACGCCAGGTACCCCACAAATCAGGACACGTGGTTACCACACCAAGGGGGCGACGTGCCTGAGCGCATAGGCGCGGACCACGCCGTCCTCACCACGTCGAGCGCCGGCGTTCGCACCTGCGCAGGCGAGCACGCCAGCCGGATGTGCAACCCGCTGACGGCCCGCAGGTCGCCGTCGCGGCTGGGAAATCGGCGGTAGAGCGCGCTGCGGCTGACCCCGGCCTGTCGTGCGATGACGTCCATGCTGGCGCGGCCCACACCGACGAGCGCCACCTCCTCGGCGGCGGCCTTGAGAATGGCGGCCTCCTGCTCGTGTCAACGTGTCAACGGGTAGCACGCACGCACGCGATCGATCCACCACTCGCGTCGCTCCGGCGCAGCGGCCAGCGCCCCCAGGCGCGCCGGGTCGGGGACGACGGGGCCGACCGGCAGGTATCCGTCCTGGGGGCGAACGGGTTCGGCGACGTCCTCGACGAACAAGCCGCCGGTGCCCAGGCCGCATGCGTGGCGCAGGTCCGGTAACGCCGCGGCGGCCAGCAGTCCGCGGGCGATGCCGACCGCGGAATCGAGCGCGCTGGAGACCACGACGGGAATGTCGATCTGCGCGGCGATTGCGAGCAGTGCTCGCACCCCGCCCAGCGGTGCGACCTTGAGCACCGCGACGTCCGCGGCGTTCTCGCGTACCACGCGCAGCGGGTCGTCGGCCTTGCGGATGCTTTCGTCAGCGGCGATGGGGACGTCGACGCGGCGACGTAACTCGGCCAGTTCGGGCACCGTCGCGCAGGGCTGTTCGAGATACTCCAGGGGTCCGTCGACCGTCAAAGCTGTTGCTGCGGTGACGGCTTCGTCGACGCTCCAGCCACCGTTGGCGTCCAAGCGAACCGTCGGTACGCTGGCCCGAACCGCGTTCACGCGCTCCACGTCGTCGGCCAGGGTCTGGCCGGGCTCGGCCACCTTGACCTTCGCCGTGCGGGCACCGGGGAACCGGGCCAGCACCTCGGGCACCCGGGATGCGTCGACGGCAGGCACGGTCGCGTTGATCGGAATGCGGTCGCGATGCACCGGGGGCGGCGGTTGGTACGCCGCCTCGAGGGCCGAGGCCAACCAGTGCGCGGCCTCGGGCGGCTCGTATTCGGGGAACGCCCCGAACTCGCCCCACCCGGCGGGGCCGTCGATTAGCGCCACCTCACGAACGGTGATGCCGCGGAAGCGAACTCGCATGGGCAGCGCGACGACGCGAAGGCGGTCCAGGATGTCGTCGAGTTGCGGCACGATGTCCATACTGCCGGTTCGGCACGCCAACAGTGCAGACATGCCCATTCCCGACCGGCCGCGCCCGGGACAGGAGTCGATCGTCACACATCGGTAAGCGGGCGAGCCAGCTTTGACCGCTCGAACGATGGGTAACGTTTCAGTTACTTGATCAATTGCAGAAGTGACGAAAGCCCATTCCGCCGTCGATGCCACGCCCGGTAGCAAGGAAGCAACATTGAGAACCTCGTTAGGAGCATCGTGCAGCTGAAGACTCTGGTGCCGTCGGCCCTCGCGGTGACCGCAACCGCCGTCGCCGGCGGCCTGGCCAGCCGGCCCGCACAGTCGCTCTGGTATGCGAAGTTGCGCAAGCCGCCGTATCAGCCGCCCCGACAGGCGTTTCCGATCGTGTGGCCGCTGTTGTACGCCGACATCGCGGTGACCTCGTCGGCGACGTTGGACGAGCTGGAGCGACGGGGACAGACGGAGGAACGGCGCCGCTATATCACCGCGCTCGCGGTGAACCTGGTGCTCAATGGCGGTTGGTCATGGTTGTTCTTCAACCAAGGCAAACTGGGCACCTCGGCGGTGGCCGCTGGGGCGCTGGCGCTCAGCAGCGCCGACCTCACCCGCCGGGCGGTGCAGGTGCGTGGCGCCCAGGCGGCGCCACTGGCGCTGTATCCGTTGTGGTGCGCGTTCGCGACCGCGCTCTCCACGCACATCTGGATTCTGAACCGACGATGATGCGCCTCATGGAAATCCCCCGCCAGGTTGCGGAATCGGTGTTGTCGATCGTGGGCATCCGGGTGGGCACCGAAGAGCCGCACTACGTGGCCACCCAACTCTCCGACCGGGTCGAGATACGGCGTTACGGGCCGCGGGTAGCCGCCGAGACCACGGTGACCGCCGACGAGGACCGCGCCCGCAACATCGGGTTCCGACGACTCGCCGGTTACATCTTCGGCGGGAACCACCGCGACCAGACGATCGCGATGACCGCCCCGGTAAGCCAGCACTCCCGCGAGAAGATCGCGATGACGGCGCCGGTCGCCCAGGCCCGCGACGGTGAGCAGTCGACGATCCGCTTCTATATGCCGTCGAAGTGGACGCTTGAGACGCTGCCCGCCCCGAATGACGACAAGGTGCGGCTGGTAATCGTGCCCGCCGAGACGGTCGCGGTGCTGCGCTTCACGGGTGACCGCAGCCCACGCGCCGTCGCCGAGCGTGCGGAAGAGCTTTCGAACATGCTGCGCGTCAACGAGATCGAAGCTACCGGTCCGCCGCAGGCCTGGTTCTACGACCCGCCCTGGACCCTGCCGTTCCGCCGGCGCAACGAGATCGCTGTCCCAGTGGTTGACGAGCTCTAGACCGTCGCGCGGTCGCGGCCCTCCCAATACGGTTTACGCAGTTCCTTTTTCAGGATCTTGCCGGTCGGGTTGCGGGGCAACTCGTCGGTGATGTCGACGCTCTTCGGGCACTTGTAGGCCGCGAGCCGTTCCCGGCACCACGTGATGATCTCTTCCGATGTCGCCGAACCCTCCAGCGAGACAACGGCCTTGACCACTTCGCCCCACTTCTCGTCGGGCACTCCGATCACCGCGACGTCGGCCACCGCCGGATGCTCGGCGACCACCCGCTCGACTTCGATCGAGTAGATGTTCTCTCCACCGGAGATGATCATGTCCTTGAGCCTGTCCTCGACGAAGATGTATCCGTCCGAGTCGACGCGGCCGATGTCACCGGTGCGAAACCAGCCCTCGTCGGTGATCGCCTCCGCGGTCGCATCCGGGTTGTTGTGGTAGCCCTTCATCAGTTGCGGTGTGCGGAACCACAACTCGCCCTGTTCACCGGGTTCGACGTCGGCCATTTCGTCGGGGTCGACCACCCGTACCTCCGCTCCGGGGATCACCCGGCCGGCGCTGACCAGCCGCTCCTCGGACCCGGTGCGGTGGTCGTCGGGCAGCAGCTGGCTGATCACCCCGCACACCTCGGTCAACCCGTACACCTGGATGAAATCGGTGTTCGGCCAAGCCTTCAGCGCGGCCCTCAGCAACGGCAGCGGCATCGGTGAGGCGCCGTACACGTACGTCTTCAACGCCCCGAACAGCTTGATCGCGTCGTCGCCGGACTCCAGCACCTTGGCCAACACGGCGGGCACCAGGAAGGTCCGGTTGGCGCCCTTGAGGATCGCCCCGGCCAGCGACGCCCCGTCGACCTCGCGCGTCATCACGGAAGGTACACCGTCGTGAATTCCGAACTGCACGTAGGACGATCCGCCGACGTGGAACAGCGGCATCGACACCATGCTCTTGTCGCCGTCGTCGAAAGCCCACCCGTTGTGTGCGTGGATCGTGTGTGCGATCAGGTTGGCCTGGGTGATCTGCACTCCCTTCGGGCGTCCCGTCGTCCCCGACGAGTACATGATGATCACGACGTCGTCGGGCTGTACGTCGTCGCCGCGGTTGACCGGTGCCGAGTCGGCGAGCAGCGCCTCGTACTGGTCACCGTCCCCGCCCTCCGGGGTCACCTCGATGACCTGTTCCACGGTGGCGAGCCTGTGGCGGATCTTGTCGATCGTCGGCTCGAGCTCAGTGCCGACGATCACCAGCTTGGCCCCCGAGTCGTTGATCACGTAGTCGACTTCGTCGGCGGCCAGGCGGAAGTTGATGATCGCGTTGGCCGCGCCCAACGACGCGGCGGCCAGGGTCAGTTCGACGCAGGCAGGGTGGTTCTTGTCGAGGAACGCCACCACGTCGCCGCGCTTGATGCCGCGCTTCTGCAGCGCACCCGCCAACCGGCGGACTCGGTCGTTCCATTCGGCCCAGGTCCAGGTCCGGTCTAGGAAGGTCATCGCTTCGGCGTCGGGTCTGGTTTCGGCCCAGTGTGCGAGCCGGTCGTCGAGAAAACGCGGATCAGGCAGGTCAGACATGCCGCCAAGCGTGCCATGCCCGCCGTGCGGTCAATCGTCTTTCCGGTAAACCTGCCGGCCGGCCAGGAAGGTGGCCTGCACCTCGAGGTCGGCGATCCACTCCGGGGCTACGCTGCGCGGGTCGGCCGACAGCACGACCATGTCGGCGTACTTGCCGACCTCCAGGGAGCCGATCACGTCGTCGGCGAACAATTGGTAAGCGGCATCGATGGTCTGGGCGCGGATTGCCTGCTCGACCGAGATGCGCTGCTCCGGTCCGATCACCCGGCCGCTCGGCGCAGTGCGGGTGGCTGCGACGCCGATGTTGCGCAGCGGCTCCTCCGGGGTGACCGGCGGATCGTTGTGCAGCGAGATCCGCATGCCGGTGGCGAGCGCGGATCCGCATGGCATCCAACGGGTTCCGTGCTCGGCACCGAAAAGTCCGTCGACGAGGATGTCGCCCCAGTAATGGATCTGGTCGACGAACAGGCTGCAGGTGACGCCGAGGTCGTGCGCGCGCTGCAGCTGCTCGTCGCGGATCGCGCCGACGTGCTCGAGCCGTAGCCGGTGGTCGTCGCGGGGCCAGCGCCGCAACGCGTCTTCGTAGACGTCGAGGATGGTGTCGACACCCGCGTCACCCTGCACATGGCACGCCATGGGCCATCCGCTCGGGAAGTACGAGTGCACGATCTCGGTGAGCTGTTCGCGGGTGTAGTTGGCGTGACCGCAGGATCCCGGTGCGACGCCGATGGCGCGAGTGGCGTCGGTGTCCAGGTAGGGAAACGACAGGTCGATGTTGCCGATCCACGGGGAGCCGTCGACCCAGATCTTGATGCCGATCTGGCGGAACAGATCGTCGCCGTTGGCCGGCGACATGTCGGTCGTCATTCGCTCGTTGGAGATCTCGTACGCCCGCAACCGCACGGTCAGGTCGTCGCGCAACTGTTCGACCACCGGCCGGAACAGCGGGTCGAACGCCATCTCCGAGCACGTCGTCAACCCGACCATGTTGAGCCGGCGAAGTTCGGCGTGCAGCATCGCCGGATAGTCGGCGGGGTTGATCACACCGGCCAGCAGGCTGAACACCGCCCCGGTCTCCTCGGCGGTGCCGTCGAGTTCGCCGTCGGCGTCGCGTCCGTACCGCGCGCCCTTCGGGTCCGGAGTGTCGCGGGTCAGGTTGAACCGCCGTGCTGCCGCGCTGTTGAAGAACGCCTTATGCCCGGAGTTGTGCACGACCACAAGCGGAGTGTCCGGCGCTTGGCTGTCCAGCCATTCCAGTGTCGGATCCGGTAACCCGTTCTGCAGCAACGGGTCCCAGCCGTTGAGGTAGGCACCGTCGGCGCCGCGCTTGGCGACCTCGGCACCGATGGCGGCGACGACGTCGCTTGCGTCGGGCAGCGTGACCGGACGGATGTCGACCATCCGCTCGGAAAGCACGATCGCCTCCATCAGCGGGTGGCCGTGCGCCTCGACGAGGCCGGGCAGCACGCAGCCGTCGACATCCCACGTCTCGGTGTCCGGACCGATCCAGCTCTCGACTTCGCGGCGGCTGCCCACCGCCACGATGCGGCCGTCGGCCACCGCGACCGCCTCGGCGGTCGGCTGTCGGTCGTCGACAGTGAGCACGGTTCCACGAATGACCAGGTCAGCCGTCGCCATCACGACATCCTTGCAGTCGGCGGCACAGTGCGATGAGAAACTTCCGCCGATCGTGTCGATTCCCGAGAAGGTGGCCGCCGGGCGCGCGCCGAGGCCGGCAGACCGGGCTAGCTCGCACGGGTGCCGCGTGTGGCGCGGATCCGGATGGGTCCGCGCCACGACGCGTCCGGGTCGAGCACCTGCCCCTTTTGCGTGATCTCGACGTCGCCGTTGCGGGCCAAGTCACGAGCGATCTCCCGGGCGTCGTCCATCAGCGCGCGCCAGGCGTCGCCGCCGACCGCGCGGGCGGCATCGGACGGGCAGATCGTCTTGTCGGGGCCACGCTCTGTGCTCAGCGCGAGGATCGTCGCCCGAAGCTCGGCGCCGGTCATGCGCTCAAGTCAAGCCGAAACCGGCGACCCTTTCCAGTTGGACTGGAACACGTTCTAGTCTTATCGCCATGAGCGATGACCTGCTGCGCCATCCCATCCACTCCGGGCACCTCACGGTCGGGGCGCTCAAGCGGAACAAGGACAGGCCGGTGTTGTTCCTCGGCGACACGACGCTGACCGGCGGACAGCTCGCCGAGCGCATCAGCCAGTACATTCAGGCGTTCGAAGCGCTCGGCGCAGGCTCGGGCACCGCCACGGGCCTGCTGTCGCTGAACCGCCCGGAGGTGCTGATGATCATCGGCGCCGGGCAGACGCAAGGTTACCGCCGCACCGCACTACACCCTCTCGGTTCGCTGGACGACCACGCGTACGTGTTGAACGACGCCGGGGTCACGTCGCTGATCATCGACCCGAACCCGATGTTCGTCGAGCGGGCGCTCGGGCTGCTGGAGAAGGTGCCCGCGCTCAAGCAGGTGCTGACGATCGGACCGGTCCCCGCGGAGTTGGAGGGCGTCGGGGTCGACCTGACCGCCGAGGCCGCCAAGTACTCGCCTCAGCCGCTGGTGGCCGCGGACCTGCGGCCCGACCACATCGGCGGGATGGCCTACACCGGCGGCACCACCGGAAAGCCCAAGGGCGTCATCGGCACCGTGCAGTCGATCACCACGATGACGACAATCCAGTTGGCCGAGTGGGAGTGGCCGCAGCATCCGAAGTTCTTGATGTGCACGCCGCTGTCGCACGCCGGCGCGGCGTTCTTCGTGCCGACGATCATCAAGGGCGGTGAGTTGTTCGTCTTGACGAAGTTCGACCCGGCAGAGGTGCTGCGGGTGATCGAGGAGCAGAAGATCACCGCGACGATGCTGGTGCCGTCGATGATCTACGCGCTGATGGACCATCCGGACTCCCGGACGCGGGATCTGTCGTCGTTGGAGACGGTGTACTACGGGGCCTCGGCGATGAACCCGGTGCGGCTGAAGGAGGCTCTCAGCCGGTTCGGGCCGATCTTCGCGCAGTACTACGGTCAGTCCGAGGCGCCGATGGTGATCACCTACCTGGCCAAGGACGATCACGACGAGAAGCGGTTGACCTCGTGTGGCCGGCCCACGGTGTTCGCGCGGGTGGCGCTATTGGGCGACGACGGCCAGCCCGTTCCGCAGGGCGAGGTAGGCGAGATCTGTGTGTCGGGGCCTTTGGTGTCAGGCGGCTACTGGAACAAGCCGGAGGCGACGGCCGAAACGTTCCGCGACGGCTGGATGCACACCGGCGATCTGGCCCGTGAGGACTCCGATGGCTTCTACTTCATCGTCGACCGGACGAAGGACATGATCGTGACCGGCGGCTTCAACGTCTTTCCTCGTGAGGTGGAAGATGTTGTCGCAGAACATCCTTCGGTCGCGCAGGTTTGCGTGATCGGCACCCCGGACGAGAAGTGGGGTGAGGCGGTGACGGCGGTGGTCGTGTTGCGTCCGGACGCCGACGGCTCCGACGATGCGGTGGCCCGCATGACCGCCGAGATCCAGGCCGCCGTCAAGGAGCGCAAGGGTTCGGTGCAGTCGCCCAAGCAGGTGATCGTCGTCGACTCGGTGCCGGTGACCGCGCTGGGCAAGCCGGACAAGAAGGCGGTGCGGGCGCAGTTCTGGGAAGGTTCGGACCGGGCCGTCGGCTAGGGCGTCGCCGCCCGTCGTGCGCGAGCGACCGCGTTTGTACGTTTGATCGCGGCGTGTCGGCGGGCAGACGCGGTCGCTCGCGCTGGGAAGGTCAGTCCAGGAGGGCGTCTATTTCCGCGGCGAACCGAGCGATCCGCTCCTGTTCGCTGGGAATCCCGTGGTTCTCGTCGGCGGCGCGTTGCCAGCCCAGCCGCCACATTCTCGCGACTGCCCGGTCCCCGAGTCCCGCGTACGGGTTGACGAGGGTATGCGGGAACGCCTTGCGGCCGTCGCGGTACGCCGTGACCAACCTGTGCGTCATAGGTACTAACTGTCCTGCGCGAGCAGACGTCAGGTGCTCCGACACGCCGCAAGAAAGAAGCAGTTTGCCGTCGACGCGGGTGCGGCGCACCCGAGCCCCGAAGGGGCGGCCGCCAAGACCACAACCAAACAGCAATGAGAAGTGCTGTACCACAAAGAAACTCGACTCGCAGGTAGTATCGGGGCAATGAGTCAGGTCAAGGCAGTGCTCTTCGACTTCTCCGGCACGCTGTTCCGCCTCGAGGAGGACGACAGCTGGTTCCACGGCATGGAGGTCGACGACCGCGAGGTCGACGGGCATGTGCAGGCCGAGTTGATGCGCCGGATGACAGCGCCCACCGGCCAGCACGTCGACATGGGCCCCGACGAGTATCACGCCTGGGTGAACCGCGATCTCGCCCCGCACCTGCACCGCGAGGCGTACCTGCACGTGCTGCGGGAGTCCGGGCTGGCCGACGAGCATGCCGAGTCGCTCTACGGTCTGCTGATCGACCCGCTGAACTGGACGCCGTACCCCGACACCGCCGATGTGTTGCGCAACCTGAGTCGGCAGGGGATCAAGACCGCGGTGGTGTCCAACATCGGGTTCGACGTGCGCGCCGCCTTCGAGTCGATCGGCGTCGCGGAGTTCGTCGACGAGTTCGTGCTGTCGTTCGAGGTCGGCGCCGTCAAACCGGACGCGGCGATCTTCGAGACCGCGTTGGCCCGGCTGGGCGTGGCGCCCGGCGACGCCGTCATGGTCGGCGACAGCGACGAGGCCGACGGTGGCGCTCGCGCGCTGGGCTGCGGATTCGCCCTCGTCGATCCGCTGCCGACCACCGAGCGCGCCGACGGGCTGCGCACAGCGCTGTCCGATTTCGGCGTACAGGTCTAGCCGGTATGGGCACGGCGCCAAGGTGGCTCAAGCACGTCAACAAGCCGGTGATGATGCTCCTGCGCCTCGGGTTGCCGATCTCGCGGCACGAATCCCCCGTCGTGTTGACCGCGCCGGGCCGCAGAACGGGTAAGCCCCGGTCGACGCCGGTGACCCCGATGCTCATCGACGGCGCCCGCTACGTCGTCAACGGCTATCCCGGCGCGGACTGGGTGCGCAACGTCCGCGCGGCGGAGGAGGTCACGCTGAGGCAGGGTAGGCGCGCCGAGCGGGTCCGCCTGGTCGAGTTGACGCCGGAAGAGGCGCGGCCGGTGCTGCGGGAGTTTCCCGTGCAGGTTCCCGTCGGCGTTGACGTGATGAAACGCGCCGGTGTGCTGAAGTTCGGGACCGTCGACGAGCTCGAAGGCCTGGCGGGACGTCTCGCGGTGTTCCGCATCGAGCCGATCACGTAGCGTTTCCGCCGTGTCCGACATTCGATTGCCGTGGTGGTTGAAGTACGTCAACAAGGGGATGATCGGCCTGCAGAAGCTGGGCGTTCTCGGCGAGAAGGGCCCCGTCGTGCTGTCCGTGCCGGGGCGAAAAACCGGCAAGCGACGGTCCACCCCGGTCACCCCGATGCTCGTCGACGGACAGCGGTATGTGGTCGGCGGGGTGCCCGGCTCCGACTGGGCGGCCAACGTCAGGGCCGCCGGTGAGGCCACGCTGCACATCGGTCGTCGCAGCGAGCGCGTGCGGATGGTGGAGATGCCCGTCGACGAGGCGCGACCGCTGCTGCGCGAGTTCCCGTCGAGGGTGCCCACCGGTGTCGACTTCATCAAGAACGCGGGACTGGTCACCGGACCCGACCCCGACGAGTTCGAGGCACTCGCGGGTCGGTGCCCGGTTTTCCGCGTCGATAAGGTAACCCTATGAGCGCCAACCCGTTTGACCCCGCCCGTTGGCAACCCATCGACGGCTTCGGGCTGACCGACATCACCTATCACCGCCACGTCGCCGACGGCGCGCCGCAGCCGACGGTGCGCGTCGCGTTCGACCGGCCGGAGGTGCGCAACGCGTTTCGTCCGCACACCGTCGACGAGTTGTACCGCGTGCTCGACCACGCCCGGATGTCGTCGGACGTCGGCGTGGTGCTGCTGACCGGTAACGGCCCGTCGCCCAAGGACGGCGGGTGGGCGTTCTGCTCCGGCGGCGACCAGCGCATCCGCGGCCGCAGCGGCTACCAGTACGCCTCCGGCGAGACCGCCGAGACCGTCGACCCGGCGCGCGCCGGCCGGCTGCACATCCTCGAGGTGCAGCGGCTGATCCGGTTCATGCCCAAGCCCGTGATCTGCCTGGTCAACGGCTGGGCCGCCGGCGGCGGGCACAGCCTGCACGCGGTCTGCGACCTGACGCTGGCCAGCCGCGAGCACGGCCGGTTCAAGCAGACCGACGCCGATGTCGGCAGCTTCGACGGCGGTTACGGCAGCGCTTATCTGGCCAAGCAGGTCGGTCAAAAGTTCGCCCGCGAGATCTTCTTCCTCGGCAGGGCCTACACCGCCGAGCAGATGCACGCGATGGGGGCGGTCAACGAGGTCGTCGACCATGCCGAGTTGGAGAGCGTCGCGCTGGGGTGGGCGGCGGAGATCAACGGCAAGTCGCCACAAGCGATTCGGATGCTCAAGTACGCGTTCAACCTCACCGACGACGGGCTGGTGGGCCAGCAGTTGTTCGCGGGCGAGGCGACGCGGTTGGCGTACATGACCGATGAGGCGGTCGAGGGCCGCGACGCGTTCCTTCAGAAGCGCGACCCCGACTGGTCCAGCTTCCCGCGGTACTTCTGAGTGGTGGGATTTCGGCGCGCTACCAGTCGCCGAGCGATCGGTAGCGCGCCGAAGTCACTAGACTCGCGGCTCGTGAGCAAGAGCCCGCTGCGACGGTTGGCCGACCAACTGGTGCTGACCACCATGCGCCCGCCGATCGTTCCCGAACTGCTCCAGTACCAGCCCGGCCGCGAGGTCGTCGACCTGCGCGGCAAACGCATCCTTTTGACCGGCGCGTCGTCGGGCATCGGCGAGGCCGCCGCGGAGAAGCTCGCCCGCCGCGGCGCGACCGTCGTGGTGGCCGCGCGCCGCCGGGAACTGCTCGACGCCCTGGTCGACCGGATCGGCTCCGACGGCGGCGATGCTTGGGCACACGCCTGTGACCTGTCCGATCTCGAGGCGGTCGACGGACTCGTCGCCAGGGTCATCGAGGAACTCGGCGGCGTCGACATCCTGATCAACAACGCCGGCCGTTCGATCCGAAGGCCGCTGGCCGAGTCGCTGGAGCGCTGGCACGACGTCGAGCGCACGATGGCGTTGAACTACTACTCGCCGCTGCGGCTGATCCGTGGTCTGGCCCCGGGCATGCGGGACCGAAAAGACGGCCACATCATCAACGTGTCGACGTGGGGTGTGCTCAGCGAGTCGTCGCCGTTGTTCTCGGTGTACAACGCGTCGAAGGCGGCGCTGACCGCGGTGAGCCGTGTCATCGAGACCGAGTGGAGTGCCGACGGGGTGCACTCGACGACGTTGTTCTACCCGCTGGTGCACACGCCGATGATCGCACCCACCCGCGCCTACGACGGCTTGCCGGGGCTGAGCGCCGACGAGGCCGCCGACTGGATGGTCACCGCCGCCCGTGTCCGGCCCGTGCGGATCGCCCCACGCATGGCCGTCACCGCACAGGTGCTCAACAGCTTCGCCCCCGCGGTCGTCGATGTGATGATGAAACGCCAACGCGTACAACCAAATAACTGATATGCCCCACCCTGACATCGCGACGGTCGCCGACATCGCCCGTATCTTCGGCGCCGAGCGTCCCGACGCGGTCGCGTTGGTCGCCGGTGAGCGCACCGTGACGTTCGCCGAACTGGACGCCAGGTCCAGCAAGGCGGCCCAGACGTTGCGCGCCGCGGGTGTCGGGTTCGGTGACCGGGTCGCGTTCATCGAAAAGAACGGCGTCGAGTTCTTCGAAGTCGTCTGTGCGCTCTCTAAACTCGGCGCGGTCGTGGTCCCGATCAACTGGCGGTTGGCGCCGGTCGAGATGCTGCACATCATCGACGACGCCGGCGCGCGGGTGGTCATCGTCGGAGCCGAGTTCTTCGGCCACGTCGAGGCAGTCGAGGACCGGCTGACAGCGCTCGTCTCCGCCATCGGCGGACACCCCCGCTGGCCGGCGTTCGACGATTGGATCGCCGGCCATCCAGCCGACGATCCCTGCGTCACAACGCAACCCGACGACGTGGCGTTCCTGATGTACACATCGGGCACCACCGGAGCGCCCAAGGGCGTCATGCTGACCAACGACAACTACTTCTGCAAGGCCACCGGGATCGCCGAGCGGTGGCGGTTCGACGCCGACAGCGTCAGCCTGGCGGTGATGCCGATGTTCCACATGGCGGGCTCGGGCTGGGCGCTCGTGGGGCTGTGCGAGGGCGCGCGGACCGTCGTGCTGCGTGACATCGAACCCGTCGCTATCCTTGAAGCCGTTGCTCGGCACGGTATTACAAACATGCTGCTGGTGCCGGTGGTGATTCAGCGGCTGCTGGAGATGCCCGGTGTCGAGACTGCCGACTTCGCCAGCCTGCGGGCCATCGTCTACGGTGCATCCCCGATCACCGACGACGTTCTGGTCCGGGCGCTCGAGCGGTTCGACTGCGATCTCCTGCAGGTGTACGGGCAGACCGAAACCACCGGTTCCATCACCCAGCTCGACCGCCACGACCCCGAACTGCTGCGGTCCTGCGGCCAAGCGTTTCCGTGGGTCGAGGTGCGCATCGTGGATGACGCTGGGCGCGACGCGCCCACCGGCGCAGTCGGCGAGCTGTGGACCCGTTCGCGCCAGAACATGCGCGGCTACTGGAACAACCCGGATGCGACGGCGGCGACACTCACCCCGGATGGCTGGCTGAAGACCGGTGACGCCGGCTACCTCGACGACGAGGGCTATGTGTACCTGCATGACCGAGTCAAGGACATGATCGTCTCGGGCGGGGAGAACGTGTACCCGACCGAGGTCGAGAACGTTCTGATGACCCACCCGGACGTCGGTGACGTAGCGGTGATCGGTGTGCCCGACCCGACGTGGGGTGAGGCGGTGAAGGCGATCGTCGTGCCCGTCGCGGGCACCTCTCCCAGCGAGGCGGAGCTGGTCGCCTATGCGCGCCGGCGGCTCGCCGGGTTCAAGCTGCCCAAGTCGGTGTCGTTCGTCAAAGACCTGCCCCGCACCCCCAGCGGCAAGGTGCTCAAGCGCGCGCTGCGCGAGCCGTATTGGGATGGCGTCGGCCGGCGAATCGGCTGACGCGTCGTGATAGACACGAGTCATGGAGATTCTGGCCAGCCGCATGCTCATTCGGCCGGTGGACTACCAGCGTTCGCTGCGGTTCTATCGCGACGAGCTGGGGTTGGCGATCGCCCGGGACTACGGCGCGGGCACCGTCTTCTACGCCGGGCAGTCGCTGATCGAACTCGCCGGCCACGGCGCACCGCGCGCGGGCGGCACGATGTGGCTGCAGGTCCGCGACATCTACGCCGCCGAACAGGAATTGTCGGCTCACGGCGTGCCGATCGCGCGGGAGGCCCGTCAAGAGCCGTGGGGACTGCACGAGATGCACGTCAACGACCCCGACGGCGTTCTGTTGATCTTCGTCGAGGTACCCGACACGCACCCGCTGCGCCGCGACACCCGGCAGTGACTGCCGCACCGGCGATTGTGCCGTGCGCCCGTGCGGTCAGGAGATGAGCAGGAGCGCGGAAGTGATGAGCATGACGACGGCGGTGAGGCCATGGACTCCGAGCGCGATGGACTTGGCTCCGCCGTTGCGGAGCACGATGGCCGCGTCGGCGAGCGGAACGATGGTGGCGGCCATGATGGTCCAGCCGAGCAGATGGGTCGCGCCCGCGATCATCAGGATGACGACGAACAACCCCGATGCGATGTCGCGAACGCCCTTGACGCTGGCATAGGCGCGGTCGGACGGCGCGTCGAGCGCCATGGGCACGCCGTAGCCCGCAGCGGCGACGCGCGGCGCGAGGATGAATCGTGCGCCGATGAGGATGATGGCCGCGGCAATGAAGCCGGCGACGATGTAGGCGATGGTGGTGGTGGTCATGCCCAGCGCTCCTGGAACTTCGTCGGGAAATCGGTAATCGGCGTCGACTCAAGCAATATCGACTCGACGTCGATGATCTCGCTGGAGTCGAAGCCGGCCATGTCGGCGGCGAATTCTGGGGTGCCCATGATGCGCCGTGAGATTTCTTCGGGATCGGCATCCGGTGGATATCGGATCAGAGCGACGAGTCGATGCGCGCCGCCGCTCAGCTCGGTCCACACACTGTGGGTGGTGATGCCGAATGTCTCGAAGGTTGTCGCGTGGCGGGCCCAGTGGACGGCTGCATACCGCTGCAGCGCCTCGCGTGATTGCAGCGTGTAGATCCTGAGTTGAAACATCGATGCTGTTCTCCTGCAGTGGACTTGGGCTGACATGGAATGGACTCGGGAGCGTGTCAGAGCATCAGCACTGCGCACAGGGCGGCCACTGCCAGACCCTGCAGCAGCGCACGGACGCCAATGATGCGGTCCCACTTCGCTTGCAGCACACGTCCGTCGGGTGGTATCTCCGCGCCGTCGGCAGCTGCTGTCAGCTGCCGGTTGATGGGTGCGCTCACGCGTGTGTAGAGCACAATCCACACCAACAGCAGGACCAGGGCCACACCGGCCGCGATCGCCCGTGCCCAATGTGCGCTGACCGCGGCAAGCACCACGCTTGTCGCGGTAGCGACACCGCCGAGCGCTCCGGGGACGGGCATTCGCCGGTCGCCGTAGCGGTGCACAGTTCCCATCACCGAGACCAGGGCACGATCGTCGACCATCGACAAGGCCGGTCGCAGCACGATCGCGCAGAACATGTCGGTGCCGTAGACCACGGCCGTGCCCAGTACCGCGATCAGCGCGGCCAATCCGATCAAAAGGTCCATCTCAAAACTCCACTCGACGGTTTGCGCTAGCAACGCTAACCCTGATCGGGCGCGCTGTCAATAGCGTCGCTAGGTTTTCTAGCAATGCTATAGTGTCCGCATGGCTGCTGAGGAACGTCGGGAACGGGAGCGCTTCGCCCGCCGACAGCTGATCATCGCGACCGCCCGCAAGTTGGCCGAGGCCGAAGGCTGGGATGCCGTTACCACCCGTCGGTTGTCCACCGAGATCGAATACAGCCAACCCGTGTTGTACAAGCACTTCGCCGGCATGGAACAAATCGCCGAAGCCATCGCGCTCGAGGGGTTCGGCGAGCTCGCCGATGCGATCCGGGCCGCTCGCGCCGACACCGATGCGGCCGGCGATGCTCTCACGCGAACTGCACACGCTTATCTGGACTTCGCCCGCGAGCATCCGGCCGTTTACGACGCGATGTTCACCCGCGCAACCACCTTGGGTTTCGCGGCCGCGGATACACCGGCTCCGCTGTCGGCAGCCTTCGCCGAGTTACGCCAAGCGGTCGGCCTGGTCACTGCCGACCAGGACCTTGACGCGCTCACCGAGGTGTTGTGGGCTGCACTGCACGGACTGGTCACCCTCGGTCGTTCGTACCGATTGCGGCCTGGCTACGACTCCGACCGTGTCCAACTGCTCGTCGAACAATTCACCAGCAGACAACAGGAAGTGCGTTAGGCCGAACGCACCGAACTCGTGGGACAAACTGGCGCCGGGGCTGCCGGCTGTTCTCACTTCTCGGGCATGAAGGAGAACAGGTCGATACCGGTGTGGTGGATGATCGTCGCCCTGGTGATCCAGAGCACCGCGGTGACGATCGCCCAGCCGACGAACACGAACAGCGCCACGCCAACGTGTCTGAGCACCGGGCTGGGTGCCGTCACGGTGCCGTCGGCGGACTCGCCGCCCGCCCCCCTGGAGAACGCCGTCAGCCCGGCGGCGAACAGCGCCGGCAGGCCGGCACCTAGCACCAGCCCGATCACCAGCACCTTGAAGATACTTTCCAGATAAGTCATCGACGTCCCCTCGCTACACCGCCGCCGCGACCTTGGGCTCCGGCATCCGCAGTTCGGCAGGAACGACGGAGTTGGTGGCGTCGTCCCAGTCGGCGTTGACGTTGTTGTGGTCGACCTTCTGCTGCTGGGCGCGCCACCACATGAAGAACGACAGGCCGACGAGCACGAGGAAGATGAACCCGTCACCCGCGAGGTCGGATCGGGTCAACGCCTCGATGCCTTGTGACAGCCAAAACGACAGCGCGCCAACGACTCCCGCGGCGGGTAGCGTAACGAGCCACGCCGCGGCCATCCGTCCCGCCACCGCCCACCGGACTTCGGCAGCAGGTTTGCCGACGCCGCTGCCGAGGATCGAGCCGGTGGCGACGTGTGTGGTCGACAGCGCCATGCCCGCGGCGCTCGAGCTGAGAATTATGGCGGCCGAGGATGCTTCGGCGGCGAACCCCTGCGGGGCCTGAATTTCGACCAGGCCTTTGCCAAGCGTGCGGATGACGCGCCAGCCGCCGAGGTAGGTGCCGAGCCCGATGGCGACCGCGCAGCTGAAGATGATCCAGAACGGCAGGCCGTTCTCCTTGACGTCGCCGCTCATGTGACCGGTGGTGATCAGCGCGAGTGCAATGACGCCCATCGTCTTCTGCGCGTCGTTGGTGCCGTGCGACAACGCGACCAGGGAGGCGGTCGCCACCTGACCCCAGCGGAAGCCGTCACGGCGGCGGCTCTCCACCACGTTGCGGGTGATCCGGTAGGCCAGCCAGGTGCCGCACCCGGCCACCAGTCCCGCGATCACCGGCGCGGCGACCGCGGGGATGAGCACCTTCTGGCTGATGCCGCTCCAGTTCACACCGGCGGTGCCCATCGCGGCCAGGCCCGCGCCGATCAGACCGCCGAACAGGGCGTGCGACGAACTCGACGGGATGCCGAACAGCCATGTCAGCAGGTTCCACAGAATGCCGCCGATCAGCCCGGCGAAGATGATCGTCAAGCCGGTCGACGCATCGATCGACGGGATGAGCGCACCGGTGTCGCTGTCTTGAATCTTGAGCACCGAGGTGGTCACCGTGACGGCGACCTCGACCGAGAGAAACGCACCGACCAGGTTGAGGATGCCGGCCAGCAGCACCGCGGTCTTGGGCTTCAACGCGCCGGTGGCAATCGACGTCGCCATCGCGTTTCCGGTGTCGTGAAACCCGTTGGTGAAATCGAACGCGAGTGCCGTTGCGACCAACAGCACGAGGATGATCAGCTCAGCGCTCACGGCGCTCATTCTGCGGCTTTAGCAGGCGATTCACCTAATCTGGGACCACTTTCGCGCAGCGTGTCGAGCAGGGCTTTCGCGACACTCGGGCATGTGTTCATCCATTGTTCACCCGCCGGCGGTCTCGCGTTTGCCAGCGGCGCCAAACTGGCCTCGTACGGGCACACTTGCATCATCCAAGCGCAAACGGGTAGACCCGATGCGACACGCGGGAGGGCACAGTGACGAAGTTTCTGGCGAAGATCGTCACCTGGATCACCGCCGGTTATCCCGAAGGGGTGCCGGGCCCCGACCGCGTGCCGCTGTTCGCCTTGCTCAAGCGTCGCCTCACCAACGACGAGGTGAAGGCCGTCGCGCGGGAGCTCAAGTACGCCGGCAAGATCGAGGATGCCGACATCGGTGTACTGATCACCCAGGTCACCGACGCGCTCCCGACGCCGGAGGACGTCGAGCGGGTGCGGGGCCGGCTGGCCGCCAAGGGTTGGCCGCTCGACGACCCGCGTGACCTCGAGGAGAACACATAGCCGAGCTGAGGCCGGTCCCGGTCGATTCGGGCACGGCGGTGTCCGCCCTGGCCGCCGTCGAGGAAGCGCTGGCCGGACGGCTGAGCGCGCTTTTCGTTCCCGCCGACGACAAGCGTGAATCATCGCTGCTTGCAACGTCTTTGCGTGCCGGTTCCGAGATCGAAGACGACGTGGCCGTGGTGGTGTCGACGTCCGGGACGACCGGGACGCCCAAGGGGGCGATGCTGACCGCGACCGCGTTGACCGCGAGCGCCGAGGCGACGCACCACCGGCTCGGCGGGCCGGGACAGTGGCTGCTGGCGCTGTCGGCGCATCACGTCGCGGGGCTGCAGGTGCTGGTGCGCAGCGTCGTCGCGGGCACCACGCCTGAGGCGATCGCGCCAACCTTCTCGGCTGCCGAACTCGTTTCGGCCATCGACGTAATGCACGGCGGGCGTCGGTACGCGTCGCTGGTGGCCGTGCAGTTGGAGAAAGCGTTGTGCGACCCGGCAGCGGCCACCGCGCTGGCGACGCTGGACGCCGTACTGATCGGTGGCGGGCCGATGCCGACCGGGCTCGGCGAACGGGCGGCCGCGGCCGGGATCCCGGTGGTGCGGACGTACGGGATGAGCGAGACCGCGGGCGGGTGCGTCTACGACGGTGTGCCGTTGGACGGGGTGCGGGTACGTGTCGTGGACGGCGGAGCCGGGCAGTCGGCGACATCGGGTGGAGGCCGGATCATGTTGGGCGGTGCGACGATCGCGAAGGGTTATCGCAATCCGCTGGTCCCGGACCCGTTCGCCGATGCGGGCTGGTTCCGCACCGACGATGTCGGCACCGTCGGTCCTTCGGGACGGCTGACGGTGCTCGGCCGAGTGGACGACGCGATCAGCACCGGCGGGCTGACCGTCATGCCGCAGATCGTGGAGGCCGCGTTGGCGACCCACGACGCGGTCGCCGCGTGCGCGGTGTTCGGGGTGCCCGACGAGCGGCTGGGCCAGCGGGTGGGCGCGGCCATCGTCCTCGCAGCCGGCCACGATGCTCCCACCCCGGCCGAACTACGCGAGCACGTCGCCGCAAGCCTGGATGACACCGCGGCGCCACGCGAGGTTCATATCGTCGACGAACTGCCGCGTCGCAGTATCGGAAAAATCGACAGGCGAACGCTAGCGGCGAGGTATTCCAGAAAGGACCCGAGGTGACCTTCGAGCATGATGGAGTCGTGCGCCGCGAAGTCAGCATTGTCGACGAGTTGCGAGCCATCGTCGGGCACCCGGACCACTACGTCGCCAACAAGGTCAAGGACCGGCTGTCGCCGGTCCAGCGTGACTGGCTCGCCCACTCGCCGTTGGGTTTCGTTGCGACGACGGATGCGTGCGGTCGGCTGTATTAATCGGTGTCGAACGTGAACTTGTGCGCGACATTACGACCGATTCTCAGACACAGGTTCACGTTCGGCCGACCGCTATAGGGTGGCGGCATGCGGACGGGTCGCAAAGAGGCCATGGCGGTCGCCGTCGGTGTGGTGTTGGTCGTCGCGGCGTTCGTCGTACCGCATCTGAACCTAGGCATCGTCACGCCGCTGATCAACACGACCTCGAAACGCCTGCGCGAGTTCGCCGACACCGCGCCGATCTTCGGGTGGTGGGACGCGCACGTCGGGTGGGGCACGATCCCGGCGATCGTGATCGGCGCCGCGACGGTGGCGTGGGGCCCCAGGCTCGCGCAGCAGCTGCCGTGGCGCGCGGTGCCGTGGGTGACCTGGGTGACGGCGTGCGCGTGGGCGTTCTCGCTCGCGATGGTCGACGGTTGGCAGCGCGGTTTCGCGGGTAGGCTCACCACCCGCCACGAGTACCTGCGTCAGGTCCCCACGGTCAGCGACATCCCGCACGCGCTGCGGACGTTCTCCGACAGAATCCTTGACTATCAATCGGATTCGTGGATCACCCACGTCTCCGGGCACCCGCCGGGCGCGCTGCTGACGTTCGTCTGGCTCGACCGCATCGGCCTCGGAGGGGGCGCATGGGCCGGTCTGCTGTGCCTGCTGGCCGGCTCCAGCGCGGCCGCGGCGATCCTGGTCGCGGTGCGTGCGCTCAGCGACGAAGCGACCGCCCGGTTGGCGGCACCGTTCGTCGCGGTGGCGCCGACGGCGATCTGGGTAGCAGTGTCGGCCGACGGCTACTTCGCGGGCGTCGCGGCGTGGGGCATCGCGCTGTTGGCGATGGCGGTCGGGCGCACTGCGCGACGGCCCGCGCTCGCCGCGGCAGGCGCCGGCCTGCTGTTGGGTTGGGGACTTTTCCTCAACTACGGCCTGGCCCTGATGGTGTTGCCCGCGCTGGCGGTCCTGATGTGCGCACCGGACTGGCGGGCCGCGATCCGCGCGGCGGTCCCGGCGATCGTCGTCGTCCTGGCGGTGGTGGGGCTCTTCGCGGTCCTCGGCTTCTGGTGGCTCGACGGCTATCACCTGGTGCAGGAACGCTATTGGCAGGGCATCGCCAACGACCGGCCGTTCCAGTACTGGGGCTGGGCGAACCTGGCGTCGGCGGTGTGTGCGGTCGGCCTCGGCAGCGTGGCCGGCATCGGGAGGGCGTTCGACATCGCGGCGATCCGGCAGCGTTCCGGCCTGCACATGATTCTCCTGGGTGCGGTGCTGGCGGTCCTGTTGGCCGACCTGTCGATGTTGAGCAAGGCCGAGACCGAACGCATCTGGCTACCGTTCACCGTCTGGCTGACCGTCGGCGGGGCACTGCTACCGCCGCGCACACACCGCTGGTGGCTGGGGGCCAATGTAGTTGGGGCCCTGCTACTCAACCACTTCATTCTGACGAATTGGTAACGGACGCGGGTTGAACCGCACGCTTCGAGGTGACTACCGGGACCCTGGAGGCATGGAACCCGGTGACCGGCCCGGGGTGCAGCGGCCGATCCGCTGGCGCAGCCCACTGCGCGGACCGTGGCTGACGTCGATGTTCGGCGCGGTGCTGCTGATCGGGATGCCGGTGGTGATCAGCACCGGCCTGCTGTCCTACATCGCCTACGGTCCGCAGTTCGGACAGGCCATCCCCACCGACGTGGGCTGGCTCAAACTACCGACCTTCGATTGGCCCGCCGACCCGTCCTGGCTGTACCGGCTCACTCAGGGGCTGCACGTCGGACTGGGCCTGGTGCTCGTTCCGGTGGTGCTCGCGAAACTGTGGTCGGTGATCCCCCGGCTCTTCGCCTGGCCGCCGGTGCGCTCGGTCGCCCAACTGGCCGAACGGGTTTCACTGCTGATGCTGGTTGGCGGGGTGCTGTTCGAGATCGTCACCGGCGTGCTGAACATCCAGTACGACTACATCTTCGGGTTCAGCTTCTACACCGCGCACTATTTCGGTGCGTGGGTGTTCATCGCAGGTTTCCTCGTGCACGTCACGATCAAGCTCCCGCTGATGCGGGCCGGCTTACAGTCGCGGTCGATGCGCGCGGTGCTGCGGACCTCCCGTGCGGACACCGTCGCGGATCCGTACGAGCCCGACGGCTTGGCGCCCACCGACCCAGATCCCGCGACACTGAGCCGTCGCGGCGCGCTCGCACTGGTAGGCGGTGGAGCGGCCTTGGTGGCCGCGCTCACCGCCGGCCAGACCATCGGCGGATGGGCCAGGCACGCGGCGCTGCTTCTGCCTCGCGGGCAGACTCGCGGCGACGGGCCAAACGACTTCCAGGTCAACCGGACCGCCGCCGCCGCGCGCATCACGCCGGACCTCACCGGCGACCGCTGGCGGCTCACGCTGACCGGAGGACCCGCACCGGTTATGCTCGACCGCACCGCCCTGACCACGATGCCTCAGCACACCGCCCGCCTGCCGGTCGCCTGTGTCGAGGGCTGGTCGACCACCGAGACGTGGACCGGCGTACCGCTGCGGGATCTCGCCCGGCTGGCCGGGGTGCCGTCGCCGAACTCGGCGTTCGTCCGGTCCCTCGAGCGGCGGGGCGCCTTCAATCGCGCGACCCTGCAGCGCAATCAGGTTCTGCATCCGGACGCCCTGCTGGCGTTGACGGTCAACGGCGCCGACCTGTCACCCGACCATGGGTTCCCCGCGCGGATCATCGTCCCGGCGCTGCCGGGTGTGCACAACACGAAGTGGGTGGGCACCATCGACTTCCGGGCAACGGGCTGACATGCGCCGGTTCCGCGCCGTCTACGGATCGCATCCGCTGCACCTGTTGACGCTGGTGGCCGGCTTCGCGCTGTTCGGTTACGTGCTGGCCACGCTGACACCCGCCGCGCTGTGGAACACCCGCACGTGGTGGCAGTCGATCGCGGTGTGGTTCGCCGCGGCGATCATCGCGCATGATCTCGTTTTGTTTCCGCTTTATGCGCTGGCTGACCGAATACTGATGCAGGGCAGGCGGATTCCTCGGCTCCCGGTGCCGTTGCTGAACTACCTGCGAATTCCAGCGCTCGGCTCGGCGCTGACGCTGCTGTTGTTCCTGCCCGGCATCGTCAAGCAAGGAGCGCCGACCATGCTGGCCGCCACCGGCCAGACCCAGGAGCCTTTTCTAGGCAGGTGGCTGCTGCTGACGGCTGCGATGTTCGCGGTCAGCTCCGTCGTCTACGCCGTCCGGCTAGCCACGACGAGAAGTTAAGCCCGCGTCAGGCTCGCGACGACGCGGTCGCCGACCGGATGGATCCGGGTCAGTGCCAGCCCGGCGTGCTCGGCGACCTCGGCGGCGCAGTCGATGCCCACCGACGCCCACGGGAACCACGGACCGACAGTGCGCGAGGACTCGAGCCGGACCCAGCGGCTGCGGATACCGCGGGTCAGCGTTTCGAATTCGGCGACGCAACGACCGCCATGGCGCAACAGCTCCGCCGCCCTGTGCAGCACCCGCCACGGGTCGCCGCCGAGGCCCACGTTGCCGTCGGCCAACAGCACCGTGTGCCACCGGCCAGTCGCGGGCAACTGCCCGAACAGGTCCCGGCACAACACCGGCGCACCGTTGCGGCGGGCCAGGCCGACCGCGGTCGCGGACTGGTCGACACCAAGCGCGGGAACCCCGCGGCGAATCAGCTCGATCACCAATCGCCCAGGGCCGCAGCCCAAGTCGATCGTCGGACCTTCACACATTTCCACGACCGCCCGATCGAACCGGCCGTCGGCATGGACCCCGCCGAGCCAGCGGTGCACCGGGAGGGCTCGCACCTCACCGTCGTCGCGCCGGATCCAACAGCGTTCACCGCCGAGGGCGCGGTCGTAGAGGTTGCCCAGCATCACGCACCGACCGCTTTGGCGAACCGGCTGCCGGGTAGGCATTTCCGACGCACCGTTTCGATGTCGTGGACGGTGTCGAAGTCGGCAAGCTCGTCGACCACGACGACGCTGATTCCGTTGCCGCGCAACGCCGCCAAGGTCAACGCACCGGTGTCGGGCCGCGACATCGGCACCGTTCGCAGGCAGTCGGCCATCGAGGGCCGCGAAACGCCGAGCACCCACCAGCCGCCGTCCTCGGCGAAGCCGAGCACCGCCTCGGCTCGGGTCAGCTCATGGCCGCACGCAGTGAGCAGGTCGGCGGTCACTTGCGGGGTGTCCATGCCGATCTGCAGCACGGGGGGACCGGTGGACGCGTCGGCGTGCGCGTTCGCCAACCGGTCGGCGAAGTTCGCGCCGCGTTGCGGTATGACCGTGAAACCTTTGAAATGACAGGATATTTCGTCGCCACGGCGAGCCCGGGACAGGTCGCCGGTCAGCGCGACCACCCTGCGTTCGACGGGCGCGGAGGCTACCGCGTCGAGCGTGTCGAGTAGCGCGGCCGCGGCGATGTCGGCGGCGGCGATGTCGCCGATCGACGCGGCAAGCCGAGTCTTGGCCAACCCCGGCACCGGCGCCTTGGCCACCACCAGCATGGTCACGGCCAGCGCGGTCACGAGATCACCCGCCAGAAGTCCAACGCGGCCACCGCGCTGCCGCGCACAGATCCGCTCACCTTGGACTTGCCTCCGGTCCGCGCGCCGTAGTCGACGTCGCGTTCGACGACACGCCAGCCCGCGGCCGCCGCCCGGACCAACAGCTCGAGCGGATAGCCGGAACGGCGGTCGCGGACCCCGAGTTCGAGCAGCGCGTCCCGGCGCGCGACGCGCATCGGCGCGATGTCGTGTACGGCCAAGCCGTGGCGGTGACGTAGCCGCCGGCACACCGCCGCGGTTCCGAGCCGGGCGTGCCACGGCCACTTCAGCCCCTCGACGGGTCGGCGCCGCCCGATCGCCATGTCCGCGCCGCGGTCGAGTTCGGCTACGAGCGCCGGAAGATCACCGGGATCCAGCGAGCCGTCGGCGTCCAGTACCGCCACGACCGCCGTCGTCGCCGCCGTCACCCCGGCGTGCACGGCAGCCCCGTACCCGGGGCGCTTCTCGGTGACCACCTGGGCGCCCAGCCGCCGCGCCACCTCCGCCGTCGCGTCGGTGCTGTTGTTGTCGACCACCAACGCCCGGTAGCCGGCCGGGATGGCCGCGAGCACACCGGGCAGTGCTTCCGCCTCGTTGAGACAAGGCAGCACCACGGTGACCGGACAGTCGGGCATGGGTTCGAGGCTAACCACCCCGACCAGTGCTTTGATGACGAATCCGTGACATCGGCGCAGGTAGTAGCCGCTTACGGCTAGTCTCGGGAAGGTGAGGCGCGTACTGATCGCCGACGACGACACCGTCGTGCGCGATGTCGTGCGCCGCTATCTCGAGCGCGACGGCCTCGACGTGGCGATCGCCCACGACGGAGCCGAGGCGCTGCGGCTACTCGGCTCGCAGCACATCGACGTCGCGGTGCTCGACGTGATGATGCCCGGCGCGGACGGGCTGACGCTGTGCCGCAACCTACGCCAGCGCGGCGGCTACTCGATCCCGGTGATCCTGTTGACCGCGCTCGGCGAGGAGGACGACCGGATCGCGGGCCTGGAGGCCGGCGCCGACGACTACCTGACCAAACCGTTCAGCCCGCGCGAACTCGCGTTGCGGGTCCGATCGGTGCTGCGGCGCGCACCCGCGCCGACGGGGCGACGGTCGCTCGACATCACCGTCGGTGATTTGACTGTGTCGACCGCCGCGCGCACTGTCACAGTCGAGGGTTCGCCGCTGTCGCTGACCAACCGCGAATTCGACCTGCTGCTGTTCTTCCTCACCCACACCGATGTCGTGTTCAGCCGCGAGGAGCTTTTGAAACAGGTGTGGCACTGGGATTTCGGTGATCTGTCGACCGTCACGGTGCACGTCAAGCGGTTGCGGTCCAAGCTCGGTGAGCACCACCGGGTACAGACGGTGTGGGGCCGCGGCTATCTGTGGAGCAGCGAAGCGCGCTCACCGGAAGGACAGAGCGCCTAGTGACGACCGACCTGTGGGAGATCACCGGGTTGGCGCTGGCATGCTCGGTACCGGTGGTGCTCGCAGGCGCACTCGTCATCCGCCTCGCCCGGTCCTGGTCGCTGGCGGTGAGCATGGTTGCGCTGGTGCTCATCCCGGTGCTGGCGACGTTCACCGGCGTCCTGGGCGCCAGCGGCTTCATGATCACCGAAACCTTCGAGCAGACCGCGATCGTCCTGGTGATCGTGTCGGTGGTGACGATCCCCGCCGCGGTGATGTTGGCGCGCTACCAGGCCCGCCGCACCGTATGGGAGCAGGAGATCCGCGAGTCGGAACGTGCCGCCGAGCAGTCGCGGCGCAGGCTGGTGGCGTTCGTCAGCCATGATTTGCGAACCCCGCTGGCCGGGATACGGGCGGTGTCCGAGGCGATCGCCGACGGCGTCGTACCCGACGCAGAGGTCCGGGTGCATGCGAAAACTATTGAGCAGGAGTCGGTTCGGCTCTCCGAGATGGTCGATGACCTGTTCGAGATGTCGAAGATCAATGCGGGTGCCGTCCAACCCGTGTTCGACACGGTGGCGCTCGACGAGGTCGTCGACGACGTGCTGACCGCGCACCGGATCGCCGCCGAACGTGCGGGCGTAGCGCTGACGGCCGAACTGCCGGCCACACCGGTGCGGGTGTTGGGCAGTGACCGCGCGCTGGTGCGGGTGTTGTCCAATCTCGTGGCCAACGCGATCGCACACACCCCTCCGGGCGGGCGGGTCGGGCTGGCGCTGGGGTCCGACGAGAACGGCGCGTGGGCGCGCGTCGACGACACCGGCGTGGGCATCGACCAGGCCGACCTCCCGCGGGTGTTCGACGTCGCCTACCGCGGCTCCAACGATCGCGTGCCGCGCGCGGATTCGTCGCTGCCCAGCGGATCGGGGCTGGGGCTGGCAATCGCCGCGGGTCTGGTGCAGGCGCACCGCGGGACGTTGTCGGCGCGCAACTTGGACACCGGCGCGCGGTTCGAGGTGCGGCTGCCGCTGGCGGCCTCACCTGACGGGTGACTTCGGTGCGTTACCGATCGCTCAGCGACTGGTAACGCGCCGAAACCGCCATTAATCCGGCAGGGAGTTGCTCAGGCGTTCAGTCGCCGCGACGTAGTCCTCGATGAACTCGCGGACCACCTCACGCGCGGGCTTGACCTTGTTCATCAGCCCCACGCCCTGGCCGACGAAGTACGTCGCCAGCGCCTGGGCGCCGGGATGCCCTTGGGCCGCCAGGACGTCGATCCGTCGCACGACGGGTTCGGCGAGCATCGACTGCAACGGAAGCGGCAACGGCTTCTGACCGCCGTCGTTGGGCAACCACGCCTGCGTCCAGTCCGAAACAAGTTGGCGCGCAGGCTTTCCCGTCCTGCCCGCCGAACGGACCGTGTCCCGCGACGACGCGGCCAGGAATTTCTGCTTGGTATACGGTGCGGTCTCGGCCTCCTCGGTGGTCAGCCAGACCGACCCGGTCCAGGCGCCGGCCGCGCCCATCGCCACCGTGGCCGCCATCTGCCTGCCCGTGACGATCCCGCCGGCGGCGAGCACCGGGATGTCGCTGCCGATCGCCGCCAGCGCCTCCAGGACCTCGGGCACCAGCACCAGCGTGGTCACCTCGCCGCAGTGACCACCGGCCTCGGTGCCCTGCGCGACGATCAGGTCGACGCCCGCCTGCGCCTGTTTGACCGCGTGCTCCTTGGCGCCGACCAGCGCGGCCACCGGGACGCCGTGCTCCTTGCCGGCCTCGATCATGTAGTCCGGCGGGACGCCGAGCGCGTTGGCGATCAACCGGATGGGGTGGTTCATCGCCACGTCCAGCAGCTCCTTGCCGGTGTTGCCCGACAGCGCGGCGTTGCCGAACCGCGGCGCCTCCCCCAATTCGATGTCGTGCGCGGCGAGCAGCTCGGCGACGAAACCGCGGTACTCGTCGGGGATGCGGCCGGCGAGGTCGCTCATCGTCAGATCCTCGCCCTTGCCTTCGTAACGGGCGGGGACGATGAGGTCGACACCATAGGGCCTGCCGCCGACGTGGTCGTCGATCCACGACAGCTCCTGGTCGAGCTGCTCGGGCGTGTACGCCGTCCCGCCCAGCACGCCGAAGCCGCCCGCGCTGGACACCGCCGCCACCACGTCACGGCAGTGGCTGAACGCGAACAACGGAAAGTCGATTCCGAACTGCTCACAAATCGCTGGTTTCACCAGGCCAGTATGGCGAGGCGGATTCAGGCCTGCGTGAGGTGCTGCCGGATCGCGTCGAGCATCTGCTTGCCGGCGAGCAATTCGAGATCGTCGTGCCCGGCGCCGGGCACCAGCACGTAACGCTTCGGCTCGTTGGCCGCGTCGTAGAGGCGACGGCTCATCGGCTCGGGCACGACGTCGTCGCGAGTCCCCGCGATCACCAGCAGCGGCACCCGCAGCGACCCGATGCGCTCGAGCGAGGGGTAACGGTCCAGCAGCAGCCGACGCACCGGCAGCCACGGATAGTGCACCGCGCCGACGTCGGGCAGCGAGGTGAACGGTGAGCGCAACACCAGCGCGCGCGGCGGCCGTTCGACCGCCAGCCCGATAGCGACTGCGGCGCCGAGGGATTCGCCGAAATAGACGATCTCCTCGATACCGGGCTGCGCGGCTAGCCATGCCTGCGCGGCCCGCGCATCGGCAGCGAGCCCGTCCTCCGAGGGGCGGCCCGAATTGCCGCCGTAACCGCGGTAGTCGAACAACAACACCGAGCAGCCCATCCGATTCAGCGCCGATGCCAGCGGCACGCGCCCCGACCGGTCGCCGGCGTTGCCCGCGAACACCAGCACGGCGGGGTTATTTCCGTCGACCGGGAAATACCAACCGCCCAACCGGATTGCGTCGTCGGTCTCGATCTGCACGTCCTGCCCGTTGGGCAACGCCGTCGCCGCGCTCGGCAGTGGCCCGGGCGACGGGAAGTAGATCAACCGCCGCTGCTGGGAGAACAGCAGTCCGATCAGACCTGTCGCCACGAGCGTGACGATAACGAGGATGCCAACCGTCCGGCGCATCAGGTCCGCAACGGTGCGAACGCGAACTCGCGCAACCCGTCGAGCGGATCCACCGCGGCCTGAAATCCCAGTATCCGAGACGCTTTGGCGGGGTCCGCGACGATATGGCGGACGTCGCCGCCGCGGTACTGCCCGGTGATCACCGGCGGCGCGTCACCGCGGATCTCACACAGCGCGGTGGCCACCTCCAGGATCGAGATCGGCCGGCCCGAACAGACGTTGAAGGCGTCGAACCCCTCCTGAGCGGATTGCACCGCCGCCACGTTCGCGGCCGACACGTCGTCGACGTGGACGAAATCACGCATTTGCGCTCCGTCTTCGAAAACCCTTGGCACATCTCCCGATTCGAGTTCTGACCGGAAGATCGCCGCCACCCCCGAGTACGGGGTGTCGCGAGGCATGTGAGGTCCGTAGACGTTGTGGTAGCGCAGCGCAGTCACCGCGCCTCCGACCGCCTCCGACCATGCCAGCGCATAGTTCTCCTGCGCGGTCTTGCTGGCCGCATAAAGGCTGCGCGGGCGCAATGGCGCGTCTTCGGACACCAGTCGCCATCCCACCGTCGCCGCGCACAGCGGGCAGCGGTGCTCGAACAGGCCGGCGTCGAGGTCGGCGCGGGTGCGCGGGCGCGGATCGACCGGCCCGTGCTCCGGGCAGTCGTAGCGGCCCTGGCCGTAGACCACCATCGACGACGCCAGCACCAACCGCTGACAGCCCGCCGCGAACATCTCGGCCAGCAGCACCGCGGTTCCGTAGTCGTTGTGCGTGCCGTACGACGGCGCATCGGCGGCGTTGACGCCCGCTCCGACCACGGCGGCCTGGTGGCACACCACATCGACGCCCTTCATCAGGGGCGCCAACGCGGACGCGTCGCGGATGTCGAGCACCTGGCAGTCCGTGGGCGCCTCGGCGCCGGGCCCGTGGGCGGAGGGCAGCATCGCGTCGACGGTGATGACGTCGTGGCCGGCGTCGCGCAGCGCCTCGGCGACCCGGGCTCCGATGAAGCCCGCCGCGCCGGTCAACAGAACTTTCACGGTAGTTCGAACGGCAGTCGGACGCCGTCGTGCGCCAGGCAGTGCTCACAGGTCCGTTCGAGCGCCACCTGGCCGATCGCCTCGTGCACGAGCTTCTTGAAGGGCGTCAGGTTACGTTCGAACTCGGCGAACACGTCGACGGTGCGGACGGCGGATCCGCTGTCGATACCGGCGTCGAGATCGGTCACCAACGCTATTGCGGCATAACACATCTCGAGTTCGCGCGCCAACACCGCCTCGGGATAGCCGGTCATGTTGACCAACGTGAAGCCCTGGTCGGCGAACCACCGGCTCTCGGCGCGGGTGGAGAACCGCGGCCCCTGCACCACCACCATGGTGCCGCCGTCGACGACGCCGGGCAGATCGGTGACCGCCCCACGCAGGGTCGGGCAGTACGGGTCGGCGAACGCGACGTGAATGCCCCCGGAGTCGAAGTAGGTGTCGGCGCGGCCGACGGTGCGGTCGACGAGTTGATCGGGCACCACCATGGCCCCGGGCCCGAGGTCGTGGGTCAGGCTGCCGACCGCGCACGGCGCGAAGATGCGTCGCACCCCGAGCGCGCGCAACGCCCACATGTTGGCCCGGTACGGCACGGTATGCGGCGAGAACTCGTGCTTGGCGCCGTGACGCGGCAGAAACGCCACCTCGTGCGCACCGACGACGCCCACGGTGATCGGCGCGCTCGGCGCCCCGTACGGGGTGTCGAGGTTGACGCTGCGCGCGTCGGTGCCGAAGAAGCCGTAGAAACCGCTCCCGCCGATGACTCCGAGCACGGTCTAGGCGGGCGGCTGGTCGTCGGTTTCGTCGAGTCGTTGCGACGCGCGCCGCACGGTGTCGCGGATCTCGAACGCATCGGTCGCGAAGCCGCCGATGGCGTTGGCGACGTCCTTGATCGCGGTGGTGATGATCGAGGCCACCTCACCAACAGTCGATACGCCGGAGCCGAAGATCTCCTGCGCGGCATCCTTGCGAATTTCCGCCTTGCTGAGTCGGTCCTCCATGCGCTCAGTCTGCCACGGTCCGGCACCGTGCGAGACTGGCGTTCGTGGCGACATTCGCGCAATGGGTCGAGGGCGCGCGGCCGCGCACGCTGCCCAACGCGGTCGCGCCGGTGATCGCGGGCACGGGCGCCGCGGCGTGGCTGCATGCCGCCTGCTGGTGGAAGGCGCTGCTGGCGCTGCTGGTCGCGGTGGCGATGATCGTCGGGGTCAACTACGCCAACGACTACTCCGACGGCATCCGCGGCACCGACGACGTACGGTCGGGTCCGCTGCGGCTGGTCGGGTCGAAGGTCGCCGGGCCGAGGGCGGTGCTGACCGCCGCGGTGGTGAGCCTCGCAGTCGCGGCGATGGCGGGTCTGGTGCTGGCGGCGGTGAGCGCGCCATGGCTGATCGCCGTCGGCGTGGTGTGCATTGCCGGGGCGTGGCTCTACACGGGGGGCAACAAGCCCTACGGCTACCTCGGGTTGGGCGAGGTCGCGGTGTTCGTGTTCTTCGGCCTCGTCGCGGTGCTCGGCACTCAGTTCACCCAGGCGTTGCGGGTCGACTGGGTCGGCGTCGCGGTCGCGGTGGTGATGGGCTGCATGTCGTCGGCGGTGCTGGTGGCCAACAATCTGCGCGACATCGGAACCGACAAGGAGTCGGGGAAGATCACGCTGGCCGTGCGACTCGGCGACGCGCGCACCCGGCTGCTGTACCAGGCGCTGCTGGTGGTGGCGTTCGCGTTGACGCTGGTGCTGATGCTCGCGACGCCGTGGGCGGCGGTCGGCCTGGTGGCGCTACCGCTCGCGGTGCGCGCTGCCGCGCCGGTGCGTAAACGCCTCGGCGGCAAGGACTTGATCCCGGTGCTGCGCGACACGGGGTTGACGATGCTGGTGTGGGCGGTCGCTGTGGCGCTCGCCCTTGCGATTTCGGTGCGCTAACTATCGATCAGCGATCGGTAGCGCACCGAAATCGCTGCTAGGCGACTTCCGTCGGGGCGTCGGCGACCTTGACCAACTGCACCTCCGGCTTGGCGGGCACCGCGTCGGCGAGAAACCACCGGAACGCCAGGTTGCCACGTGGATAGTCCACGGTGCTAATGGAATTGGGATGTGCGGTCATACCGCGGGAGATGACGGCGGTGACGGACCCGTCGGAGTTGGGCACGGCGCTGTAGCTGTTGATCGACGTCTTCTCGTCGGTGACGCCCGCCATGAATTGGTTCCACACGACGAGGTTCCAGAACCGGCATGCGGGCGGCCGATGCGTGACGACCAGCGCCTCGTCGTCGGAGAGCACGAAACTGCCGTAGGCGTAGCAGGCGTCGCGCGCCGACCAGCCGAAGTTCGCATCCGGCACCTGGTAGGGATCGGCGAATTCGTTTGCCACCTGGGATATCTCGTGACCCAGGGTATGGGCGTCGTCGACTCGCACACCGACCGCGAGCGGCACGATCGCGAACATCGTGCGCAGCCAGGCAGCGCTGGCCCGCAGCGCAGCAGCGGTCTCGGCGTCGCCGTGCCGAATGGGCTCGGGCTCGTCGAGTGCCTCGATGTTCCAGGACACGGGCCGACCGGTCAGCGGGTCGGCCTGATAGTCGCGCGTCACCAGCACCACGCCGCCGTCGGTGGGCCCATAGTCGAAGGAGAAGTTGCCGTCTCCGTCAATGTCGAGGTCGTCGTCGCGCACGAGCGCCACGATCCGATCCGACCATGCGCCCGGCGACGGCTCGTTGTAGGCGGTCACCGAGAAGTAGACACTGTCGCCCTTGTTCCCGCTGATGCGATAGCGGCGCTCGGGATCGACTGGGCACATGAGGTAGTAGGCGTCGGTGTTGTCGCCGCCCCAGCGTCGGTCCCGGCGAAACGGCGTGTTGAGCTCGACCCACACCGGCCGGCTCGGCTCGGCGAACAGGTAGGTGTCGAACGCCACGCCGAGCGTGGTGGCGAGCATGCGGTAGCCGTCGGCGACGTGCCGGTCGTCGGAGACCGCGCGATCCCCTTCGAGGAACGCCCGGTCCAGGCCGCCCAACGTGTCGAGCAGTTCGGCCCATGCTCTTGTTGATTCGCGGCTCGCCGCGCTAGTTGATTCGCGGCTCGCCGCTCTTGTTGATTCGCGGCTCGCCGCTCTTGTTGATTCGCGGCTCGCCGCTCTTGTTGATTCGCGGCTCGCCGCTCTTGTTGATTCGCGGCTCGCCGCGGCGGCGCACTCGTGCGTCATGCGCTGATCCCTTTCGTGATGAAGTCGGCGGTTCGGTTTACCCACGCGTCGTCCAGACCGTCCCCGCGGGTGATCAAGGCCAGAAACGTCATGCCGGCCATCGCCTCGACGACGACGGCGGCCGACACCCCTGGATGCGCCTCGCCGCGGGCCACCGCCGCCGCCAGTCGGTCGGTCAGCCCGCGCGAGAGCACATCGGAGAAGCGCTCGAGCAGCGCCGCATGCAGTGCGCGGTCGGCGGCCATCTCCGCGACCAGCCCGGGCAACGCGGCTCGGGCGGCAGGTGTGGTCAGCACCGCCACGGTTCGGCGCACCATCTCGCGCACGTCGCTGGCCAGCGACCCGGTGTCGGGGAGTTCGGTCTCGGCACCGACCGGAAAGACCGCCTCGTGGACGACGTGCGCCTTGCCCGGCCAGCGACGGTAGATGGCGGGTTTGCTCGTGCCCGCGCGGCGGGCAATCGCGTCCACCGTCAGATCCGTATAACCGCTCTCGCCGAGCAGGCCGACCGTGGCGCGCAGCACCGCGGCATCGATGCGTTTGTCACGAGGTCGCCCGATTTCCGTCGTCATTACGAAACTCACAGTAACATAACTGGCTGTGACCGACACCACACCAGCACCCGTCGTTCTCGATGACCTCGCGCAGCCCCGCTTCCCGGCCGCGGTCGAACCGCTCCGCGACATGATGGCGGCAATGGCGCCGGACTGCCCGCTCGACGCCGCGGCGCTGCACGCCAAGGCCAGCGCGGAAACCGGGCTCGACGACTTCGGCGCCGCCGACTACCGCGAGCGCCTGGACGTGTTTCTTGCTGCCCTACAAGAGATTCCGGGGTTGAGCGACGCAGGCGTGGTGAACTTCCACGCGCAGCTGGTGCAGTGGCTGAAGAACCGCCTGCTGCTCACCGACCTACTGGCCAGGCATCCCGAGATCCACGACATCGAGTTGGCCGCGCCCGTCGTGATCGCCGGGCTGCCGCGTACGGGCACCACACACCTGCACAACCTGCTCGCCGCGGGTCCGACGTTCCGCACCCTGCCGTACTGGGAGAGCAACGAGCCGTTCCCGCTGCCGGCGGAGGACGGTGTCGATCCCGACCCCCGGCGTGCCCGGATGGACGCCGCTTTGGAGTTCCTGAACGCGGTGATGCCGCACTTCGCGCTGATGCACGAGATGACGACCGACCACGTGCACGAGGAAATCCAGTTGCTGGCCAACGACTTCTCATCGATGCTGTTCGAGACGCTGGCCCACGTGCCGCGGTGGCGCGACTACTACCTGTCGCACGACCAGACGCCCCACTACGAGCACCTGGCCCTCCAGCTCAAGGCGCTGCAGTTCCTGCGCGGCGGCAGACGGTGGCTGCTCAAGTCGCCGCAGCACCTCGAGCAACTGCCGGTGCTCGAGCGGGTCTTTCCGGGCGTGGTGGTGATCGCGACGCACCGCGACCCCGTGCCCGTGGTGCTGTCGATGCTCGCGATGCTCACCTACTCCGCGCGCATGCACTGCTGCCCCGTGCCGGTCCGCGATATCGCCGCGTGCTGGGTCGAGCGGCTCGAGCTGATGCTCAACGCGCTGATCCGCGATCGCGGCGCCATCCCGCCGGAGCGCTCGATCGACGTCAGGTTCGACGATTTCATGGCCGACGAGATCGGCACCGCCGCAGCGGTTTTCGCGCTGGCCGGCGAACCGATGACCGACGACGCGCGGGCCGCGATGGCCGAGTACCTCGCGGGCCACCAGCGTGGCAGGCTCGGACGGGTGGTGACGTCGCCGGAGATGTTCGGTCTCGACGAGCGCGACCTGCAGACCCGCTTCGCGCCGTACGTCGCCCGGTTCCTGACCTGACGCTCCCGCGGTCTCGTCGGCCGTTCGCCCGATCGGCGGTGTGCGCATACCCTGGCCCGGGTATCCGCAACCGGCAGCCGGAGACGAGAGGCACCCATGACCGCAGCCCGTACACAACTCGACCAGCGTGATCTCGCGCAGGCGCAGCGCGTTGTCGCCGCGGTCTCCGGCGCGTTCTCGGCGAAGGTGGTCGGCCAGGAGAACCTGCGCGAATCGTTGCTGATCGGCCTGATCACGGGCGGGCACATCCTGATCGAGAGCGTGCCGGGGCTGGCCAAGACGACCGCCGCCCGCGTCATCGCCGACGCCATCGACGGTGGCTTCCGGCGCATCCAGTGCACGCCCGACCTGCTGCCAAGCGACATCATCGGCACCCAGGTCTACGAGTCGGCCACCAACTCGTTCGTCACCCAACTCGGGCCGGTGCACACCAACATCGTGTTGCTCGACGAGATCAACCGGTCCAGCGCCAAGACACAGAGCGCGATGCTCGAGGCGATGGAGGAGCGCCAGACCACCATCGCCGGCACGCGGTATCCGATCCCCGAGCCGTTCCTGGTCATCGCGACGCAGAACCCCGTCGACCAGGAGGGCACCTATCCGCTGTCGGAGGCGCAGACCGACCGGTTCATGCTCAAGGACGTCCTGCACTACCCCTCCGCCGAGGAGGAGGTGGAGGTGATGTTCCGGATGGACGCCGGACTGTACGACAAGAACCACCGCAGCCGGCCGGTCGTCGGGCTCGACGATATCCGGCGGCTGCAGGACATCGTGCGCCTCGTCCACATGGACCGCGCGCTGATGCATTACGCCAGCCAACTGGTCGGCGTCACCCGCAATCCCGACCAACACCTGCCGCGTCAGCTCGCCCGCCTGATCGAGTACGGGGCCAGCCCCCGCGCCACCATCGCGTTCTGCAACGCCGCCCGGGCGCTGGCCCTGCTCTCCGGACGCGGCCATGTCATCCCGGGCGATATCGCCAAACTCGCCCACCGGGTGCTGCGGCACCGGCTGATCCTGGGCTTCGAGGCGGCCAGCGCCAACGTCACCCCAGAGGTGATCATCGACGCTGTCCTGCAAGCGGTTCGAGTCCCCTGAGGCCGACATGGGCAGACACCTCACCACGGCGAGGACGCACTTCGGCACCGACACCCGCGGCATGCTCGAAGGCGGCCGCTACGCCCTACTTCACACCCGCAGCCTGGAATTCGACGATCTGCGCCCCTACGTGCCCGGCGACGACGTCCGCGACATCGACTGGAAGGCCTCGGCACGGTCGGGCCACGTGCTGATCAAACGGTTCGTCTCCGAGAAGCACCACAAGCTGCTGCTCGTCGCCGATGCCGGCCGCGACATGACCGCCCTGGCACCGGGCGGCGAACTCAAACGCGATGTGGCCGTGAATGTCCTGGGCGCGTTCGGGCTGATCACGCTCGGGCGCTCCGACCAGATCGGAATGGTCTTCGGCGACACCCGTGGGTGCGTCAACATCCGCCAGCGCCGCGGCGAGACCCACATCGAGAGCCTGCTGCACAGGTACTACAGTCACACCGCAAACGCCGCTGGGCGCAGCGACATCGTCTGCCAGTTGAATTACGTGGCAACGCATTACCGTCACCCGATGCTGATCGTGGTGGTGTCCGACGAGCCGGAGATCGGCGAGCGGCTGGCCGATGCCGTCACCCGGTTGACCGCTCGCCACGACGTGCTGTGGGCGACGGTCTCCGACATGCCCGCAGTGGGCGCCACCGACGACAACCGCGCCGGGTACGACGTCTCGACGCGACGTTTCGTCCTCGACACGGCCACGCTGGGCCCACGGGTTGTCACCGCCTACCACCGAGCCGAGCAGGTGCGGGCGCACCGCGTCGACGAGTTCATGACCACCCGCGCTGTTCCGCACACCAGGATCGGCGCGAGCGGCGAGATCCGCTCCCGGCTCGTCGAGTTGACCGAGGTGTTCGCCCGTGCCGGATGACTTGTCGCGGTTCGTCGGCGGGCCGATGCCGTACTCGACGACGTGGCTGTGGCTCGGGTTGCTGCTAACGGCCGTGGTGATCTCTTGGTACGTAGGCGTTTTCGTGTGGACGCTGCCGTCGCAGCGGCTACGTCGCCTTCCCGCGGTGCGCTCCCTGCACGGCAGGCTGCTGCGACGCCGGTTCGCGCGCGCCGTTGCGCGCATCGGCGCGCGTCACCGCGAGGGTGAGCTCACCGCCGCCGAGGCCGGCGCCGCAATGAGCCGCACGCTGCGCAGCTTCCTCAACCAGGCGACGGGCACGCGGGCGCAGTACATGCACCTCGACGACATCGCCTCCGGCGAATTGGCACCCGCCGCGCCGACACTGGCGGCGCTCGACGACGCGCAGTTCAACACCGCCTCACCGGTACGTGTCGACGAGGTCGGCACCGCGGCCGAGGAGCTGATCCGCTCGTGGCCCTGACCTGGTGGCCGGTCGCAGTCATCGGATTCGCTTGTCTGGCGGGCGCGGTCGCGCTGGCACTGTTCGTGCCGACGAAGCAGGCGCAGCGACAGTTGCGGCCGTTGGCCAACACCGCGCGCTTGACCAGGCTGCCCGAGTACGTCCGAGTCGCGCGGGCCCGGGCGGTGTCGTTGATCGTCACGGTCGTGTTGCTCGCGCTGTTGTTCGCAGCAGCGGTGGTGGCCAGCGCGCGCCCCAGCGGCTTGTGGTGGTCGCTGAAGACCGCCGAGGTGCCCGAGGACATCATGCTGTGCGTCGGCGAACCGGTCACCGATCCGAGGACTGGCGCGTTCCTGTCGTATTTCGCCCAGCAGGCCCGGACGTACGGTACCCAACGGATCGGGTTGACCTCCGCGAACCGCCGGGTGATCCCGCTGACCCGCGACTACCAGTTCGCGGTCGAAAAGCTCGGCGACGCAGCCAGTCTCGCAGGACTTCCGGATGACACCACCCTCTCGCCCGCCCAGCTGACGGCGAAGCGCAACGGCGTCGCGTCGTTCGCCCCGCCCGTGACGTACGTGGATTACGCTGCGAGCATCACCGACCTTATCGCGCTGTGTGCGGCGGGATTCCCAGCCGATGAACCACCGGACGAGGGTCGACGATCGATCATCTATCTGGGACCCGGTGAACTGCGCGCTCCCGGGGAAGCCCGCCCCGCCCTGTTCTCCGAGCAGCAGGTCGCCGAGATGGCGCGGGAGCGCGGAATTCAGGTCAATGCGCTGGTGTCCTCGCCGGGCCCCCTGCGATCCGTCGTGTCGGCCACCAGCGGGCGATACGCACCCGTCGGGTCCGACCTGACGGCCCAGTTGGAGGGGATCCGCGCCCACCCGCCGGACGGCGACCGGTCCGCGACCCTCGCCGGGTTCCGCGGGGACACGCCGACGGTCCCGTTGACGGTGGCCGTCGCGGTTTCCCTGCTGCTGTGCCTGTCGCTGGCGGTGCTGCGGCGATGACGTTCTCACCCGTCGTACCCCCGGTGGTCCTGATCACGATCGCCGCGGCCGTGGTCGTGCTCCGGCTCTACACCATGCGCCACTTGGCCCGCAGCGCGAGCCAGCGATGGACAACGGTCTGGCGATGGTCGGCGCTGACGCTCGCGGTCGTGCTGATGTTGATCGCGGCCGCCAGACCCGCCATCGGCGGTTCGCACGGATCGGAAGCGTCAAGCCCGAACGACGCGACGGCCAACGTGTTCCTGATCGTCGACCGCTCCGCCGACTCGGCCGTCACCGATTACGGTGCCGGGCGGCCGCGGATCGCCGGCATCCGCGACGACGTCGCCGCGCTCGTCGACCGATACCCTCGGGCGCGGTTCGCGCTGATCACGTTCGCGTCGCGTTCGTCGTTGGAATGGCCTCTCTCCGAAGACGATTGGAGTCTAAGGCCCGTCGTCGCGGCCGTGAACCCATACCCCGATGACGCCGTGGGCGAGGTGAACGCGGCGGCCGCGGCGAACATCCTGCGTTACCAGTTGATCGCGGCGGCCCAACGCAGCCCGGGCGCACAGAACCTGGTGTTCTACTTCGGGTCCGGCGCACCCTCGTCGCGGGCGCCGCAGGGCGAGTTCGACCCGCCGCCGGGCTCAGTGGACGGTGGGGCGGTGTTCGGTTACGGCGCAACGCGCAACGACCCGGGTCTGCAGCGCGTCGCCGATCAGCTCGGCGTGCCCTTCATGCCCCGCGATGCCGCGCAGCCGGTCGCCGACGTCGCGCCCGACGCGGACGGCGTCTCGTCGGTGCAGTCCACCGTCGACGCACCCGATCGCACCGACCTGTATTGGGTCTTCACCATGGTCGCGGCCGTACTGCTGCTGTTCGAGTGCTACCTCACGCTGCGCGAGTTCCGGACCAGCCGGGTGGCCCGGCGGGATGAGGTCGTCTGATGCGTCCCCGCCCCTCCCGGCTGCGGCTGCGGCGCCGGCTGCTGTTGTTCTCGGCTCCCGTGGCCGTCGTGGCGCTGGCGGTCGCGGTGAAGCTCGTCTCCGTTGTGGCGGCTGGTGATTCGGCTGTGTCGAACTTCGCGCAACGCGACGTCGACGCGCTGCACGGTGATGTCTCGGTGATGAGCCTGTTCAACGTCGTCGAACCGGCGAAGGCGCCGTTCGCGGCGGGGACCCTCGCGGTGCTCGACGACCGTCTCGCCGACGCGGACGCGCACTTCTCGGAGGCGCTGCGCCTGACCGCCCGCGAGCAGTCGTGCCCCGTGCTGGTCAACCTGGAACTGGTCCGGGAGCGGCAAGGCGACGTGGACGCCTGGGAGAACCGGCCCGACGCGGCACGTGACCGCTACCGCAACGCGCTGGACTTCGTCCGCAGCGCACCCGACGGCTGTTTCGAAGGCAACTCCGATCCGGATCTCGAGCGGCGCGCCGTCCGCCACGACTCGGCACCCCGCCTGGAGGCCAAGTTGGCCGGCCTGACCGCTCCGCCCCCTCCGCCGCCTGCGCAGCCGCCGGCCCCGTCCCCGCCGCCGGAGGCATCCGCACCCGCGCCGGTGCTGCCCGACCCCGACTCACTCCGGGACGCGTTGCGGCTGGACCCCGCCGCCGGCGACCCGCTCGACAAGCTTCAGCAGGTGCTGCGGGACGCCGCCGGTTAACCCGTGCTGGTGCCCGTCCAGTACTCGGCGAACCGTCCGTCCGCGACGCGCAGGATGTCGTTGCCGGTGAATCGCTTGGGACCGTCCTCGGCCGCGCCCGTGCCGATCCACCTGGCCGCCAGCATGTCTCCCTCGACGAACGGCGCTACTTCGATGACGAACTTCAGGTCGGTGAGCATCCGGTGGGTCTCGTCGACGACCGCCTGCAGCTCCTGCGGGCCTCGTACCGCCCGTCCCGGCCAGTGCCCGACGAAGTCGTCGGTCACCAACTCGGCTGCGACCGGAGCGCCCGCCCACAATTCGGCTATCCAACGGGCGTATAGCTCTTGAGGCGAAACCATGCTCGTGTGGATGCCCGTCATGATGCGGGCGGGGGGTTCTCGCCGCGCAGCCTGGACTGCAGTTGTTCGCGGTCGCGACGCCGACGCTCGTCGAAGGCCGCCATGCTCGCCTCGGCGCGGCGACGCAGCGGGGCGAACACCCAGATCCCCAGCGGCAGCGCAATCACCAACGCGAAGAGCAGAGCCACGACGAGCGGAAATTCGCGCAATCCGAGCAGATGTCCGGCGCCGATGATCACTCCGGTCAGCGCCGCGACGAGCAGCAGCCGTGCCAGCACATAGGCGAGCACGTCCAGTACGAGCCGAGTTCCGGGACGTCCGTCAGACACGAACCGAGCCTACCGACGGCGCGTATATTCGAATAAAGGAGGTTTGTTTTTCGTGGCGTATCTGCTCCTGATTCTCGTGCTGTTCACGCTGGCGTACATCGGCTGGCGGCTGATGCGAGTCTCTTCGAGCCGTCCCCGGACTCGGGTGATCGGGCCCGACGACGATCCAGAGTTCCTGCGTCGGCTCGGTCAAGAGGACAATCCGCGGCCGTGACCGCGCGTTCTAGCGGCGTGTGCCCGGAAACCCGGCCGCGACCGCGGCCGCGAGTTCGAGCAACGCCCCCTTGGTCTCCGGCCTGAGCCGGTCGAGGCTGATCTCGGCGCCTTCCTCCAGGTGCGGGTCGAACGGCACCTCGCACACTGCCCGGCAACGTCGGTTGAAGTGATCGACGACCTTTTTCATGTCTACTTTCCCGGACCGCGGGCGCACCGCGTTGATCACCGCAATGGAGTTGCGCACCATGTCCTGGTGTCCGTGGGCGTCCAGCCAGTCCAGCGTTGCCGAGGCACTGCGCGCCCCGTCGACCGAACCGGAACTGATCACGACGAGGGTGTCGGCCTTGGCCAGCACGGCCGCCATCGCCGAGTGCATCAGGCCGGTACCGCAGTCGGTGAGGATCAGGCTGTAGAACCGCTCGAGAACCTCGAGGGTGCGGGTGTAGTCCTCGGAGCTGAACGCCTCCGACACCGCGGGGTCGCTCTCGGAGGCGAGCACCTCCAGCCGGCTCGGCCCCTGCGAGGTGTATCTGCGGACGTCGCTGTAGGCCTGGATGCCTTCGGCGTCGCGCAGTAGGTGGCGCACCGTGGCCGGCGTCTCGAGCGGCACCTTCTGGCTCAACGTGCCGCGATCGGGGTTCGCGTCGACGGCTATCACGCGGTCGCCCCGGATCGAGGCGAACGTCGCGCCCAGCGTCGCGGTGATCGTGGTCTTGCCGACCCCGCCCTTGAGTGACAACACCGCGATGCGGTAACACCCGCGCACGGGCCGCTGGACCTGGGCGGTCAGCGTCTGGCGGCGCACGGCCTTCGGCCCGTCGCCGAGGTTGATCAACCTGAACGACGCGTAATACAGCCATTTGCGCCATCCCTCGGAAGGGGCGCGCTTGGGCTGGCCGAGCAGTGCGACGGTCGACAGGTCGAGATACGGCGGCGGGTCCGTTTCGGCGATCTCCTGCGGCGGGGAAACGACGGGGAACCCGTCGGGCGGTGTCGGCGCCGTCCATTCCGCCGGGGGCTCGGCCGCGGGGTCGCTGAACCGGCTCTGTGCACGGAATCCGCCTGGCGCATAGGCGTTTTCGGGAACCACCGCCGCGAAAACCGCTTCTTCGCCGGGGCTGCCCTGGGCGCGGTGCGCCGGATGTTCAGACACGTCGACGGTCCCCCATGGCTTCGCAGGCTTTCGTGGCCGATCCTAGCGAAGCGGGCCGCTGCCGCTCAGCCGACTCCGGCGTAGGAGTGCAGCCCCACGGTGACCAGGTTGATGAAGAACAGGTTGAACACCATCGCGACAAAACCGACGACGTTGATCCAGGCGGCCTTCTTGTCGCGCCAGCCCGCGGTCGAGCGGGCGTGCAGATAGGCGGCGTAGACGACCCACGCGATGAACGACACGGTCTCCTTGGGATCCCAGCCCCAGTATCGACCCCACGCCTCTTCGGCCCAGATCGCGCCGAAGATGACGCCGAACCCGAACACCGGGAACGCGAAGATCGTCGTACGGTAGGCGATCCGGTCCAGGGTCTGCGCATCGGGCAGCCTGTCGACGACGCGGGCGAGCGCACCGTCGGAGCCCAAGGCGCCGAACCGCGACATCTTGAGCAGGAACAGGATGCTGGCGACGCCGGCCACGAGGAACACTCCGGAACCGAGGCTGACCACCGAGACGTGGATGGGCAGCCAGTAGGACTGCAGGGCGGGCATCACCGGGGCGGCGTTCGTGTACAGCCAGCGTCCGGAGATCGTCAGCAGGATCAGCACGGGAACCAGCACGAACACCCACAGCGCCCGGTACTGGCGGCGGCGCAGTACCACCGCCGCCGCGATCAGCCCGCAGAAGCTGGTCAGGTTGATGAACTCGTACATGTTGCCCCACGGCACGCGTGAGGTGGCCAGGCCGCGCAGCACGATGCACACCAGCAGCAGGCCGATGCCGAGGTAGGTCAGCGCGAGCCCGGCACCGCCGATCCGTTCCTCGACCGGCCGCTTGGGGACGTCGGAGACGACGCCAGGGGCGGCGCTGTCGGCGTGCACCCCGCCTGGCGCGGTCGCGGCGCCGACCAGCTCACGGGATTCGACCTTGCGGCTGCGGTTGTAGGCCAACTCGATCGCGAGCAGCACCAGCGCGCCCACCAGGACCAAGACCGATGAGGTGAACGCCCAGTCCGAGTAGCGCGCCAAGCCGATGTCGATCTGCTCGGTAATCATCTGACCTTCTCTCCTGCAGGGTGCGCCGCCGTCGCATCGGGAAGGAGGCGCTGCGTCAGCCGCTCGAACTCGTCGCCCCACCCGGAGTTGTCGGTGCGCGCCAACCCGCCCAGCTCGACGGATACGGTACCCGGACCAGCGGGTCTGATCCGAATCCAGACTCGGCGGCGGCGCACCACCAGCGACACCAGCAGGCCGGCCATCATGGTCATCGCGAACACCAGCACCCACACCTGCGCCGGGTCGTGCGACACCTGCACGTTGACGAACGGCACCGCGCCGTCGAAGCGCACCACGGTGCCGTCGTCGAGGCGCGTCGACTCCCCCGCGCCGAGATTGACCCGCGCTTTCTTGGTCAGCCGACCCTGCTCGATCAGGCGCGGGTCGAGCGTGAACAGCGACTGCGGCCGCCCGGTGTCCAGGCCGGTGTCGCCGCGGTAGATGTCGACGGCCACGGCGGGATCGTTGAGCGCCGGGAAACTCGACGACAGCAACGTGCCGTGCAGCTGTTCGGTCGGCGCGAACAGACCCTGGATGGCGAGCTGATTCTCGCGGCGTTCGTCGGCGTCCGGGTAGGTGCCGGCGGGCGGGTCGAATCGCATGGCGCCCGAGGACAGGAACGTGACCTGGTCATCGGGCCGCCACTGCAATGTCTGCGTGCGCCTCTGCCCGTCGGGGAAGGTGACGGTGAATGTCGGTGCATAGCCGTGGCCCTGCAGGTACACCCGGTCGCCGCCCACCCTGAGCGGATGGTTGACCTTCAGGTGGTACGGCCGCCAGGTGCCCGAATCCAGGTCGGCGCCGGCCTGGTACTCGATGTCGGCGGCGAACGACGTGGCCTGCCCCGTCGGCAAATAGTCGGCTTGAAAGTCGTTGACCCGCAGGCAGATCGGATGCAGCGAGGTGCCGTCGACGGTGTTGCCGGCCCTGAACGAGTCGAACGCGGCGGGCGACGCCGAACAGAATCCCGGGCCGCCGTCGGCGATCACGATGACGTTGCCTTCGTATCCGAACAGCTTGCCCGCCGCCACCGCCACCAGCAGTCCCAGCAGCGAGAAGTGGAAGAGGATGTTGCCGAACTCGCGCAGATAGCCCTTCTCCGCGGAGATTTCCGTGATTTCGCCTTCTTCGCGGGTGATCTTGCGCCATCCGCGCAACCGCTCGGAAACCGTGGCCGCCACGCTTTGCGGCTCGGCCGTCATTTCGACACTGTGGTATTTCGGCAGCCGGCTCAGGTTGCGTGGGGCGGGCACGGGAGTGGCCCGCATGCTGCGGAAGTGCTCGATCAGCCGCGGGGTGAGGCAGCCGACCAGCGAAATGAACAGCAGCACATAGACCGCGGTGAACCAGAAGCTGGAGAACACGTCGAAGGCCTGAACCCGGTCCAGCCACGGCCCGATCGTCGGGTGCTCGGCGATGTACTGGTCGACCTTGGACTCGTTGAGGCTGCGTTGAGGCAGCAGCGCGCCGGGGATGGCGCCGAGCGCCAGCAGGAACAGCAGCACCAGCGCGGTGCCCATCGACGTCAGCGTCCGCCAGGTGTTACGTACCAGCGCGCGAAGGCTCATATCGGTAACGTCACGTCACTGACGAACGCGTCGCGCACCCACGAAACGAAGTCGTTCCATATTCCCGTCACCAGCGCCACACCGACCAAGATCAGCAGCACGCCCCCGAAGATCTGAATCGTGCGGGTGTGCCTGCGCAGCCATGCCAGACCCTGCACGGCGCGTGCGGACCCGAACGCCAACAACACGAACGGGATTCCCAGGCCCAGGCAGTAAGCGATCACCAGCGCGACACCGCGGGCCACGTTGGCGCCGTCGGTCGCCGAGGCCACCGCGATCACGCCGGTGAGGGTGGGCCCGAGGCACGGTGTCCACCCCAGCGCGAAGACCGCGCCGAGCAACGGAGCCCCGCCCAGCGTGGAGATCTGCCGCGGAGTGAATCGGGCCTCGCGCTGCAGCGCGGGGATGAACCCGACGAACGCCAGCCCCATCACGATCGTGATCACGCCGCCGATGCGTTGCAGCAGAAGTTGATTGGTGATCAGCGACGTCGTCATACCGAGTACCGCCACGGTGCCGAGCACGAACACCACCGTGAAACCGGCGACGAACAACGCCGCGGCGCCCGCCACCCGCAACCTCGTGGTCCTGGTGCTCGCCGAGACCGACGTTTTGGCGGATTCTTCCGGCGAATTTCCGCCAGAACGTCGGTCTCGGTGGACCGACCCGACGCCGGCGCTTGCGTCGCCGTCCACGCCGACGACGGCGGCCAAATACGACAGGTATCCCGGCACCAGTGGCACCACACACGGCGAGGCGAACGACACCAGCCCGGCGAGCGCGCTGACCAGCAGCGCCAACAGCACCGGACCGCCGGCCATCAACTGGTCCGCCTGGTCGAGGCTCATGCGCCGGCCTTCTCGTGCTCCGGTGCCCCGTCGTCTTCGCGCGCAAGGCGATCCACCACCGGCGCAAGGTCTTCGGCCAGCAGTTCACGCAGGAACACCGCGGCGACCCGGTGCTCGCGGTCCAGCACCACCGTGGAGGGGATCACCGTCGTCGGGTACCGGCCGCCGAATGCGATCATGGTCCGCATCGGCGGGTCGTAGATCGAGGGGAACGTGATTTTCCGGTCGACGATGAAATCCCGCGCGGCGTCGCGGTTGTTGTCGCGTACGTCGATGCCGAGGAACGCCACGCCCTGGTTCTTGGTGGCGTCGTAAACCTGTTGGAGTTGGGTGATCTCGGTGCGGCAGGGGCCGCACCACTGCCCCCACACGTTGAGCACCACCACCTCGCCGGCGAAATCGTCAAGCGAGATGGTCTTGGCCGGATCCATCAGATCGGGACCGCTGACCGGCCCCGGACGGCCCCGGTCCTGCGGCGGGTCGTAGAAGATGTCGGTCTGGCCGCCAGGGGCGACGAATTCGAAGGTGCCGCCCTGCGCGACGGCGTCATCGCCGGTGGAGCAACCGGCCAGCGCGACCATGACCACGCAAGCCCACAGCACCACCAGCAGCCTCACCGTCCGGCGAGCTCCGCGTAACCCCAGCCGACGAAATCGTCGCCGTCGAAGTAGAACGATGTCAGAGATGCCAGGTTGCACATGCGCTTGGTCGGGAAGTGATGCAGCGGATGCCCGGTCATCGCGCGGCGCAGCGTCTCGACGGGCAACTGGTGGCTGACGCAGACCGCCTCGTGCCCGGACGCCTTGACCCTGGCCCGGTGCATCGCCGCCCTCATCCGCGCGGCGATCTCGCGATAGGGCTCACCCCACGACGGTGAGCGCGGGTTGCGCAGATGCCACCAGTTGAGTGGGTTGCGCAGCGCCCCGTCACCCGGCGAAACCCGTTCTCCCTGAAAGACGTTGTGCGATTCGATGAGCTCGTCGTCGGTGTCGACCACCAGACCGTGCCGCATCGCGATCGGGGCGGCCGTCTCCTGCGCGCGCTCCAGCGGCGAGGCGACCACGTACACGACGTCGCGAGCGGCAAGCCAGTCGGCGACTGCCTGCGCCTGCGCCTGACCGCGCTCGGACAGGTGGTAGTCGGGCAGCCGGCCGTACAGGATCCCGCCCGGGTTGTGCACTTCGCCGTGCCGCATGACGTGCACGATCGTCCGGTCACCCATCAGGGTCTGACCGCCTGCGCCGCGGCTCTGGCCGCGGCGGGCAGCGCGGCGTCGATGCGATCGAACGCCTCGTCGTCCAAAGCCGCTGAGACGAACCAGGTTTCGAAGGCACTCGGCGGCGGGTACACGCCGGCGTCGAGCAACGCGTGGAAGAACGCGGGGAATCGCCACGTCTCGGAGGCCCGCGCCGAGGCGAAATCGGTTACCGGCTCGTCGGTGAAGAACACGCTGAACATATTGCCCGCGCGTGAGATCCGATGCGCCACACCGGCTTCGGTCAGTGCTTGGGCCAACAGCGCGGTCAGGCGGTCGGCGTTGGCGTCGAGACGGGCGTAGACGGTGGCGTCGGCGGCCCGCAGCGTCGCCAGGCCCGCCGCCATCGCTACGGGGTTGCCCGACAGCGTGCCCGCCTGGTACACCGGCCCTAGCGGGGCCAGCCGGTTCATCACCTCGGCCCGGCCGCCGAATGCAGCTGCGGGCAGCCCACCGCTCATCACTTTGCCGAAGGTGAACAGGTCGGCATCCACCGGGTCGACGCCATACCAGCCGGACCGGCTGACGCGGAACCCGGTCATGACCTCGTCGACGACCAGCAGCGCGCCGTGGCCGGCAGTGATCCGTCGCAGCGCCGCGTTGAACCCGGGCATAGGCGGGACGGTGCCCATGTTGCCGGGGCTGGCTTCGGTGATCACGCACGCGATCTCGTCGCCGAACCGGGCGAAGACCTCCTCGACCGCCGCGACGTGGTTGTAGGGCAGCACGATGGTGTCGGCGGCGGCCGCGCCGGTCACACCGGGCGAGGACGGCAGCCCAAGCGTGGCGACCCCGGAACCCGCGTCGGCCAGCAGCGCGTCGCTGTGGCCGTGGTAGCAGCCGGAGAACTTCACGATCTTGGCCCGGCCCGTGTAGCCGCGGGCCAGCCGAATAGCGCTCATCGTGGACTCGGTGCCCGAGTTCACCAGGCGCAGCCGCTCGACCGGTGCGACGCGGCCGATGATCTCGGCGGCCAGTTCGGACTCCGAGGGGGTGGGCGCGCCGAACGACAGGCCGTCGGCCACCACGCGCTGCACCGCGGCGACCACGTCCGGGTGTGCGTGGCCCAGGATCATCGGGCCCCAGGAGCAGACAAGGTCGACGTAGCGGTTGCCGTCCGCGTCGGTCAGCCAGTAGCCGTTGGCCGAGGTGATGAACCGGGGGGTGCCGCCGACCGAGGTGAACGCGCGCACCGGCGAGTTCACCCCGCCCGGGATGACGGCCGCGGCCTCGGCGAAGAGCCGCGCCGACACCTCGGTGGTGATGTGGTCAGCACGCATGGCCACCAGTGTCCCAGCCGGGCCGCGACCGTCAACTACAGGGTGTAATAGTGGCGCCGGTCATCGATGATGGAGGCTATGCAACTACCGCAATGGCTCGCCCGGTTCAACCGCCACGTCACCAACCCGATCCAGCGACTGTGGGCAGGGTGGGCGCCGACGATGGGCATCCTCGAGCATGTCGGCAGAAAGTCGGGTAAGCCGTACCGGACCCCGCTGACGGTGTTCCCCACCCATGACGGGGTGGCCATCCTGCTCACCTACGGCCCGGACCGCGACTGGTTGAAGAACATCACGGCCGCGGGTGGCGGCCGGATGAAGAGGTACGGGAAGACGTTTCGGCTGAGCGACCCGCAGGTGCTGTCCAAGGCCGAAGCGGCGCCGGCCGTCAAGGGCTTGTGGGGGCCGATCTTCGCACGGTTGCCGTTCGAACAGGCGGTCCTGCTGACACGCGTCTAGCCCGGCCGGGGACACGGGACCTACGCCGGCGAGGGCGCTCGTGCCCGCGCTGGTTCGGGGCGAGCCCATTGGTGGTCCGACACGCGTAGGGCGAGAAACCATGACCGGCGGCAGCAGACTGGATTTTAATTTTTTCTCGGGTATGGTCGCGCATTGGTAGCGGATGCTAGCGAAAGGGAGAAAGTGGCTAGTAAGTCGCAAAGTCGCGAACTCAAGAAACCAACGATGACGCTAAAAGAGCGACGTGCAGCCAAGCGCGACAAGGCCGCCGAGGATCTCGTTCCGCGGCGCAAACAGCCTGTTCGCTAACGCTTCGGTCGCCCGCGATCCGACGCAAGGTCCGAACCGGACAATCAATTAGCGGGCTCCAACGGACGAGCATTCGTGCACACGGTCGGGAGCCTGCGGTCACATTTAATTTCCGCAGTGCCAATGGCGTAAAGCCCGATTTTAGAAGCGATGCGCCGAATTCTTCGCGCATTCAATGGAAGGCAGTGTCGTGTGTGAGGACGGTGGGATCTCGGCGTGCGTGCAGGAGCGATGAGTGATGCGAGCGTGAGGGAGGACGGGCAACTGTCGGCCTCCGGCGCGAGTACCGCAACCGTGGAGCGGGTGTTGGTGGGGTTGCTCGAGGACCTGGCCGACGCCTCACCTCCGGCGGACCGGAGCGACGCATACCGGATGGGCTACAGCATGGGCATCCGGTTTGCGCGCATCTGTGTTCTCGACGAAATCGCCGCCAAGTCCGGCAGTTTCGTCAGAGCAGCACTGGCCGGCGGACACCGTCCCAATCGTGAGCAGGCACGGACCCGTGCGGCGCTCCGGAGGATTGCCGCACGGCTGTCGCCCGATTTCACGCTTGGTGGCGATGACCGCACCGCCGGTTACCGTGACGCCACTGCCGTTGCGTTGGAATTGATTTCGAGATTGGACCGCTGATCGCCCATGCCGGAAATCCCTGCGGGGTTTGCGAACAAGTAGTGAGGTTGGGGTGGCAATTCGAGAATCCGGCGATTCGCCGGTGATGCTTGTCGGAGGGCCGTCGGCCCTGTCCGAGTCGATCGCTGTGGCGTGTCAGAACCGAGGTATCGCGGTCATTCACCGCCGTGCGCCGTTCGGTAGGCACTTGCTCGATGCGGCGGAGGTGCCGACTCCCTCACACGACGCCACCTCGCTGGAGTCGGCAATCCTGATCGTCGATGCAGACATTGTCGATCCGCTGTTCGGCGGGCGCCATGCGCGCATGTCTCGCCGGCGACTGCGCGAGTGCGGGAACGCCGTCTGCGAATCGGCGATCACGGCGGCCCTCGCCATGGGCGCACGCCGCGTCCTGGTCATCTGTGATGTGCGCTGGCTGTCCTTCGGTCAGGGACTGCGCGCCGAGCGCTGGATCCGAGACCTGGCGCACCGGATCGGCTACGAAGGCTCGATCAACGGGCTGACTGGGCTCGCGACGTCTTATACGGTGGTCGACACCGACCAGCACCTGCAGCCGATAGCCCACGCCGTCGCCGATTGGCACCGTGGTGAGATGTTGCCGGGCGCAGCTGGCTTGGGAACCGCTGCGGCAGGTCTCGCGGAGCGGCTCGCATGATGACGAAGTCGCACGTTACGTTCGCGGTCGCAGACGGACCCGGACCGGGCCCTTGGCGACGGTGGTGAACGGTACGTCGCACTGGAATGTGCTGTCGAGCGATGCGATATCCATGGCGCGGACGATCGTGGCCAACGCCAGCGTCGTCTCCAGCCGCGCGAAGTGCTCGCCGATACACGGCCGCCCGCCCGCGCGGCGGCCTCGGCGGCGACGCGGTCCTGGATGTGGGGATGACGTCCGAGCACCCACAGCGCGTAGGTGAGCGCGGTCGAGGTGGTGTCGTGCCCGGCGAGCATGAAGATCAACAGCTCGTTCGAGATGTCGTCGTCGGAGATGGGCATGCCGGTCTCCGGGTCCCTGGCCGCCATCAACGCCTGCACGAGCGGGGCGTCCCGCGTCGGGTCGGCGCGACAGGTGCGCACCATCTCGTCGGTGATGTTCTTCATTTCGGCTACGGCCCTGCGCGCGCGCCGGCGGGCAGGCGTCGGCAGCCACCGTGGAGCGCGCACCGGCCGCAGCGCGCGGTCGGCGGTGTACGACGACGCGACGTGCATGCACCGGGCGATCGTGTCGGCGCGCTCGTTGAGGTCGATGCCCAGCACCGAACGGCCCAGCGACTGCATTGCCACGCGGCGGCATTCGACGTCGAGATCGACGTCGCCGCCGAGCGCTTCGGCGCGAACTGGATGCGCGTGACGGGACCGCCGGCGTCGCGGATCACTTCCTGTCCGGTGTCGAGCCTGCGCACCAGTTTCAACAGCTGCCGGACCGGCAGCGGGTTCTTGGGCGCCAGCGGCAACGCCCGGACATCAAGCGTGGCGGTCGTGCCCCGGTCATCACTTCGGGCGCTTCGCTCAGACACCGTCACGCAGACCAGGTCAGCGGCGCGCCTTGGCCTTTCATCGTCACCGCGCCAGGCATGACCCGAAGGCGGTAGGGACTGAGCCGCAACACCGCGAACTGATCGGAGGTGGGCCCGTCCTGCCACATCGGGATGATGCGGGGGTCGTAGCCCACCGGTTCGGGTGCGGTGGCGAACTTGTCCCACACGGCGCCCCTGGTCTCGTCGTCGATGTACCACTCGACGAGGCACTCGGTCGAGCAGGTGTCGTGATTGGTAGTCCAGTAACTCACCGAGACCTCGGGATGCACGGCGAGGTGGTTTCTCTTGATCGGCGTCGGCACCGTGGCGATCCACCCGAGCAGGTCGGTGCCGTCCCACTCCCAGATGGGATGCAGGATGCGGGTGCGCGGGCGCCCGTTGGCGTCGACGGTGGCCACCGAGGCCCACACGATCGAATGGGCCATCTCGACGAAGGCGGGCGCGATCTGATCCAATGGGGTCACGGTTGCCTAGCGTAGGCATTGCCGCTACCCGGGTAGTACGTCGCGTTGGTGGCCGCGGGCTGCCCAACGTCACCATATGGACGTCACCGTGCGGCGACGCTCGTCAGCTGCCCCCCGAGCCTTCGCTGCTCGCGGATTCCTTGCTGAATCTCGGGTTGCCGTCGTCGTCGAGCCAGTCGTTGACCGCTGTGCCCGCGACCGCGCCACCGGTGCCCGGCATTTTGGTCGTCGGCCGGTCTTCCTCGTAGGCCTTGTGCATCTCTTTGGCTTTTTCCCGATGTTCGTCGGTGACCTCGGGCTTGTCGGTCGGCTCGGGTTTTTCCGGCTCGCTGGTGACCTGATGGTGTTCGTCCGTTTCGGGTTCGACTTTCCGCTGCTCCTCGGTGAGCCGATCGTCTTCCCGCTGCGTGTCGTCGGTGCTCATGGGATATATCTGCCCGAAGCCGTGATCTATGAAACAGAGGCGGACTAAGAAGTCGGCAACGCCCGCAAAGCGGCGGGCAGGCTGGGAAGGAAGTGCTGGCGGGCGAAGGCGCGGATGTCATCTGGGGATTCGAGCGGCTGCGCACTCGGCAACAGCAAGACCATGACCGCGTACCGCAGAGTGGTGTCGGCCAGCTCCTGGACGGCCTGCTCCCCGATCCGCTCGGCGAACCCGACGGGAAAGATGATCCGCAGCGCCGCGGCCATCCGGGCGATCGCTGCGTCGTAGTGCCTGCGGGCGAGTTCGAGTACCAGCGCCGGCTCGTCGGTCAGCATCCGGTACAGCACGCGATGGCGTCTGAACTTCAGGATCGACAGGGTGAATGCCTCGACGTAGTAATTCGATTGGGGCCCAGCCTGTTTGACTTCTTCGGCGATGTCGGCGAACAGTGCGAAGTTCTCACGCTCGATCACCGCGGCCACGAGTTCGTCGCGGTTGGCGAACCGCCGGTAGATGGTGGTCCGGCTGACGCCGGCGCGACGGGCCACGTCGTCGAGCGCGACCCGCCGGAAACCGTGCCGCTCGAACTCGATGACGGCGGCGTCGAGGATGGCTTCCGTCGCGGGCGACGAATCAGGCCCTGTCGCGGGCGACGAATCAGACTCGGGCATAACCCTTTTGGGCGTAGCCGTTGTAGCGCACTCGCATCGGCAGACGATTCCATACCCAGTTGACTGGGCGCGACCGCCAGAAGCCGGCGAAACGCTGGTAGCGCCGCTCCTGACGGTCACTCCATGGCAGCTGCAGCAGATCGCGGGCGCGGGGCGGTAGGCCGCCGGTGGTGAGGAATGCGGCGAGCGGGTTGAACACCGGCGCGATCAGCTTCCACGCCCACGCGGGAACTCCCTTGGGGCGCGGGAAACCCTTTGTCACATAACCGACGCCGTACTTGGCCGTCTGATGGGCGACGACGATCTCGTCGAGCATGTGGTCCCAGTAACGTTCGAATTCGTCGTAGGTGGCGGGCATCGGCCGGTCGCTGACGCCGTAGCGGCGGTACCACGTCTTCGACTCGAGGTAGATCTGTTCCTTCTCCTCGCGGGTCAGCCGTTTGACGAACGTGTCGGCGAAGTACAGCACCTGTTCGACGAACGTGGCGTGCGCCCAGAAGTAGGTGTCGGGGTCCAACGCGTGGTAGCGCCTCCCCTCCCCATAGTCGCTGGGCATCTCGCCCTTGATCTCGGTGTGGAAGTCGCGCACCCGGGTGCCGGGGTGGTCGTCGTCTAGACCGTAGACGGTGTTGAAGATCGGCGGCAGCGAGCGCTTGACCCGCGCGGCGGTGTCGTCGAAGAAGACTGAGTGGTCGAGCACGCCCTGGCCGAGTTCGGCGAGCATGTTCTGCAGCACCGCGGGCCGCGGGCCGATCAGATACATCCGGTTGTCCCCGAAATAGCGCCAAACCAGCGACCGAGGGCCCAGCGGCAGCGCGTCGTCCAGAGTCTTGTTCGTCTCCACCAACTCGGTCATATGGCACAGTGTTACAGATTTCGCACTTTGTACCAACCGCCTGTGAGTGGCCTCACGCCACCGTTCGGAAGATCACCCATCGTGCGACCAGGAAGCCCAACAGGCCGCAGTAGACCGCCTTGACTGCCAGCAGCGACGGCAGCGATAGCGTCGTCACCCCGGCGACGTGCGCTATCCCGGATGCGGCGATCGCGACCAGCGCGGCACCGGCGCCCAGCGCCAGGCCGGCCAGCCAGCCGCGCCGGGGAAGGCGGTGGAGCCAGGGCCGGGGGCTCACCGTGCCGTCGTCGTCGACGCTGCGCGCCCCCAGCCAGACGAACAATCCCACCAGCGTCGACAGGATCAGCGACGTGACAACGAAGTTGACCACCAGCCCGTCGAATCCCCAGACCGGCTGTGGCGCCTTGCGCCGCCACGTCAGCCAGTCGATGGCCGGGTTGATGACGAAGTTGACGACGCCGGCCACCGTCGCCTGCACCCACACGTAATGTCGTGCGGTCACTGTGGGTCTGGTGGCGCCGCGTCGTCGGCGGCGATCGCGTCTTCGGGCGGCTTGGTGTCCGGGATCTCGCCCATGATCGAGGTCGACAAGAGCCGGCTGACCACACAGGCTCGGCCGCGAAAATGGTTGTTCACCAGGCTGGCTCCCACCCTTCGCCGACTCCGAGACCCCGCAGAGCCTATCGAGATGGTCTGCGGCGCAGATGCGCGACGGCCAGCACGGCCAGAACACCTGCCACCGTCGCCAAGAGCAGCGCCAGTCCCAGCAGCGGCGCGCTGTATTCCACCGACGTCGTGTGGGGTTCGCCTTCGAGCACCGGCGGCGCCACGACCGTCGTCCCGGCCGCCAGCCAACTCAAGACGCTGCCGACCGCTGCGGCGGCGGCGAGCACCAGTTCAAGCGTTGCCCGGATGGTCATGCCGGCGGAATGCGCTCTTCGACCAGCTGGGTCAGCGTCTCCCGAAGCTGGCGGTGCTTTCGCGCCCAGGCTTGCGCGGTGCGGTCATTGGTCATCTTCAGCCCGATGCCCGTCCGGCCGCGCGGTACGCCCGTGAGCTCGCCGAGCGCCCGCGCGGACTGCCATTTCGGCGCCTCGGAGCCACTCGCTTCGGGGTAGATGCGGACGATCTCATCGGTGCAGATGCGTTCGGTGCCCTGCCGCAGGGTCTCGGGCGTCAGCTCGACCGAGGTGTGGATGCGGGCAGCCTTGACTTGGATCGCGAGGAAGCCGCTGACGAGCACCAGGAACACGCCGGGCACCAGCCACTGAAAGCCATAGCCTGCGGACGCCTGGATCAACCCCATGGCGATCGCCGCCGCGGGCCCAGCCGCCAGCCACCACCAACTGGCTCCCTGTTCGTAGAACAGCACCTGCGGTGGGACACCGTCGTCGGTCACGTCGCTTCCCCTCGCGTTACGGCACCACGGCGGGTAACCAGGACCGCCCCCGCGAGCAGGGGGAACACCGCCAGCAGCGTGATCACGTTACCGATGCCGACAACGGCGGAGATCGAGATCAGCCCGACGATCGTCAACGAGAGCGCGATCAGCGCCCGGCGATACCGGGGGTCGCCGCCACGGCTGCGGCCGGCGAGCAAGGCAACACCTGCACCGGCGATGGCGGAGATGACACCTGCCCCGCGGAAAACGGCGGGAGCGCCCTCCCACGAGGCGGCGATGAGCCCACCGGCCAACAACATCACCGAAGCGACGATCCAGCACCAGAAGGCGGCGGTGACGACGCGGGTTCGCGGCGCAGGAGCGGTCATGGTCGGGTCAGCCTAACGTGTCAGCGCGTGAAGTAATCGTTGGCGTCTTTGCGGTGCAGCAGATACCCGCCCCCGAGGATGAGCACCGACCCGAGGATCGCGGTGACCGCGTAGGAGACCGCGGCGGCGGGCGGTCGATCGACATCGAACAGGCTGGTCACCACGTAGACCACGGCCGCGGCACCGGCGCCGGTCAGGACCGTTCGGGTCCACCGGTAGCCGTGCCGCATCAGGATCTGGAAAGTGAGGACGACCGCGGCGAGGATCACGATGAACAACGCCGAGATCGCCACCACCGGAGCGGGCAGGTCTCGAGCCCGGTCGCTGACCAGCAGGTCGACGAGGTGTCCCACCACCATCAGGGCAAGCGCGACCACCCAGAGCCAGAATCCGGTGTCGACGTCCTCGGGCCGGCCATCGGGTCGGGCGTCGGATTCTGTGTCGGGGTGCTCAGTCACGCCAGCCAGCCGGCGACGTCGGCCGCCCAGTACGTCAGCACGATGTCGGCCCCCGCCCGCCGGATACCGGTCAGCGTCTCCAGCGCGACCGTCGGTAGATCGATCCAACCGTTGGCCGCTGCGGCAGTGATCATCGAGTACTCACCGGATACCTGGTAGGCGGCCACCGGGACGGGTGAGAGGTCGGCGGCCGCACGCACGATGTCGAGGTATCCCATCGCGGGCTTGACCATCACGATGTCGGCGCCCTCGTCGATGTCGAGTTCCACCTCGTGCAGCGCCTCCCGGGCGTTTCCCGGATTCTGTTGATACGTACGGCGATCGCCGCGCAGGCTTGACCCCACCGCCTCCCGGAACGGGCCGTAGAAGCCCGAGGCGAACTTCGCGGCGTAGGCGAGTATCACGGTGTCGGTATACCCCGCGGCGTCCAGTCCGTCGCGGATCGCCGCGACCTGACCGTCCATCATGCCGCTCGGCCCCACCACGTGAGCCCCTGACTCTGCCTGTGCCACAGCGAGTTCCACGTACCGCTTATTGGTCAGGTCGTTGTCGACCCGACCAGCGGAGTCCAGCACCCCGCAGTGGCCGTGATCGGTGAACTCGTCGAGGCAGGTGTCGGCCATCAGTACGGTATCGTCGCCGAGGTCGCCGGCCAGGTCGCGCAGAGCGACGTTGAGGATGCCGTCCTCGGCCACGCCGATAGCTCCGGTGGGGTCCTTGTCCTGCTCGCGCGGCACGCCGAACAGCATCAGGCCGCCGACGCCCGCTGCCACGGCTTCGGCGGCGGCGCGACGCAGCGAGTCACGGGTGTGTTGTACGACGCCGGGCATCGAGGAGATCGGGCGCGGTTGCGTCAATCCGTCGGCGACGAACATCGGCAGCACCAATTGCCTTGGCTCCAAGGTGGTTTCGGCCACGAGACGGCGCATCGCCGGTGTCGCGCGCAGCCTGCGAGGGCGATGCCTAGGAAAGCCCATGCGAACCCACCTCCGGTTTCGCGATCAGCGGCGGCGGCTCTTCTTACGCGGCGGGGGAAGTGCACCCTCGGCGCGCAACCGGGCGGCGTGCTCGGCGAGCGCCTCCACCAGCGGTCCCACGGCGGCGACTTCCGGCTGCACATCCACGCGCAGACCGAATTCCGCTGCCGTCTCGGCGGTCTTGGGCCCGATGCACGCGACGATGGTCCGCGCGTGTGGCTTACCCGCGATACCGACCAGGTTGCGCACCGTGGAACTCGAGGTGAAGCAGACCGCGTCGAAACCACCCGTCTTGATCATCTCGCGGGTGTGCGCCGGCGGCGGTGCGGCCCGCACCGTGCGATACGCGGTGACGTCCTCGATCTCCCAGCCGCGCTCACGCAGCCCTTCGGCCAGCGTCTCGGTGGCGATGTCGGCGCGCGGCAGCAGCACCCGGTTCACCGGGTCGAAAACGTCGTCGTACGGCGGGAAGTCGTCGAGCAGGCCGAGCGAGGACTGCTCACCGGCGGGCACCAGCTCGGGGTTGATGCCGAACGCCCGCACCCGGTCGGCGGTGGCCTGGCCGACGCAGGCGATCTTCACGCCGGAGAAGGCCCGAGCGTCGAGACCGAACTCGTTGAACTTCTCCCACACCGCGCGCACCGCGTTGGTGGAGGTGAACACCACCCACTGGAACCGGCCGTCGACCAGACCCTTGACCGCGCGTTCCATCTGCGCGGGGCTGCGCGGCGGCTCGACCGCGATGGTGGGCACCTCGATCGGCAACGCGCCGTGTCCCACCAGCTTCTCGCTCATCTCGCCTGCCTGGTCCTTGGTGCGCGGCACCAGAACGGTCCAGCCGTACAGAGCGCGGCTCTCCCACCAGTTCAGCTTGGCGCGGTTGGCCACGGTCTTGCCGATGGTCACGACGAGCGGACCGGCCTGGGCCCACACGCCAGTAGGGGACGGGCCGGCCGGCTCGGTGCCCGCCAGGGTGGCCTTGTCGAGCAGCCCGGCCAGCGTCGTCTCGATCGAACGTTGTTGGCACGTCGTGCCGTTGGCGGTCACCACCAGCGGCGTGGTGTCGGTCAGCCCGTATTCGATCAGCGTGCGCGCCGCATCGGGGAGATGGGTCGCCGTGGCGTGCAGGATCAGCGGCCCCGGCGCGGCGGCCAGCGCCGCCCAGTCGACATCGGGGTCGCGAACATCGGCCACGGTGTGCGACGACCCCAGCGGCAGGCCCGCGTAGGTGGGCACCGCGGTGGTGTCCGGCAACCCAGGCACGATCTCGAAGTTCAGGTGCGACTTCGCCAGCGCCGACACCTCGGTGATCACGGCGTCGACCGACAGCGGGTCACCCGCCACCAGCCGCACCACGTCGACGCCGGTGCGGGCCTCGGTGATCAGCGTCTTGGCGACCTCGCCCGGATCGCCGACGGCCGACCGGATATCCGGTCCGCCTGGGATGGCCGGTGCGTCCTTTCCTGCGGTCTCGCCGTCCGCGGCGCCAGCGGTCTCGGCAGGCTCGGGCCCCGACGCAGGCGGCAGCTGGCAACCCACCAGGGCCAGCACCGTCTCGGGCACGTCGGGATCGGTGAACACCAGGGCGGCATTGGCGAGCACAGTGTGGGCGCGCGTCGTCAGCAGTCCGGGGTCGCCAGGACCCGAACCGACGAACGTGATGCGGCCCGGCTTCGGCTTGCGCCCCCGCCCGCTGGTCTGGCCTGTCATCTCAGTCACTCATCTCTCTGCAGCTTCAGTTGGCGTCCGCCATGAGCTCGCGCGCCCCGAGGTCGAACAACTCCTCGGCCACCGAGAGCCCCAGCTCCCGGGCCCGGTCGGGAGTGCCGACACCGGACGCGCGGATCACGTCGGATCCGTTCAGCGCCGCCACGCACCCGCGTAGCGACACCTCTTCGAAGACGTTGCCGTCCTCATCGATGGACTCGACCACCTCAGCGATCGCGCCCACCGGTGCGGAACAACCCGCCTCCAGTCGGGCGAGCAGGGCACGTTCAGCGGTGACTGCGGCGCGCGTGTCGGCGTCGTCCAACTCCGCCAGCAGCGCGGCAAGCCCGGTGTCGTCTGCGCGGCACTCGACCGCGAGCGCACCTTGAGCCGGCGCTGGCAACATCTGCACCGGCTCGAGAGTCTCGGTGACATCGGCCAGTCGCCCGATACGGGCCAGTCCCGCCCGTGCGACTACGATGCCGTCGAGATCACCGTTGCTAACCCTGTTCAACCTGGTATCCAGGTTGCCTCTTAGGGGGCGGATTTCCAAACCGAGACCCAGTGCTCTAAGCTGCGCGGCCCGTCGCGGGCTCGAGGTGCCGATGACCGAGCCCGCGGGCAACTCGCCCAGCACCATGCCGTCACGGGCCACCAGAGCGTCCCGCGGGTCTTCGCGCGGGGGACTTGCGGCGATGACGAAGCGCGGGTCGACCGCGGTGGGCAAATCTTTGAAGGAGTGCACAGCGGCGCCGACCCGGCCGTCGTGGATGGCCTCGCGCAGGGCGGCGGTGAACACCCCGACGCCGATGTCGGCGATCGGGCCCTGGTTGCGGTCGCCCTCGGTGGATACGGGAACGAGCTCAGCGGCGTGCCCGTTGGCGATGAGCGCGTCTCTGACCGTACCGGCCTGGGTGGTCGCCAGAAGGCTGGCGCGGGTGCCTATCCGGATTGCAGTCAAGCGTTACTCGGCTTGTCGAGATCCGGTGTGACCAACGGCAATTCGGGTCCGGCGACGGCGTCGACGGCCTGTTGGTCGAGCTCGAACAGCTCGCGCAGTGCCTCGGCGTAGCTGTCGCCGCCCGGCGCGCTGGCCAGCTGCTTGACACGCACCGTCGGCGCGTGCAGCAGCTTGTCGACCACCCGCCGTACGGTCTTGGCGACCTCGTCGCGGTGGGCCACGTCCAGGCCCGGCAGCCGGTTGTCCAACCTCAGCAACTCCGCTTCGACCACGTCGGCGGCGCGCTGCCGCAAAGCGGTGACGGTCGGGGTGACCTCGGCCATCCGCTGGCCGGCCAGGTAGTTGGCGATCTCGGCGGCGACGATCGCGCGCGCGGCTTCGGCGTCGGATGCGGCGGCGCGGGCCGAGGGCTCACGCTGGATGCGCTCCATGTCGACGACGTAAACCCCGGGCAGCCCCGCGACGGCCGGATCGACGTCCCGGGGCATCCCGAGGTCGCAGATCACCAGCTGTTTGGGCTCTTGACCGTGCGCCAGACCGCGGTGCACGTCGGCCAGTGAGACGACCGGACGTACCGCGCCCGTGCAGCTGACGACCACGTCGGCGTCGGTGAGCAGCGGCGGTAGGTGGTCGAACGGGAAGGCGTGCGCCTCGATGCCCAGCTCACGGACCTTGGCCACCAGTCGCTTGGCCCGGGGTTGACCGCGGTTCACCACGTGGATGCGATCGACTCCGGCGCGTGCCAGGTGCGCGGTGGCCAACGAGCCCATCGAGCCCGCACCGATCACCACCGCGGTGCGGCCCGCCAGCGAACCGAGCTTGGTTTCGGCCGTGCTCAGCGCGACCGACACCACCGAGGCGCCCGCAGCGTCGATGCCGGTCTCGGAGTGCACGCGCTTGCCGACCGCCAGCGCGCGCTGCGACAGCTCGTGCAGCGTGCGTCCGACGGTGTGATTGGCCTCGGCGGCGGCGTACGCGCGGCGAACCTGGCCGAGCACCTGTTGTTCACCGATGACCGCGGAGTCAAGGCCCGACGCCACCGCGAACAGGTGCTCGACGGCCGCCTCGGCATAGCGCACGTACGCGTACTTGGTCAGGTCGCCCAGGCTCATCCCGGAGTGCTCGGAGAGCACCTGGCCGATCACGGACAATCCGCCGTGGAACGCCTCGACGACGGCGTAGACCTCCACGCGGTTACAGGTGGACAGCACCATGGCCTCGGTGACGAGTGAAGACTGCAGCACCCGGTCGACGATCTTGGCCTGATCGGACTCGTCGGTGCTCAGTTGCTCGAGCACGGATACCGGCGCGCTGCGGTGCGAAACCCCGAAAAGCAACACGCTCATGGCTTCATCACCACGTATCCAAGGTAGTCGGTGAACAGTTAGGCCACCAAATTCCCGGCGATTTCCGCCGAAACTGTATCTCAGCAGCGAAATCGCGGGTGACGACCGGCCGGAAAACCGTTACGCGACGGACGCGGTCACCTCGCCAGGTCGGCCCGCAGCCGCGGCTCGTCGATCTCCCAGTAGCTGTGCTCGTGGCCGTCGAGCAGGACCACCGGCAACCGGTCGCCGAACTCCGCCCGCAGCGCCGCGTCGCCGGCGGTCGCGGCGGCGTCGACGTCGGTGACGGCCAGCGTGAAGCCGAGTTCGCCTGCCAGGGCAGCGAGCCGGGCCGCCGCCGCCGTGCAGATGGTGCAACCGTCACGCGTCAACAACTCCACCCGGTGCTCCACCTCGCCAGTATCGCCCCGCGCGTGACTTAGGGTTGATTCGTGTCTCGGACCGGCGACCTGGAAGCTGCTGAACAGCAACTTGCGGGTGAGGCAAGCGCGGAGGCGGCCGTCACCCATCTTGCGGCCGAGGCTCCCCCTGCGCCACCACCGGATCTGACCGCGGCGGCGTTCTTCGACGTCGACAACACGCTGGTGCACGGTTCCTCGCTGCTGCACTTCGCCCGCGGCCTGGCCGCCCGCAAGTACTTCACCTACGGCGACATCGCACGGTTCCTCTACGCTCAGGCGAAGTTCCAGCTGACCGGCCGCGAGAACAGCGACGACGTGGCCGCCGGACGGCGCAAGGCGTTGGCGTTCATCGAAGGCCGCTCGACGGCCGAGCTGATGGCGGTCGGCGAGGAGATCTACGACGAGATCATCGCCGACAAGATCTGGCCCGGGACCCGCACGCTCGCGCAGATGCACCTCGACGCCGGCCAACAGGTGTGGCTCGTCACCGCGACGCCCTACGAACTCGCCGCGACGATCGCCAAGCGGCTGGGCCTGACCGGCGCACTGGGCACGGTTGCCGAGTCCGTGGACGGGGTGTTCACCGGACGCCTGGTCGGCGACATCCTGCACGGCACCGGCAAGGCGCATGCGGTGCGGTCGCTGGCCATCCGCGAGGGGCTCAACCTGCGCCGCTGCACGGCCTATTCGGACAGCTTCAACGACGTGCCGATGCTGTCACTGGTCGGCACCGCGGTGGCGATCAACCCCGACGCCGACCTGCGCGACCTCGCCCGCGAGCGGGGGTGGGAGATCCGCGACTTCCGCACCGCGCGAAAGGCCGCTCGCATCGGAGTGCCGTCGGCGCTGGCCCTCGGAGCGGCAGGTGGGGCGTTGGCGGCGGTGGTTTCCCACCGCCAGGAACGTCGCTGAGAATGCGCCGAGGTGCTTAGCAGGTGGATCACCCGCACTTGGGTGCGTGCGATCCACCGGTTAGCGGTGTCGGGGCCGGCGGTGCAGCGCTGATAGGCTCCCGCCAACATGGCCATCGCTGAGAACATCATCGGAACGCACTACCGCTACCCCGATCACTTCGAGGTCGACCGCGAGAAGATCCGGGAGTTCGCGCGGGCCGTCAAGGACGATCACCCGGCGCATTTCACCGAGGACGCCGCCCGGGAATGCGGCTACGACGCGTTGATCGCCCCGCTGACGTTCCTGGCGGTCGCCGGTCGCCGGGTCCAGTTGGAGATCTTCAACCAGTTCGATGTGCCGATCAACATGGAGCGGGTACTGCACCGCGACCAGAAGATCACCTTCCACCGCCCGATCGTGGCGGGCGACAAGCTGTTCTTCGATTCCTACCTCGACTCGGTGACCGAGTCGCACGGCGCCATCGTCACCGAGGTCCGCGGCGAGGTGACCGACGCCGACGGCAACCCCGTGCTGACCAGCATCGTCACCGTGATGGGTGAGGCCCAGTCCGACACAGAGGCCGACGAGGTGAGCCAGCGCATCGCCGCCGCACGCGACGAGGCGATCGCGAAAATGATTGCTAAGCAAACTAGTTCGGAGAGCTAGCGGGATTCCCTCAGCCGAGGAACATGTTCCGGCGCTGGGTGAGCAGCTGGTACAGCGTCTGCTGAATTGTCTCGCGCACCTGGTCGGTGAGCTCGAAGGTGATCATCGGATCGTCGGCGGCCGACTCGTCGTAGTCCACCGTCTCGATCGGCTCGCCGAACTGAATGTGCCACTTCGACGGCAGCGGGATCATGCCCACCGGACCCGCCAACGGGAAGAACGGCGTGATCGGGAAGTACGGCAGCCCCAGTAGCCGGGCCAGCAACTTGACGTCGGCGACCATCGGATAGATCTCCTCGGACCCGACGATCGAGCACGGCACGATGGGCGCCTTGACCCGAAGCGCGGCCGAGACGAAGCCGCCCCGGCCGAAACGCTGCAGCTTGTAGCGGTCCTTGAAGTTCTTGCCCAGGCCCTTGTAGCCCTCCGGGAACACCGCGGTCAGCTCGCCGGCGGCCAGCAACCGATGCGCATCGGCGGTGCAGGCCATCGTGTGGCCGGCCTTGCGAGCGGCCTGGCCGAGCACCGGCATGTCGAAGACCATGTCGGCCGCCAGCAGGCGCAGGTCGCGGTGGGTCGGGTGGTGGTCATGGACCGCCACCGACGTCATCAACCCGTCGAACGGCAGCACTCCGGCGTGGTTGGCGACCACGAGTGCCGCACCCGTTTCCGGCAGGTGTTCGATACCGCTGACCTCGGCGCGGAACCACGATTTGAAGAGCACGCGCAGCAAAGGCAAGAAGATTGCGTTGTTGACGTGGGCATCGAAGCCGAACTCGTCGACCGGATAATCGCCCGTCATCCGCTTGCGGACGAATTCGGCGACCGCCGCGATGCGCTTGGCGAGTTCGGTGGGCGGCTGCTCGGCGGCCGAAGCGCCGCCGCCGGCGCCGCCCCTGCGGTCGTCGATCTCGCGAATGACGGCGGCGATCTCCTCGGCGGAGGCACCCCCCACCGGGTCCGAGAGCTGCGAGGGATGTCGGCGGGTGCCCTGGGCGCGTGCGGCGTTGCGCCGCTGAGCCGCTGCACGGCCCGAATTGGCGTGCAGCGGAATCACTTTCGCCTTGGACTCACCCGCCACAGTCGTTACCTTCTCCCCCACCTGAATAGTTGATGCGCCTAGCGTCCCCACCGTTGCGCCGCAGCAACGGCCCGACTCTCCATCGAGCGTACCCACCGCGGGTCGACGATCGGAGTCAATCCGCGACCTCGGACGTAATCGTCGAAGGCTTCCACGGTGGTCCACTTCGGGTTATAGCCGAGGTCGTTTCGCATCCGCGATGTGTCCATGACCCTGCCGTAACTCAAGTAGTCCAGCTGCTCGCGATCGAGTTCAGTGTAGCGAGTCGCACGCATCAGCGAATCCACAGCCCACAATGCGGAGCGCGGCACGGGCAGGGCGATCCGTCCGGCTCGCCGGATCGCCTGGCTCATCATGAGGATCCCGGACGCCCCGACGTTGTAGGTGCCCGACTTGCCCGCCATCGTCGCGCGCTCGAGCGCCCCGAGCGCGTCCTGCTCGTGGAGTAGCTGGAGGCGCGCGTCGCGTCCGATGACCGTCGGCACCACGGGTCCTGCGAGGTAGCGCGACAGCGCCGTGTCCATCGCGGGGCCGATCATGTTGGCCAGCCGCAATATGGTGACCGCGATGTCCGGCCTGCGCCGCCCCAGCCCACGGGCGTAGCCCTCGATGTCGATGCTGTCGCGGGCGAAGCCTTCCCCCGGCGGCCGGCGCGCGCTGCTGTCCTCGGTGAACAGCACCGGGTCGCGTGCACTGGAGCCGTACACCTCCGAGGTGGACTTGAGCACGACGCGCTGCACCGACGGCGCCTTCTGACAGGCTGCGAACAGTTGGATCGCGCCCATCACGTTGAGTTCTTTGAGCGTGGCTCGGCCACCGGAGCGGGGCGTGTAGGACGCCGCAGCCGCGTGCACCACGGTGTCGACGTCGCCATTGCGAATGACTTTCGCGATGAACGGGTTCCGGATATCGGCGCGGACGAACTCCGCGCGGCCCATCCGTCGTAGTAGATCCTTGCTCGGCGTGATCGCGTCGACGGCGATCACGTGGTTGATCAACGGGTTCTGCGCCAGCCTGGCGGTCAGATACCCACCGAGGAACCGGCACGCCCCGGTGACCAGCACGATCTTCGGGTAGTGCACGGCGTCGCGCGCATCAGACCCATTCACCTGGCCACCGGAGCGGCCCTCGGAATCCATGACCGGTCAGCCTAACGACCGTGTGCGGAGATTACTTGCCGAGTTTTCTGCGTTGGACCCGGGTGCGACGAAGCAGCTTGCGGTGCTTCTTCTTCGACATGCGCTTACGCCGCTTCTTGATGACTGAACCCATGAACTCCGCTACCTGTGGCTACTCGGATCTGCCCGAGCATCGTTGACTGACCCGGCCACTTTACCGGGCTGCGCAGGCAACTGCGAAACGCGCCCGAGGGCCGAGCGCTCGGCGAACAGATCAGCCGGCGTCGAAGTACGAACTCTCCAACATGTCGTGCACAGCCTTGGCATGCACGCGGAACGAGCGGCCGACGCGGACGGCGGGCAGTTCTCCGTTGTGCACCAGCCGGTACACCGTCATCTTGCTGACCCGCATCAAGCTCGCCACCTCGGCGACAGTGAGAAATTGAGCTCGTGGCTGTTGACCGTCGGCTCCGGAGTCCCGAGCCGACTTCCCACTGGCCGAATCCCGCGCGGATGGCCCGTTCATAGACGTCATCGCAACCCAATCATTCAGGCACGGGCAGTCCCAGCGGCTTCCCCACCGCTGGCACCGACCCGTGCTTACACCAGGAGAATAGCGTGGCAGATGGTGTTACTGCGACGGGTGTGGGTAATTAATCGAATTACTCAAACGTAATTCCGAGCTGCTCAGAGCGCTTTTTCGCGGCCTCCACAGCGTTGGCAACCGCTGCCCGCACCCCACCCCGCTCGAGTTCGCGCAGCCCAGCCGCGGTGGTCCCCCCGGGCGAGGTGACGGTTGCACGCAGTTGAGCGGGGGTGGTGCCCATCGGGATGCCCGACGTAGCCCCGGCCGCGCTCTCGGCCGAGGCGGCCTTGTCGAGCCCTTCCAGCAACATCGCGGCCGAGCCCGCCATCGTCTGAGCGGCCAGATCGGTAGCCTGCGAGCGCGACAGCCCGGCGTCGACGCCCGCGTCGACGAGCGCCTCGACCATCAGGAAGAAATATGCCGGGCCAGAGCCCGAAATCGCCGTCACGGCGTCGAGTTGGGACTCCGGCACGGTCAGCACCCCACCGACCGCGTCGAAGATCGCGGAGACCTCCTTCATCTGATCCTGGGTGGCGAACCGGCCGGGCGACAGCGCGGTGACACCCCCGCCGACGACCATGGGCGCGTTGGGCATCACGCGGATGACCGGCGATCCGGCGGGCAGCTTGTTCTCGTAGTAGGCGGTGGTGACGCCAGCGGCGACCGTCACGAAAACCTGTTCGGCCGTGTCGCTTTCGGCTTTGGTGGCGGCATCGACGATCTCGTCGACGAGCCCCGCCACGTCGGCGGGCTTGACCGCCACGATCACGTAGGTCGCGTGGTCCACCGCATTCGCCACCGTCGTCACCAGCACCGAGTACGTGTCGGCAAGGTATTTCGCCCGGTCCGGGTCCTTCTCCGCCACCGCCAGGTCCTTGACCTGTCGCCCAGCGCGCAGCAACCCGGACAGGAGCGCCTCACCGATACTTCCACCGCCGACGATCGCGATTCTGGCCATGCCGGAAAGCATTGCAGAGTCGACCGCGACGCGTTCGACCACCTGCTAGACCGTTTCTCCCCCGGCCTTCACGCCGAGCGTTGGGCGACGGCCTTACCGCTAAGCCTGCGGGACCATCGCCAGTTGGCGGCTCTGCACGACGATGTGGCCCTCGCAGTCGACGACGATGTGGTCCTCGTCGAACCAGTCCTGGCCGATCTGCACAGTGGTGCACAGAACCCGCAGCCAACCGTCCGCGGGCAGGGTGCGCAGATACGCGGTCAGCTGGACTGTCGGCGCCCAGCCGAACCGGTTGACGCCGAACGTCACGGGCGCCGACACGTCACCGCACAGCAGCGCGAACAGCACATCGGGCGCAACGCCTTTCGGTCGCACCCAGTACTCGATCACCGGCGGCCCGCCGTCCGAGCGCGGCGCCATGGTGGTCAGCGAGGGCCGGATGTCGCAGCCGCGGGCGAGGTGGACGATGCCGGCCATCGGATGGCCCTCGCCGATCGGCTCCAGGCCGGGCGGCGGATCCGGTTGCATCAGTGGGATCACGGGGTTGACGGACAGCAGCGGCGCCACGTGATGCTCCGGGTCGCCGAGTGTGATCGCGGCCCGCACGGCTACCTTCTGCTCTTCGCGCGAGCGTCCCCCTGCCCTTCGGGCGGGAGGTGCCCCCACATCGCGCGTCCGGGCTCCTTGCCTCAACTCGACGTCGATCAGGCTGACGCGGCGCCCGCGCTTGCGCACGGTGGTGACCACCTGCAGCGGGCCGGGATCGGGCGCCCACAGGAAGCTCCCCGATACCGCGATCGGCTGGACGTCGCCCGCATGCTCGATGCGGGCGGCGTTCGCGCACAGAGCCAGCATCGCGCCGCCGTGCACCTTCGGCCCGATGGTCCAATGTTCGTTCAGCTCACCGTGATACACGCCATCACCGGCGGGGGTGAGTGCCATCGCGTCGGTGAACAGGGTGGAGCCGGCCATGGGGAGAATCCTTCTGAGGTGGGGTCAGCGCAGTAGGTGCGCGCGAGCGAACTGCAACGACTCGACCAGTAACGCCTCGCGTTCGGCGGCGGTGCGTGCGCCCGACGTGCTCACCTCGAGGATCACATGGCCGTTGAAGTTGCTTGCGGCCAGCGTCTCGCAGACCTCCGCCGTCGGTTGCGTGCCGCGGCCCGGCACCAGGTGTTCGTCGGTGGAGGCGCCGCTGCCGTCGCACAGATGTAGGTGCACCAGCCCATCACCCATCCGGCGCGCCATCTCGATCGCATCGGTGCCCGCGGTCGCGGTGTGCGACAGGTCGAGCGTGTAGTGGGCATGATTGCCGTCGAGCGGATCGTAGGACGGGGCGAACGCCGAGACACCCGGCCCGGGCCTGCCGCCGCGTTTGCGCATCCGCTCGATCGATGTCTGCCCGGCCCCGAAGAACCGGTCGGCGCGAAACGGGAACATGTTCTCGACCGCGACCAGCACCTCGCTGCTCGCCTCAAGCTCGGCGACCTGCTCGGAGAAACCCTCGGCGTAGCGGCGCTGCCACCGAAACGGCGGATGCACGACGACGGTCTGGGCGCCCAACTGCTCGGCCGCGCGCACGCTGCGTGCCAGTTTGGGGATCGGGTTGGCGCCCCACACCCGCTGCGTGATCAGCAAACACGGCGCGTGGACCGACAGCACCGGCATCTTGTACTTCTCGGACAGCCGCGCGACGGCGTCGACGTCCTGGCTGACGGTCTCTGCCCAGACCATGAGCTCGACGCCGTCATAGCCGAGCTTGGCCGCGTACTCGAAGGCCGCCTCAGTTCTCAGCGGGTAGACGGAGGCCGTCGACAGACCGACCTTGATGGCTGGACGCACGGGTTATTGGGCGCCTCAACCCGCCTGCATCAGTGCCAGCGGTCCGAACGTGACCATCGCCCCGACCGCGACGGCGATCAGTGTGCTGCCGATGTCCTCGGTCTTGCGAACCACCCGCACGCCGACCACCAGGCCCAGGATCACCAGCACGCCGAGCACCAGCGCCACGATGCTGTTCCACTTCCACAGCTGATCGAACGCGATGAACAGCCCGGCGCCGAACGCCACCGCGACCAAGCACTGAGCGACGATCAGGGCTCCGCGCAGGATCGACGACATCACACCCGATGGCGCGGCAGCGGTGTCGTCCTCCAGATCGATGCCCTCTGGAGTCAGGCCTTTGCCACGCCGCACGTCCTCGACGACATCTGGGCCGCCGAACAACGCATCGTCGGGCGAACGCAGATACGACGGCAGCTCCTCGCGCTCGTCGGCCTCGGGCTCGGCCACGGCGACGGCCGCGTCGGCGGCCTCGTCCTCGTCGGCCTGCGGATTGGACCACTCGAGCGGGTCGGGGCTCATCCGCTCGGCCCCTACGCCGGCGTCGGTCTCTTCGCCCACCCCGCTCCGCCCGCGCAGGCCGAAACGCCGCGCAAAACTCGAGCGGCGCGGCGGGGCGAAAAAGTCCAAGTCCTCGTCGGCGTCACGCTGCTCGATGTGGCTCTGGTAGTCGGCGACGGCATCGGCGTACTCGTCGTCGTCCTCATCCGTGGCAGCCTGGGGCGCGGCCGTGCCGGCCTCGGCGTCGACGTCGGCCTCGTCGACCTCGGCCTCTACCTCGGCCTCTACCTCGGCCTCGTCGAGTTCGGTTTCGACGGTCTCGATATCGGATTCTGCCTCGACATGGTCGGGTTCGGCGGGCTCGGCAGAGGCTTCGGTTTCGGCGGGGGCGTCAACCACCGCGGCCGACGACCGGTCTGTGGCGGGTGCATCGTCACCGTCGTCACGGATGACCGGAATCTCGCCGGTCAGTTCGGCGACGGTGATCGAGTCGGTGGCACCGCGGCGACGACGGCGCCTCCCGCCGATCGGCGGGGCACCGATCGTGCCGTTGCGCGCCAGCAACTCCGCGACCGAGATGGGTCGCGAGTTGCCGTGGTCGTCTTCTTGTCCTGTCATTTGTGTTTGCCTTCGGGCCTCGTCACCTATCGTCCAGCATTACGCACAAACGCTTGCACTGAGGCCGGATTGTCGGCACCGCCGACCCCCGCCGGATTGTCGGCACCGCCGACCCCCGCCGGATTGTCGGCACCGCCGACCCCCGCCGGATTGTCGGCACCGCCGACCCCCGCCGGATTGTCGGCACCGCCGACGAAGCCGCTGCTGTCGGCTTCGCTGTCGAGTCTCCGCAGAATCAGCCCTTCCCGCAACGCCCAGGGACAGATGTCGACGCTCTCGACGCCGAGGGCGTTCATGCTCGCCTCGGCGACCAACGCTCCGGCCACGATCTGTGGCGCCCGATCGGCACTCACCCCTTCCAATTCGGCACGGTCAGCCGCGGTCATCCTAGAGATGAAATTTATGAGTTGCCGAAGACCGGTCGCGGTCACGGTCCGTTTGACCCGCGGTCCGGCCCCGGACGGTGCGGCGCCCGTCAGCCGGGCCAGCGAGCGGAACGTCTTCGACGACGCCACCGCCAGGTCCGGGGCGCCGGCCTTGAGCATCTCGGCGCCGGCGTCGGCCAGTTCGGTGGTCAGCCAGTCGCGCAGCATCGCGACCCGTCGCCTGCCCGGGGGATCGTCGGGGAGCCATTCGCGGGTCAGCCGACCCGCGCCCAGGGGCAGCGACAGCGCCACCTCCGGCTCCTCGTCGACACCGTTTGACAACTCGAGCGAACCACCTCCGATGTCGATGTTGATGATGCGTCCCGCGCTCCACCCGTACCACCGCCGCACGGCCAGGAACGTCAGCCGCGACTCGTCCACGCCGGAAAGCACGCGCAGCGCCACCCCCGTCTCGGCGAGCACGCGGACGAGCAACTCCTCCGAGTTCTTGGCGTCGCGCACCGCGGAGGTGGCGAACGCCATCAGTTCCGAACAGCCGGAACTGGTGGCGATCTTCGCGAATTCGTCGATGGTGCCGATCAGTTTGTCGGCGCCCTTTCGGGTCAGCTTGCCCGAGTCGTCGATGGCTTCGGCGAGTCGCAGCGAGGCCTTGGTGGAACTCATCGGCGTCGGATGGCCACCGCGTCGCGCGTCCACCACCAGAAGGTGAACGGTATTGCTGCCCACGTCGAGCACGCCTAATCGCACTCATTCAACTTAATGCGTCTACCGTGGAAAACCGTGAGCGCATCGCACCATGGAGAGGTCGAACTCGATTTCGCGCGTGAGTGGGTCGAGTTCTACGACCCCGACAATCCCGAGCACTTGATCGCCGCCGATATGACCTGGTTGCTCTCCCGGTGGACATGCGTATTCGGCACGCCGGCCTGTCAGGGCACCGTGGCGGGCCGCCCGGACGACGGCTGCTGTTCACACGGCGCCTTCATGTCCGACAAGGACGACATCGCCCGCCTCGACGACGCGGTCAAGACGCTGACCGACGAGGACTGGCAGTTCCGCGACAAGGGGCTCGGCAAGAAGGGCTACCTCGAGATGGACGAGTACGACGACAAGCCCAACCTGCGAACCCGGAAGCACAAGGGCGCCTGCATTTTTCTCAACCGGCCCGGTTTTCCCGGCGGCATCGGCTGCGCACTGCACAGCAAGGCGCTCAAGTTGGGCGTCGAACCGCTGACCATGAAACCCGACGTCTGCTGGCAGCTGCCGATCCGGCGCACTCAGGAGTGGGTGGTTCGGGCCGACGGTTCGGAAATCCTCAAGACGTGGATCACCGAGTACGACCGGCGGGGCTGGGGTGAAGGCGGCGCGGACCTGCATTGGTACTGCACCGGCGATCCCAACGCGCACGTCGGCAGCAAGCCGGTGTGGGAGTCCTACGGACCCGAGCTCAAAGAACTCCTCGGCGAGAAGGCGTACGCGGAGCTCGCCGCGATGTGCAAGCGGCGCAATGGGTTAGGGCTCATCGCCGTCCATCCGGCGACCCGCCTGGCCGAATGAAACCATTCATGTCCCGGCGCAAGCTGAGCGGCAAGACCTGTGCGCAACGAAACGGCTAGCCCTCGAGCTTGTAGCCGAGCCCGCGGACGGTGACCAGGTGCACGGGATTGGCGGGATCGGCCTCGATCTTTGACCGCAACCGCTTCACGTGTACGTCAAGGGTCTTGGTGTCACCGACGTAATCGGCGCCCCACACTCGGTCGATGAGCTGGCCACGAGTCAGCACTCTGCCGCTGTTGCGCATCAAGTACTCGAGCAGATCGAACTCCTTGAGCGGCAACGTGACCGGCTCCCCGTTCACCGACACCACGTGGCGCTCGACGTCCATCCGGACGGGACCGGCCTCCAGCACCCCGTCGCTGAGCCCGACGTCGTCGTTGTCGGCGCCACGCCGCAGCACCGCGCGGATGCGAGCGATCAGCTCGCGCGCCGAGTACGGCTTGGTGACGTAGTCGTCGGCGCCGAGTTCGAGCCCGACGACCTTGTCGATCTCACTGTCGCGAGCGGTCACCATGATCACGGGAACGCTTGAGCGCGAACGCAACTGCTTGCACACGTCCGTCCCGCTCATGCCGGGCAGCATCAAGTCGAGCAGCACGATGTCGGCGCCGGCCCGCTCGAACTCGGCCAGGGCCGCGGGACCGTCGGTGACGACGGTGGCCTCGAAACCCTCCTTGCGAAGTAGAAAGGCCAGGGGATCGGCCAAGGACTCCTCGTCCTCCACGATCAGCACACTGGTCATTGGTCTCGGTGATCCTCTCGCTCGACGTGATCATCCTGATCATCATCACTATGGGGATAGGCCGGGATCGACAGGGTGAACGTCGATCCCGTTCCCGGCTGACTCCACAGCCGGATGCTTCCGTTGTGGTTGGCCGCCACATGCTTGACGATGGCCAACCCCAGCCCGGTGCCGCCGGTGGCCCGGGAGCGCGCCTTGTCGACCCGGAAGAACCGCTCGAACACCCGCTGCTGATCCTCGCGGGCGATGCCGATACCGCGGTCGGTGACCGCGATCTCGATGTCGTCCCCGCGCCGCCGGCGACTGACCGACACCGACGACCCGTGCGGCGAGTACGCGATCGCGTTGGAAACCAGGTTCGCGATCGCGGTCACCAGCAGCTGCTGGTCGCCGAGGGCGCGGAAACCGGTCGGCGCATCGGTGGTGATCTTGATGTCTGCGTTGTCGGCGGACACCTTGTGCCGGGACAGCGCCTCGGCCACCACGGTGTCGACGTCGACGGCCGTCAAATCAGGCAGTCGCTCGGCCCCCTGCAGCCGCGACAACTCGATCAGCTCCCCGATCATGTTGGCCAGCCGGTTGGACTCGGCCACCATCTTCTCGGCGAACCGGCGGACGGTCTCGGGGTCGTCCGCCGACGCGAGCAGCGCCTCGGCCAGCAGCCCCATGGCGCCGACGGGCGTCTTGAGCTCATGGCTGACGTTGGCAACGAAATCCCTGCGAGTCGCTTCCATCCTTGCGTGTTCGGACTGGTCGTCGACGTAGACGACCGCGAAGCGGCGGTCCTGTTCCGTCAGCAGCCGAACGTGGCCACGAACCGAGAGCCCGGACCGCCCGGGGTTGGCCCGCTTGTGCGCCGCAAGGTCGACCTCGGCCGGTTCGCCTGTGGCCAGCGTGCGCTCGGCGGCCCGCCAGGCCCGCTCGTCGAGCAGTCGGTCCCGCACCAAGCCCAGCTCACGGGCCCGCTCGTTCGCGTAGACAACGTCACGGAAGTGGTCGACCACCACGATTCCCGTCGGCGCCCGCGACGCGATGTGGGAGAGCATCTGCGAGACCGTGACGCCGCTCTGCGCGGCGGCGCGACGTTGCCGGCGGTCTGCGAGACGGGGCCTCAAGACCGCCCCGAGCGCCATGCCGACTCCCAGAGCGAGCAGTGCGGCCACCGCTGCCACCAGCAGCGCCGAAACGACACCCACGCGGAAATCGTACGCATCCGGTGAACGTCATCCCAGCAACGTGCGGCCAAAGCGGGACAAGTCACAGAAGGAAAGTCGGAAATTCGGGGTCCGGTCCCTCGCTGTTCACCGTCCGTTCGCCTGGACGGGCCGACGGACTATTTGGCGCCTTGCGAGGCGACCGCGGCGGCGCCCGCGGCCGCGGCCTCCGGATCCAGGTACGTGCCGCCGATGACCGTCGGCTTGAGATCGGAGTCCAGGTCGTAGCGCAGGGGGATGCCGGTCGGGATGTTGAGGCCGACGACATCCTCGTCGGACATGCCGTCGAGGTGCTTGACCAGGGCCCGCAGCGAGTTGCCGTGCGCCGCGATCAGCACGGTCTTGCCCGCCCGCAGGTCCGGTTCGATCGTCTCGGTGTAGTACGGCACGAACCGCTCGACCACGTCCTTGAGGCATTCGGTGCGCGGCGGGCCGCCGGGTATGTCGGCGTAGCGCGGGTCGTCGTCCTGGCTGTAGGCGCTGCCCAACTCGATCGGTGGCGGCGGGGTGTCGTAGCTGCGCCGCCACGCCATGAACTGCTCGTCGCCGTAGCGCTCCTTGGTCTCGGCCTTGTTCAGCCCTTGCAGCGCGCCGTAGTGCCGCTCGTTGAGTCGCCAGTCGCGGTGCACCGGGATCCAGTGCCGATCGGCCTTGTCCAACGCCAGGTTCGCGGTCGTGATCGCGCGGCGCAGCAGCGAGGTGTAGAGCACGTCGGGTTGACGGTCGAGTTCCTTCATCAGTTCGCCGGCGCGCACCGCCTCGACGCGGCCCTTCTCGGTGAGGTCGACGTCGACCCAGCCGGTGAACAGGTTCTTCGCGTTCCAGTCGCTCTCGCCGTGACGGAGCAGGATCAGCGTGCAGTCACCCCGGGAATCAGCCATGGTGGAATCCTCTCACGGCCCTCGGATCACCCACCGCGCGTGCCGAGATCGACGAAATGGCGGCTTCCGGCCGGGAAAACCCGCCAAATCGTAGGTTTCGCCGAGAGAAGTCAGTCCTCGTCGTCGATCAGGTGGGCGAACGCCTGCAGGTTCTTCAGCGACTCCCCGCGCGACACCCGCCACTCCCACTCTTTCTGTATCGACGAACGAAAGCCCAACTCCAGCAACGTATTGAAGTCGTTGTCGACGGCTTCGAGTACCTGGCCGAGCACGCGGTCGACCTCCTCTGAGGTGACCGATTCCAGCGACATGCGGCCGACGAGATAGATGTCGCCGACGTTGTCGAGCGTGTACGCCACCCCGTAGAGCCGGCGGTTGCGCTTGAGCAGGAACCGGTACACGCCCTCGTGGTTCTCGTCGGGTTTACGGCAGACGAAGGCCTCGATGCGCACCGAGTGTTCACCGATCGACAGGATCGTGTTGGTCTTCAGCCGCCGCTCGCCGGGCAGTTCGACGATGATGCCCGGCAACCCGCCGTGCGCGCCTTCATGGTGCGTACAAACCAGGCCGTTCTCCCTGCAGGCGTCCTCGATGACCTTCGCAGCGCGGTTACTCATGCTCGCACTCCCCGCCGACGCGAGAACCGCCTGCCGGTGCGGCGCGCGCCCTCGCGTGGCTGCTGGCGGGCGCGGTAGCCGGCGATGGCGCGCCCATAGCTGGCCAGCAACGCATCTACAGTGCGGTCCCACGAGAACGCTGCGGCGTGGGCCACCGCGGCCGGCCCCAGGGTGTCCGCCCGCCGCAGCAGATCCCCGATGGCGAGCGCCCAGTCGCCGTCGTCGTGGCCGTCGACCAGGGCCCCGGTGACGCCGTCGCGCACCGCGACCGGCAGCCCGCCCACCGCCGCGGCCACCACCGGCGTGCCGCAGGCCTGGGCTTCGACTGCGACCAGGCCGAAGGACTCCGAATAGCTGGGCACCGCCACCAGATCGGCGGCCCGGTACACGTTGACCAACTGCTCGCGCGATTGCGGCGGCAAGAACGTCACCCGGTCCGAGATACCCAGATCGGCGGCCAGCCGAACCAGCCCGTCGGGTGCCTGCAGTCCGCTCCCTGACGGACCGCCGGCCACCAGGACGCGCACCCCCGGCAGCTTGGCCGCGGCGCGCAGGGCGACGTCGGGTGCCTTCAGGGGCTGGATGCGCCCGACGAACGCGACCACCTGCTCGTCGGCGTCCAGTCCCAGCGCGGCACGCGCGGCGTTTCGATCCCCCGGCGTGAACGTCTCGAGGTCGACGCCCGGATGCACGACGTCGATCCGCGCGGGATCCGCGTTGTGCATTGAAACCAGTTGGTGGCCTTCGTGTTCGGTGTTGACGATCAAGCGATCGGCCTCGTCGACGACCTGCTGTTCACCGACCGCGCGCAGCGGGGGCTCCGGTGAGTCGCCATCGGCCAGCGCGGCGTTCTTGACCGCGGCCAGCGTGTGCGCGGTGTGCACCAGCGGCACCGCCCACCGGTCGCGGGCGAGCCAGCCGACCTGACCGGACAGCCAGTAGTGCGAATGGACGATGTCGTAGTAACCCGGTTCGTGCGTCGCTTCCGCGCGCAACACCCCCGCGGTGAACGCACACAACTGAGTGGGCAGGTCGTACTTGTCCAGACCCTCGAACGGCCCGGCGACGACGTTGCGCACCAGCACACCGGGAGCCACCCGCACCGTCGGCTGGTCGGTCGACGAGGTCGCGCGCGTGAATATCTCCACCTCGACACCGCGGCCAGCCATCCGCAGCGCACTCTGCAGCACATAGACGTTCATCCCGCCGGCGTCGCCGGTGCCGGGCTGGGCCAGCGGCGAGGTGTGTACCGACAGTACGGCTACGCGCCTGGGCACCGGGAGTCCGGCGGCATCAGAACGGGACAGATCCGTTGCTAGGCGCACACAGATATGTCTACACCGTCCGCAGATCAACCCCCGTCACGCCGGGACATCGGGCCTGGCTTCGGGCGCGCGTGGTTGCGCGCGCCGCATGGCACCGATGGGGTCGGCGTACAGCCCGCCGAGCGACACCACACCCGCTCCGGCTTCCTGGACGCGGTTGCCAAACGAGGTCAGCCGGATCGTGCGGGCGGGCATCACCGAACGCTGGGCGAACGCGGCCGCCACGGTGGCCATGCCCTCGGGGTACTCGGTGAACGCCTGGCCGCCGACCACCAGATCGTCGGGGTTGAGCATGTCGCGCAGCAGCGCGACCGCTTCGCCGAGCACCCTCGCCCGCTCGGCCAGCAGTTCCCGCGCCGGCCGGCTGCCCTGGCGCGCGACCTTGAGCAGTGCCCGCATCGTCGAACCGGGGCCCTCGACCGGGATGGCGCGCGCCTTGCGTGCGGCGATCAGCACCGCCTCATCGCTGACCGTGGACTCCAATAGCCCAGTGCCGCCGAGCGATTCGGAGTGAACGGGCAGCGCGGCGATGGTGCCGGGACCGCTGGCGGGCGAGTGCACCCGGCCGCCGATGGACAGCGCGTAGCCGACGGTCTCGCGGGCGTAGACGTACAGGCTCGTGGACGCGGGCGAGGGCCTGTGCACACCGAGCAGCAGTTCGGCGCCGGCCATCGCATCGACGTGCGAGGCGACCGACACCGGCAGCGCGAGCGTCTCGGCGAGCACCGGCCCGACCGGCGCGTCGGACCATCCGAGCCGCGGATGGTCCAGGTGACCGGTCGACCCTTCGACGACCCCACCCGCCGCGACACCCACCCACAGCGGGCGCCGGCGGTGCCAGCGAATCAGGTATCGGCGCACGCTGCCCGCCAGCGACGCCAGTGCGGCGGCCTGGGCGCCCCGGGGGGTCGGCGTCTCGACCGCGTCGAGGGTGCGGCCGAACAGGTCGGTGGCCACGATGCTGGTGGTGCGGGCGCCGATGTGAATACCCAACGTGAGAAACGGTTCGTGGTTCACCTCGACGGGAACCCGGGGCCTACCGATCGCGCCGGAGACCGCGAGGTCGGCACGCTCGCGCAGCACGCCGGCCTCGAGCAGCGCGGTGACCTGGCGATTGACGGTAGCGATGCTCAGGCCGCTGACCTGGGCGATCGCGTCACGCGCGATGGGGCCGCGCAGCCGGGCCGCACTGAACACCGACGCGGCGGCCGCGTCGGCCACCTTCAGCGCCGGCGCGACGATTCGGGTCCGGGCCTGAGGGTATCGCCCGTTTGCCGGCGACAGCGCGCGTTTGGCGGGCAGGGTGGTTGTGACGGAAGTGCGCATCTGTCTGTCCTTTTGAGGGTCGGCCGACGGGTGACGGGGCCACGCCCGGCGACTCAGCAGGACAGCGATTGCGTCCGGAAACAGTCAGGCGCGGCGGGGTGCGCGACAACAACACGCACGCCGCGAGAAGGCCTGACGGGACAACATCCGGTGAACTTAGCACGCCAACTAACCTTGGACGGATGACGACTTCCCAGACCGACAGCCGGGTCGCGGTGGTCACCGGCGCCAGCGCCGGGATCGGCGAAGCGACCGCGAGAACGCTTGCCGCCCAAGGCTTTCACGTCGTCTGCGTGGCCCGCCGCGAGGCCCCGGTCAAGGCCCTCGCGGCCGAGATCGGGGGCACCGCAATTGTGGCGGACGTCACATCCGAAACCGCGGTATCGGCGCTGTCCGCGGCGCTGGACCGGGTAGACGTGCTGGTCAACAACGCCGGTGGAGCGCGTGGACTCGAACCGGTCGCCGAGGCCGACGTCGAGCATTGGCGCTGGATGTGGGAAGCCAATGTGCTCGGCACCCTGCTGGTGACCCGCGCGCTGCTGCCGAAGCTCATCGCGTCCGGCGACGGGCTGATCGTCACCGTCACCTCGATCGCCGCGGTGGAGATCTACGACAACGGCGCCGGGTACACCTCCGCCAAACATGCGCAAGGCGTGCTGCATCGCACGTTGCGCAGCGAGCTGTTCGGAAAACCGGTGCGGCTCACCGAAGTTGCGCCCGGCATGGTGAAGACGGACTTCTCGCTGAACCGGTTCGAGGGCGACGAGGAACGCGCCGCCAAGGTCTACGAAGGCGTCCATCCGCTGCTGGCCGAGGACATCGCCGACATCATCGGTTTCGTCGCGACTCGACCGTCGCACGTCGACCTCGACCTGATCGTGGTCCGGCCGCGCGATCAGGTCAGCGGGGCCAGCGGATCACGGTTCAACCGCCGCACGTAGACACCGAAACTGCTTACAGATCGTGGTTTCGCGCGATTTTGCGATCTCGCCGCGGTTTCGCCGCAGTAAGTCCTAGCGGCCGGGGCGCCCGTTGACCGGCTGCGGCGCACCGGACGGCGTCGCGGGCGCGGTGCTCGGAATGTCCGGGGCGTTCTGGTCCGACAGCGCCGACATCGCTGTCCACTCGTCCCACGGCACCGCCCAGTCCCAAAGGTCGCCGTCGGCGTAGGACAGCTGGATACGCGTTCCGGTGACCTCGACCGGGTCGCCGTATATCGCACTGTTGAAGTACTGCTGGGCGTCCTCGGTCGACAAGTTGATGCAGCCGTTCGTCACGTTCGTGTTGCCCTGGGCGCCCGAACTGGCCGGGTTGGCGTGAATGAACTCGCCGTTGTTGGAGATCCGGACGGCGAACCGCTCCCGGATGTTGGCATAACCGGCCGCGGGGTTGGTCATGTAGAAGTCCTCGTACTTCTCGGTGACGACGTGGGTTCCGCTGCGGGTCACGTTGCGGTCCACGTCACCCTCGCCGTAGCTGCACGGGAAGTCCATGATCACCGCCCCCGCGCCGTCGAGGACCTGGATGCGATGCGACGACGCCTCTGCCTTGACGACCTGACGACGGCCGATCTCGAACGTCAGCGTCGCATCCTGGGCACCGTAGGCGCCGTCGCCGAACGGCACGCCGTAGAGCTTGGCGTCGACGTGCACCTTGGTGCCCGCCGGGTAGTACTCGCGGGTGCGCCAGTGCACGCGTGACCCGCCGACCTCGTCGGGGAGCCACGCCCAGCTGCCCTCCACCTGCGGATCGGTGGTGACCTTGAGCGCTTTCTCCACCGACGCCTTGTCGGCGATCGAGGCGTCGAACTGGATGATGATCGGCGCCGCCACCCCGACGACCTGACCGTCGGCGAGCTGGAACTGGCCGCTGACCTGGGCGCTGGGGTTGATCGTGGAGAACGAGCCTTCGACGGGCGTCGCCTTGCCGTCGCGGCCGACGACCGAACCCTTCCACGTGTACTCGGCGCCGTAGCCCAGCGGTTCGGTGGTCGTGAACTCGGTGCGGTCGCGGTTGAGCGCGCCGGCGACGACCTTTCCGTCGCGATTGGTCAGCGTGACCCGCTGGAACCAGCCGCCGGCCACCTCCACGCCGACGGCCTCGGTGGGCACGATGTCGGTGGCGTCGTTGGCCGGCTTGAAGTTCAGCGAGGGCGCGTCCGGCGCCGTTTCGCCCTGTGCGGAAGAGCCGTCGTTGTTGGTCGAGCACGCGGCCAGCACCCCGGGCGCGACGACACCGACCGCCAGTGCGGTCAAGGCACGCCTCCGGTTGAACTCCGGCGGCTGGGGCTCCGCGGTACTCACGTGGACCCAGCGTACCTACAGCGAACAGCCGATCAGGACAGGCTCGGCCGTGAGCTCGATCCCGAATCTCGTTCGAACGCCGTCGCGTACGGTCCTCGCCAGCGCGATCACGTCGGCCGTGGTGGCGCCGCCGCGGTTGGTCAACGCCAGAGCGTGCTTGGTCGACAGCCGCACGGCGACACCGTCGCCCGGATACCCCTTGCCGAAGCCGGCGCGCTCGACCAGCCACCCCGCGGCGAGTTTGACCCCGCCGGGCGCCGGATAGTTGGGCACCGGCCCGTCGGCCGAGCCTCGCACCCGGTCGAACTCGGCGGCCGTGACGACGGGATTGGTGAAGAACGATCCCACGCTCCAGGTGTCGTGGTCGTCCGCGTCGAGCACCATGCCCTTGCTCGATCGCAGCGCCAGCACCGCCTCGCGCACCGCGAGCGGATCGGCGCGGCTCCCTGGTTCGGCCCCCAGGGCGGCGGCCAGCTCGCCGTAGCGCAGCGGCGCGCTGCGGCCGTCGGCGTCCAGCGCGAACTCCACTTCGAGCACGATCGCGTCCCGTGCGTACTTGAGGACGCTGGTGCGGTAGCCGAACCGCAGCGCCTCCGGTGCGACCCAGCGATCCTCACCGGTGCGACGGTCCAGCAGCCGCACCCGCCGGATGGTCTCGGCCACCTCGGTGCCGTACGCGCCGACGTTCTGCACCGGTGTCGCACCGGCTGACCCCGGGATTCCGGACAGGCACTCCAGCGCGCCGAGCCCGTGGGCCAGCGATGTGACCACGACGTCGTCCCACACCGCACCCGCCTCGGCGCGCAGCAGGTTGCCGTCGACGGTGATCTCGGTGTTGGCGAGGTGGATGACGGAGAGGTCTTTCAGCTCGTCGGACAGCACGACGTTCGAGCCGCCGGCCAGCACCAGCGAGTCGTCACCGGGGCCGAGGTCGCGGACCACGTCGATGACCTTCTGCGTGGTGTCGCATGTGATCAGCCGCCGCGCAACGGGTCCGATCCGCAGCGTCGTCAGCGGCGCAAGCGGCACGTGCTCCTCGACCGAGGCGCCCCCTGGTTGCGAACTGACCACGGCCGGTAACGGTAGCCTGACCAGCTATGCCGCGCTCATTCGACATGGCCGCCGAGTACGGGGGCACCGTCGAGCAGGTTCACCGGGCGTTTGGCGACGAACGCTACTGGCTCGCGCGGCTCACGGATTCCGGGGCCGACGACTACTCGCTGGACTCGATGGTCGTCGACGAGCACGGCGGCATCGACGTCGTCACGACCCAGACGTTGCGGACCGACCGGTTGCCCGGACTGGTCACCCAGTTCCACCGCGGCAACCTGAGCTTCGTGCGCGAGGAGACGTGGACTCCGGTCCGCGACGGGAAGGCCGTCGCGACGGTCAAGGGGTCGATCCCGGGCGCTCCCGCCGGCCTGACGGGCACCGCGGTGCTGGCGCCCGCCGATTCCGGTGCGCGACTGGAGTTCACCATCGAGGTCGAGGTACGGGTCCCGCTGGTGGGCGGCAAGATCGAGAACTTCATCGGGGGGCAACTCGTCGATCTGCTGATCGCCGAGCAGCGCTTCACGACCGTGTGGATCGCCGAAAACGCCTGATACGTCAGGACGTTAGTGGCGCGTGTGTGTGGACGGTACGGCGTGGGGCCCCGGCAGCCGAGCCGCCGAGCCCTACACTCGGGCCATGAGCGGGCCCATCGGTCAGCTGACCCGGGGCACCACCGGTCACAACCGGCTGCGGCGCTGCGACCGCTGGCTGGTGCACACGCCACGGGTGCGCACGGCGCTGCTGTCCGCAGAAGACCCGCTCGTCGTCGACCTCGGCTACGGTGCGCTGCCCGTGACGACGCTGGAGCTCGCGGCCCGATTGAGGGTGGTGCGCAACGATATTCGCGTCGTGGGACTGGAGATCGACCCGGAGCGCGTGCAGACCGCGAAGGTCGCCGGCACCGCCGCGGTCCGATTCGGTCTCGGCGGTTTCGAGCTGGCCGGTATGCGACCCGTGCTGGTGCGGGCCTTCAACGTATTGCGGCAGTACCCGGTCGAAGCCGTCCGGGATGCGTGGTCGACGATGCAACGGCAACTCGCGCCCGGTGGGCTCATCGTCGACGGCACCTGCGACGAGATCGGCCGGCGATGTTGCTGGATCCTGCTGGTCGCCGACGGACCGGTGAGCCTGACGCTGGCCTGTGACCCGTTCGCGATCGAGCGGCCCTCCGACCTCGCGGAACGGTTGCCGAAGGCGCTGATTCACCACAACGTCGACGGCCAGCCGATCCACACGTTGTTGACCGCCGCCGACCGGGCGTGGGCCAGCGTCGCCGGCCACGGGGTCTTCGGCCCGCGGGTGCGGTGGCGCGCGATGCTGGATATGTTGCGCGACAGCGGTTTTCCCGTTGCACCCGCGCGCCGCCGGATGCGCGACGGGATACTGACGGTGCCGTGGTCGACTGTCGCGCCGACGGGTCGGGCGCGGCCAACGTAACCTGGGCCGTATGCGGATTGCCCTCGCGCAGATCCTCAGCGGCTCGGAGCCGGCGGCGAACCTCGCGCTGGTCGAGGACTACACCCACCGTGCTGCCGACGCGGGCGCGCGGATGGTGCTGTTCCCGGAGGCGACGATGTGCCGGTTCGGGGTACCGCTCGACCCGGTCGCCGAACCCCTGGACGGACCGTGGGCGTCGCGGGTGCGGGCGATCGCCGATCGCGCGGGCATAGTCGTCGTCGCCGGCATGTTCGTACCCACCGGTGACGGACGAGTGTTCAACACGCTGATCGCAACCGGCTCGGGAGTCGACGCGCACTACGAGAAGATCCACCTCTACGACGCATTCGGCTTCCAGGAGTCCAAAACCGTCGCACCCGGGCGTGAACCCGTGGTGATCGACGTCGACGGCGTGGGGGTCGGCCTGACGCTGTGTTACGACGTCCGCTTTCCCGAGCTGTACGTCGAGCTGGCCGAGCGCGGTGCGCAACTGATCACCGTGCACGCGTCGTGGGGCAGCGGCCCGGGCAAGCTCGACCAGTGGACGCTGCTGGCGCGGGCGCGGGCCATCGACACAACCGGCTACGTCGCGGCGGTCGACCAGGGCCGTCCGGGCGCCGATATCGCGGCCGTCGGCCCCACCGGTGTGGGGGGCAGCCTGGTCGCTTCACCGACCGGCGAGGTGGTGTGCTCCGCGGGCGCCGACCCGCAGTTGCTCGTGACCGACATCGACCTGGACAACGCTCACAGGGTCCGCGAGACGATCGCGGTGTTGAGCAACCGCGCGGACTTCGCCCGCCGCGGTAAGGCAGAATCGCGGTCGTGACCGACCCGTGGGCTCGCCCGAACCAACCGTCGACGCCGCAGGGCCAGGTTGCCCCGACGCAGCAGGCGCCACCGCCGCAGGGACCGCAGGAGCCACCGTCGTCCGCATCGAAGATCAAAGATTTCTTCCGCGATCCGCTGTCGATCGTGCTCGTGGTCGTCATCGTGGTCGCCCTGGTGCTGGCCGGCGTACTGGCCGGTGAGCTCTACGCGCGCAAGCGGGCGAACGACGTCGTCGCCCGCGTCACGTCGTGCGTCGTAGAGGACGAGGTGAGCGCTTCGTTCGGAGTCATGCCGCCGTTCCTGATTCAGCACATGTCCGGGCATTACACGAACATCCACATCGAGACCGCCGGCAATCAGATCCGCGACGCCAAGGACATGAAGGTCGAGTTGTCGATCCAGGACGTCCGCCTCGAGGACACGGCCACTTCGGGCGGCTCGGTCGGCTCCCTGGTCGCGGACATCAGCTGGTCGTCGGAGGGTATTCGGCAGACCATCTCCGATTCGATCCCGCTCATCGGCGCGTTCGTCACCGGCGTCACGACCAACCCCTCCGACGGCACGATCGAGTTGGAGGGCGCGCTGGGCTCCATCAAAGCCAGACCCACGGTGGCCGACGGCGGGATCTCGCTACAGGTGATCGAGCTGACCGGGCTCGGCTTCACGTTGCCGCGCGAAGCCGTGCAACCGGCGTTGGACGCGTTCACCTCGGAGCTGACGACGAACTACCCGATGGGCATCAAGGCGGATTCGGTCGACGTCACCGATGACGGGGTGGTGAGCCGGTTCTCGACAAGCAACGCCGAAATACCGAAGGGCCAGCAGGATCCGTGCTTCACGGCCTTGTGACCGTCAGTCGGTGACGCCGCCCCAGCGGAAGCTGTTGACGTACCTACCCATATCCATCGCCAGCTGCAGATTCGCGCCCGATGGATGGCCGGTGCCGAAGCCGCGGGTGAACTGGCGGTACGGCCCGATCGCCGACGCCACCAGCGCGTAGTCGTTCTTGACCGCAACCATCACGATCAGCCGTATCCGGGTGTAGCGGCCGTTGGCGTCCTGCGGATAGTCGTCGGCGACGACGCCGTAGCCGAGCTCATAGCCGACCATTGCGTTCGGAATCTCGTATTCCGTTGCCGCATCCGGGTAGTACTCGTCGATCAGATCCTCGGCGATCTGCTTGGGCGTCCGGCCGTCGGCGGTCAGCCCGAACAACTCCATGGTGCCGGTATCCCCGCCGGTGAAGTTCAACTCGACGCCATCGGGGTTCAACGTGGCCTCGTACGCGCTGCCCGGACCGGGGTACTGGACGGAGAACGCTCCGTCGTGCGCATAGAACCGCGGGTTCGATTCGATGGGCTCACCGATCGGTGGCCGCCCGCAGTCCGGTGGGCACACGATCTTGGCAAGATGCGGAGTGGTGAGCACTGCCGCGACCACACCGGCGCCGGCCGCGACCGCGCCCCCGGCAGCGAGCGTGGCCAGTACGCGCATCGGACCGACCCGGCCGTCGCGGTCGGTTCGCGCAGGATCCGGCGTCGCGGCGCGTTGTCCGATGCGCAGGGCGGCCAACGCGATCAGCGCGATCACGGCGTGCACGGCCAGGTGCAGGCCTTGTGCAACCGGGGCGTACTCCGTAACACCCACGAGCGCGTAAAGAACCAGTGTCACAGCCACACTCGCGACGATCGCCCGCCACCGGCCCGCCCACAGCGTGGCTCCGACCAGCCCGCCGAGGGCCACGGCCGTCAAGGGCAGTGTCAAGCCTTGAATTCCGGCCTGCACCAGAAGTACGCCCACCCAGGGGCCTTCGGTCTTGACGCCCGTCGCGAACTGCGGGACCAATCGGACCAGGGTCGCCCCGGACGTGAAGACGACAGCGCTCAGCGCACCGACCGCGTAGCCGTCCAGCGGCGCACGGCTCACCGGAGGCACGAGCCGCAACGCCGCCGGTGGGAGCAGCATCAGAACCGCACTGGCGACGGGTATCCCGACGGCCATCAGCAGCCTCTCGACATCAAACCCGGCACCGCGCAGCGCCACGTCGTGAGATGCGGCGACCACCGGGCCCGTCGCCAACGCCCAGCCGATGCCGAGTACCGCGGACAGCGCAGCGGTCGACGCGAGTCGCCGCGTCGGCACATCGCGCTGGATGCCCGCCACACGGAGATAGCCGACGAACACCAGCGCCACACCGACCACCGCGACGGCGATCAGCGGCGCCTGCCAGCGCAACACCGCGAAGCAGACCAGCAGCAGCGCGAGCACCGCGAGTGCCCATCCGAACGACACCCGGGAACGAGACGCCAGATGGGGAAACAACGTGCTGGTCAAGGGATTTCGCCACCCGACCGGGCGGTGCGGTGACACCTCAGTCAACGGGGCGTCTTCTGCAGGTCGAGAAGGTTCCGGGCGAGGTTGTAGGTGTTCGGGGTCCCGAGGCCCGTCACCAGGTCATAACCCGGCAACGCCAGGTCCACGGCGTTCCCGCCTTTGCGCACATCCCGGAACCCGGGCAGGTTCGACCCCGCAGCCACCTGGTACAGCAAGGGGTTGAGATTTCCCAGCGGCCGCCCGCCGTTGGCCACCAGATACTGGTTCATCAGCACGGTCAGCGCCGCCCAGATCGGGGCCGATTGCGATGTGCCCCCGCCCATCATCTCGCGCTGACCCAAGATGAACCGCACCCCGGTGAACGGGTCGGCGACCGCGGAGACGTCGGGAGCCAGGCGCCGGCGCCCGGTATCCCGCGCGATCTCCAACCGGTCCTGCCAAGCCGGCCGGGCGAACAACTTCGACACTCCGCCGCTGCTGCCTTGAGACAGCGGCGAATCCACCCACGCGCGTTCGGCGAGCCACTGCCCGCGGGTACCCGTCGACAGCGTCGTGCCGCCGACGGACGTCATCGCGGGAAGCGAGGCGACCGCGTCGAGGCCGATGTCATCCGGTCCGGGCGGTGCCGACCACCGGTCGCCGCCTTTGCATTCCAGCCCGGCGGTGTCGCCGCTGGCGTCGAACGCCGAGGTACCGCGCCGCTGCGCGGACGCCAGCGCCGCCGCCACGGGCGCCAGATCGGTTGCGCTGACGAACGCCTCGCAGCCCCATCCGATCGACAGGCTCCACACCGCCCCCGGGTAGTCGCGGTCGACCTGCTCGAACAGGTTGCCGATCTTCTCGTATGCGCCATCGCCTTCCACGGTCGGTCTGGCGTTGACCACCACAAGCCGCGCATCGGGCGCAATCGCGTGCGCCACTTGCAGATCCATCGCGGTCTCACCATGCATCTCGGAGGGCTTGCCCCCGACTATCTCGGGGGTGAATCTCGGCAGCCCGGAGGTGTCTGCGAACAGGTCGAGATCGTCTTGTTCGACGCTGTCGAAGGTGAAGATCACGATCGTCGCGCCGTCGCCGGTGAACCCGGCATCGGCGAGCGGTGTCGCGTTGTACACCTCGAGCAACCCCGCCGGAGTCAGACCACCCTTGGGTACGTCCAGAGGAAGGAAGTCAGGTGTCTTGGTGCGGTACGGCGTGTAGCTCATGATGCGGCCGACCGCGGTGACGGTGTCGCGCAGGTCCGGCGGGATCGACGGTTGTTGCGGCGATGCGTAGAACTCATCGCCTTTCGGGGACCGGAAATCGCGCACCGGCACCGCGAACGCCTGCCCGACGTCCGCCGCGGCGCCCTCGACGATCGCCCATCCGTCGCCGGGCCGCCAGCGCACCCATAGGTTGCGAGCGTCGGCCCAGCCCATCAAGGCGTCGGGTCTGTCCGAACCGTCGAGCGCGACGGTGAGCTGGGCGTCGCCGGACCGGGACGGACCCAGATCGGTGGAGCGGGCGAGCAGGGCCGCGTACGGACCGGTGATCACGGCCGGGGCGCGCGTCGCACACGCGCCCGACGCGGCGATCAGCAGCGCGGCGGTGAGGAGGGCCGGAACCCGGCGCTTATTAACCCTGGCCCCGGGGGCCGCGATGCCGACCAGGCGTCGGACCTTCGGCTGGCGGTGCATTGACAGTGGGCGAGAACGGGTTCGGATCATCGGGATTGATGCGCGGCGCCTTCTCCGTCGGCGTCGCGGGGGGCGGTGTGGTCGTGGTGGTGGTCGTGGTGGTTTCTGGGGCCTCTTCCCCTTCGGTGGTGCACCCGGCGGTGACGGCAACCATCGCCAACACCGCGGTCACGCCCACCCCCGCCAGAACTCGACGAGGCAAACTGGGGTGAGTGATCATGATCGAATCCTATCTGCGGTTTCACGTGCGCAGAAGGCGATCAGCCAACTCGACGCGTGGTGTTCCTGATCGTACAGCAAATTTCTGCATCGAGCGTAAATCAATGTCGGCGGTCGCTTCCGGCCAAGCCTTCCAGCACCGCTCTCGTCCCCGACAGGCCCAGTCGGCTGGCCCCGGCGTTCAGCATCGCGATCGCGTCGGCGGCGGTCCGAATGCCGCCACTGGCCTTGACCTGCGGCCCTACCGTCGCCATCAGTTCAACGGCACGCACGGACGCGCCGCCGGCGGGATGGAAACCCGTTGAGGTCTTGACGAAGTCCGCACCCGCATCGGCCGCGGCCCGGCACGTCGTCAGCAACGTCTGCTCATCACCGAGCAGCAGTAGCGCGGCGGACTCGACTATCACTTTCAGCGTCGTGGGCACTCCGACCGCGGTCCGCACCGCAGCGACATCGGCGCGTAGCGCATCGAAGTCACCGTGCAGCGCGGCGCCCACGTCGATCACCATGTCGATCTCGCCTGCGCCGTCCTCGACCGCAAGGCGCGCCTCCTGGGCCTTGATCACCGACAGGTGTTTGCCGGACGGGAATCCGACGACCGCGCAGACCACCTGCGTCGGCGAACCCGACCGCTTGGCGATCGACGTCATCGACGGCGACACGCAGACGGCGTACACCCCGAGCGACGCGGCTTCCTCGGCGAGCGCGACGACGTCGGCCTCGGTCGCTTCGGGTTTGAGCAGCGTGTGATCGACCAGCGCCGCGACCTCATCGCGGCGATAGGTGTGGGCCATCAGAACGGTTCTTCGGTGCCGCCTGGGTTGCAGCCGGTCTGCACCATCCGCTCGTAGGAGACCTCCGGCCGCCACGGCTCGAGGTTCCAGCTGGTCTTGCCGGGCTTGTTGAGTTCGGCGAATTCCCAGTGGCAGATGAACTGCGGCTTCATCCCGGGGATGTCCGCGTCGGGCGAAAGCGTCAACACCTCCGCCCAGGCCGCCTCGCCCTGCACGGCGGTGGCCAGACCGGAGGCCAGGCGGCCGGCCGGGGTCGGATACACGCGAAGAGTGGACAGGTCACCCCACTTCGCCCACTCGACGTGGTCGACGAACGGTGGGGCGGGTTGCAGCGGGTTGGCCGATGCCGCGGGGACCGTCGGCGCGAGGAGTCCGGTCGCGGACCCGATTGCGAGCAGAGCGACCCCGAGGACGGGGCGCACTACCGCGACTTTCCCTGGACCTCGAGGAGTTTGGGGCGCACGTCGACCAGGTAGACACCGGCGGCGACCGCGGCGATGGCGGTGCCCAATACGGATCCGAGCACGAGCACCAGCAACCCGGCGACGCCGAGGATCACCAGCCAGACCGGCTTGGTCAGTTTGTCGGCGGCCGGATAGGCGTCCGGCCGTTGCATCGCCGCGTGGACGAACGCATACACCGTCGTCGCGAGGACGGCGATCTGCAAGAAAAAGAGGACGTAACCCACCAAGCCTTGGAGCTGCACGCTTCAAGACTAAGCGGGTTACGTCCCCTTGGTCGACTTTGGGCCCTCAGACCCGCCGCCGAAGTGCTACTTCTGGGTCACCTTCTTGGCCGGGGCCTTCTTCGCCGGGGCCTTTTTGGCCGGGGCCTTTTTGGCCGGGGCCTTCTTGGCCGCGCTCTTCACCGGCGCAGCACCCTTCTCGGCCTTCTTCGGCAGCTCGACGCCGACCAGCTTGGCGGCGCGCTCACCCACCGCGCGCGTCTGCGCGGCCACGTTGCCCAGGGCCTCCTGGGTCAGCTCGACGGCCTGGTCGGTGTAACCCTCGACGCGGCCGGCGGCCTCACTGAAGCCGGGCTGGCTGCGCAGCCGCTCGAGAGCGGCCTCGCCGCGCTCGATGAGCTTGTTGTAGGTGTTCTGCGCGGCCTCGGCGTAGGTCTCGGCGACTTTGCGCAGCTCGTCAGAACTCAGCCGCTCACGCAGCTCACCGAACTGCGACGGCAAGTCCTCCTGCAACTTGTCGATGCGCGCACGGGTCTCCTCGACACGGCTGCGCGAGTCGCTGCGGGCGTCGTCGGCGCGCTCACGCAGCGTCGCGACGATCTCGTTGACCCGCTCCAGAGCGAGATCGGCAGCGCCGACGGCGGCGAGCAGCGGCGCCTTAAGGTCGTCAACGTTGGGCTGGTTCTTGGCTGGGGTGTTCTTGGCCATGGTGTTCCTTTCTGGAGGATTTCTTCGATTGGCGTTTCGTATCAGAAGGTGTGGTCTCTATTCAGTCGCCGACTCCTCTTCTGTTTCGCTGCCTGTCACTTCGGCCTCGTTCTGCTGGCGGAACGACGTGTAGATATCGAGCAGCACCTGCTTCTGCCGCTCACTGATCACGGTGTCGTTGACGATGGCGTCGCGGACCTCGCTCGTCTCGCTGGGCTCGAGAATCCCGGCCCTCACGTAGAGCACTTCCGCGGACACCCGCAACGCCTTGGCGATCTGGTTGAGCACGTCGGCGGAGGGTTTGCGCAATCCCCGCTCGATCTGGCTGAGGTAGGGATTGCTGACGCCGGCCTTCTCGGCCAACTGTCGTACGGATACCTGAGCGGCCTCGCGTTGCGCGCGGATGAACGTGCCGATGTCCTGCGCGGCGGTCTGTGCAGCGTTGGACACGACGACGGCAAGGTTGTCATCTTGCGACATACACGCCCCCTCGTGCATCGGGTATCCAATAAGCGACACCATTTACCGTACGACCGGGTGCTAACTTTTGCAAGCATTGGTTAGCGCAGGTCAGAAGAGTAGTTGGGCTATCGAATAGATCACGAGGCCCGCCAGCGCGCCCACCACGGTGCCATTGATCCTGATGAATTGCAGGTCACGTCCGACATGGAGTTCGATGCGGCGGCTGGCCTCGTCGGCGTCCCACCGTTCGATGGTCTCGGTGATGATCGCGGTGATCTCGACGCCGTACTCGGCGACCAGGTGCTGGGCTGCCCGAATGATCCAGTCGTCCACCTTGTCGCGCAGATCGGCGTCATCGCGCAGCGACTCCCCGACGACCATCACCGAGTCCGCGATCCGGGTGCGCAGAGCCGACGACGGGTCGTCGACGGACTCGAACAAGATGCGCTTGGCCGCCGTCCACGCGGTCTCGGCCGCCCGGGTGACCTCGTCGCGGGCCATGATCTGGTCCTTGACGTTCTCGGCGCGCTGGATGGTGGCCTCGTCGTGCTGAAGGTCGTCGGCGAACTCGAACAGAAACCGGGTCGCCGACCGTCGCAGTTCGTGGTCCGGGTTTCGCCGGACCTTGTCGGTGAAGTCCATCAGTTCGCGGTGGATGCGATCGCCGACGAGATGGTCCATCCAGCGCGGTGACCAGTTGGGCGAATCGCGTTCGATCACCCGTTCTATGACGGGTCCGGCATTGAGCGACCACTGGAACGCCCGGTCGGCAAGCAGTTGCAGCAGCGCTTCTTGGCGGTGCTCGGCCAGCAGCGTGGCCAGCACCCGGCCCACCGGCGGACCCCACTGCGGTTCGGCGACGCGTTTGACGATCATGCGGTCGAGCACCTGCTGTACATCCTCGTCGCGCAGCATCTCCACCAAAACCCGTAGCACCGTGGCCGTCTCGGCCGCGACCCGTTCGGCGTGCGCACGTTCGGAGAGCCACTTGCCGAGCCGGCCGGCCACCTCGGCGTTGCGCAGCTTCGTCGACACGACATCGGCAGACAGGAAGTTCTCCCGCACGAAGGTGCCGAGGCCCTCGCCGAGTTGGTCCTTCTTGCGCTTGATGATCGCGGTGTGCGGGATCGGGATGCCCAACGGGTGCTTGAACAGCGCGGTGACCGCGAACCAGTCGGCGAGCGCGCCGACCATGCCGGCTTCGGCCGCGGCGCGCACGTAGCCGACCCAGCCGGGTGCGCCGTGCGACTGCGCCCAGGTGCAGAGCAAGAAGACGACAGTGGCGCCCAGGAGAAAGCTCAGTGCCACGACCTTCATCCGCCGCAGTGCGCGGCGGCGTTCCGCGTCGGCGACGGAGTCGGCCCCGGCCAGCGCCTCGGCGAAGCTGGTCCGCGGAGTGGGCGCGGTCACCGCTGCGCGTCGCCCGGCGCTCGGTCTGTGTGCCACTCTCCCATCATCCGCTACGACCGGCGGTGGGCCGGTCCGACAACCCGCGGTGTCAAGTCGCCGTACTATCGAGGGGAACTACGGAACGGATTGCGGGGAAAGTGGCGCAGCAGACCCAAGCGATCGCGGTCAAGACGGATGGCCGCAAGCGGCGTTGGCACAAGCACAAAGTGGAACGCCGCAATGAGCTGGTAGACGGCACGCTGGAGGCCATCCGTCGTCGCGGCAGCGGCGTCAGCATGGACGAGATCGCCGCCGAGATCGGTGTCTCGAAAACGGTGCTGTATCGGTACTTCGTCGACAAGAACGACCTGACGACCGCGGTGATGATGCGGTTCGCGCAGACCACGCTGATCCCGAACATGGCCGCGGCACTGTCGTCGAATCTGGACGGTTTCGCGCTGACCCGCGAAGTGATCCGGGTCTACGTCGAGACGGTGGCCGCCGAACCCGAGCCCTATCAGTTCGTGATGGCGAACAACTCGGCGAGCAAGAGCCGGGCGATCGCGACGTCCGAACAGATCATCGCGCGGATGTTGGCGGTGATGCTGCGGCGTCGCATGGTCGAGGCCGGCATGGACACCGGGGGCGTGGAGCCGTGGGCGTTTCACACCGTCGGCGGAGTCCAGCTGGCCACCCACTCGTGGATGTCGAACCCGCGGATGAGTTCGGACGAACTGATCGACTACCTGACCATGCTGTCGTGGAATGCGTTGTGCGGCATTGTGGAAGTCGGCGGATCGCTGGAGAAGTTCCGTGCTCAGCCGCACCCGTCGCCGATGCTGCCTCCGCCGCAACGGGCCAGCCAGTGACCTCGACTTCGGGTATCGCCGACGCGGTGCGGTTTCGCGCCGGCAACAAGGTGGCCGACATCGATCCCTCTGCCACACCGGGTTTCCGCGGTTCGAAGGCCGATGCGGCGACGGTTCTGCCCGAGCGCAGCGACCGGCTGGCGGGGCTGCAGGAGATGCTCTACGCCAGCTGGAAAGGTGGCGACAAGCGGTCGATCCTGCTGGTGCTGCAGGGCATGGATGCGGCCGGTAAGGGTGGCATCGTCAAACACGTTGTGGGCGCGGTGAACCCGATGGGTGTGCGGTACACCGCATTCGGCAAGCCAACCGCCGAGGAACGGGCCCATCACTACCTTTGGCGGATTTGGCGGGCGTTGCCACCGGCGGGACACATCGGCGTCTTCGACCGATCGCACTACGAGGATGTGCTCGTCGTCCGGGTGCACAACCTGGCGCCACCCGCGGTGTGGAATGCACGGTACGACGAGATCAACGCCTTCGAACGCGAACTCGTCGACGCCGGAACGACTCTGGTGAAAGTCGCGATGTTCCTCTCCCTCGACGAGCAGAGAAAGCAACTACTCGAGCGACTCGACGATCCGACGAAACACTGGAAGTACAACCCGGGCGACATCGACGAGCGTCTGAAATGGCCTCAATACCAGGAGGCCTATCAGGCGATGCTCGATCGCACGTCGACGGACTACGCGCCCTGGCACATCGTGCCGGCCAACCGCCGGTGGTACAGCAGGCTCGCGGTCACCGAATTGCTGATCCAGGCGCTCGAAGCCCTTGACTTGTCGTATCCACTCGCGGATTTCGACGTCGAGGCGGAGCGTCGGCGTCTGCTCAGCTCTTGATTGTGCCGAGACTGCGGTTTCTGACGCATCTCGGCCGATTTCTCTCATAAACCGCAGTCTCGTGGAACCGGTAGAGCGCTCCCGGCATCTAACTGGATATGGACCGTCTCATCGTGGGCAGCGACGCACTCGCAGCCGGCATCGTGACACGTCACGACCTGCGCACCAACTACTTCAAGGTGCACCACAACGTATACGCGCCGACAGGAATGGAACTCGACGCGCGTGTTCGAGCACATGCCGCGTGGCTTTGGTCTCGCGGACAAGCGACACTGTTCGGTCATTCGGCCGCGGCGATGTTCGGAACTCGCTGGCTACCGCCCGACAGACCGGCGGAACTGGCACGAATACGGCATCGATCTCCGCGCGGAATCGTCATCTACAGTGGGACGCTCGCCGATGACGAGGTCTGCGTGCGGGGCAGCTACGACTGCACGACACCCGCTCGGACGGCTTTTGACCTCGGCCGGCGGGTACCGGGGATCTGGGGATCATGCGAATCGACGCCCTACTCAACGCGACCGGGTGCACCATCGCCGAAGTGCACGGCATCGCGAACCGCCATCCCGGCGCACGGGGCATTCGTGAACTGCGCGCGACGTTGGATCTCGTCGACGGCGGCGCGGAATCACCGAAAGAGACTGAGCTTCGCCTGCTGCTCGTCCGTGACGGGTTGCCTCGTTTGGCCACGCAGATTCGCGTTGGCAATCGCCGAATCGATATGGGCTGGCGCCAGTGGAAGGTGGGCGTCGAGTACGACGGAATGCAGCATTGGACGAGTCCGGACATTCACGCGGGAGACATCGAACGGCTGGAGTTCTTGGCCGCGCAAGGCTGGCTGATCGTGCGGGTCAGCACGCGTCACCTGCGGTATCAACGAGTAGAGATACTGCGCCGGGTACGCGAGGCGCTCAGGAGCCGCGGCTGCTCCATCTGATCGCCGTGCGCTGGACGCCTAGTACGTGTAGAAGCCTCGGCCGGACTTCTTGCCGAGCTGGCCCGCCTCCACCATCCGCAACAGCAGCGGCGGTGGCGCACAGTGCGCGTCCTTGAGCTCTTCGAACATCGAGTCGGCGATAAGCTTCATGGTGTCCAACCCGATGAGATCGCTGAGCCGCAACGGCCCCATCGGATGCGACAGCCCGGCCACGATCGCCTTGTCGACGTCCTCGACCGTCGCGACGCCCGCCTCGACCATCCGGATCGCCGACAACAGGTACGGCACCAGCAGCGCGTTGACGACGAACCCGGAGCGGTCGGTGCAGCGCACCACCTGTTTACCAAGCAACTCGGTCGCGAACTGCTCCGTTCGGGCGAGCGCACCCGCTGACGTCACCAGCGTGTTGACGAGTTCGACGAGCGGCAGCACCGGCACCGGGTTGAAGAAGTGCAGTCCCAGCACACGGCTCGGATTCTTCGTCGCCGCAGCGATTTTCATGATGGGGATGCTCGAGGTGTTCGACGCCAGTACCGCGTCGGGGTCGCTGACGATCTCGTCGAGCTGGGCGAAGATCCTGCCCTTGACGGCCTCGTCCTCGACGACGGCCTCGATCACCAGCTGACGGTCGGCCAGATCGGACAGAACCGTGGTGTAGGTCAAGCGAGCCAGCGTGGCGTCGCGGTCGCTTTCGGTCAGCTTGCCCTTGCTCGCCGCCCGCTCGAGCGAGCCCGTGATGCGCTTGCGCCCCGACTCGACGAGTTCCTCGGTCGGTTCGTAGACGACGACGTTTGCGCCGGCTTTGGCCGACACCTCGGCGATGCCCGAACCCATCTGCCCGGCGCCCACGACGCCGACTCGTTCAATCTCTGTGCTCATAACGTCGAATTCTGCACCAGGGCTGTGGATCGCGAACGATCGCAGCCCTGGTGCAGGTCTCGGCGAAAGCGAACGGCCTAGTGGAACTGGCCCTCTTCGGTGGAACCCTTCAGCGCGGTGGTGGAGCTGGTCGGATCCACCGTGGTGGCGATCCGGTCGAAGTAGCCGGCGCCGACCTCGCGCTGGTGCTTGGTCGCGGTATAACCGCGCTCCTCGGCGGCGAATTCCCGCTCCTGCAGCTCGACGTAGGCGGTCATCTGGTTGCGGGCGTAGCCGTAGGCCAGATCGAACATCGAGTAGTTCAGCGCGTGGAAGCCGGCCAGCGTGATGAACTGGAACTTGAAGCCCATCGCGCCCAGCTCCTTCTGGAACTTGGCGATCGTCGCGTCGTCGAGGTGCTTGCGCCAGTTGAACGACGGCGAGCAGTTGTAGGCCAGCATCTGGTCGGGGAACTCGGCCTGCACGCCCTCGGCGAACCGCTTGGCCAGCTCGAGGTCGGGGGTGCCGGTCTCCATCCAGATCAGGTCGGCGTACGGCGCGTAGGCCTTGGCGCGTGCGATGCACGGCTCGATGCCGTTGCGCACGCGGTAGAAGCCTTCCTTGGTGCGCTCACCGGTGATGAAGGGCTGGTCGCGCTCGTCGACGTCGGAGGTGATCAGGGTGGCGGCCTCGGCGTCGGTACGGGCGATCACGACGGTCGGCACGTCGGCGACGTCGGCGGCCAGGCGCGCCGAGGTCAGCGTGCGGACGTGCTGCTGCGTCGGGATCAGCACCTTGCCACCGAGGTGACCGCACTTCTTCTCCGAGGCCAGCTGGTCCTCCCAGTGCGAACCCGCGACACCTGCGGCGATCATCGCCTTCTGCAGCTCGTAGACGTTCAGCGCGCCACCGAAGCCGGCCTCGCCGTCGGCGACGATCGGCACCAGCCAGTTCTCCACCGACGTGTCACCCTCGACCTTGGCGATCTCGTCGGCGCGCAGCAGAGCGTTGTTGATGCGCCGGACCACCTGCGGCACCGAGTTGGCCGGGTAGAGGCTCTGGTCGGGGTAGGTGTGGCCGGACAGGTTGGCGTCGCCGGCGACCTGCCACCCGGACAGGTAGATGGCCTTGAGGCCGGCGCGGACCTGCTGGACGGCCATGTTGCCGGTCAGCGCACCGAGCGCGTTGACGAACTCCATGTCGTGCAGTTGGTTCCACAGCACCTCGGCACCGCGACGCGCGAGGGTCGACTCCTCGACGACCGTGCCCTGCAGCGCGACGACGTCCTCGGCGGAGTACTCACGGGTGACGTTCTTCCAGCGGGGATTGGTGTCCCAGTCGCGCTGAATTTCTTCGGCACTCTTCGGCTTGCCAACGGTTGACATGGCGCTCCTTAGATCTATTCACTGCGGCGCTAGGTTTGTTAACGCCGTCCGACTCGCTTCTACGAGGATGCCTCATGCCATTACCGCAGGTCCAGCGGTTTCGCTTGCGAACTTTCGCCAACCAGTACCGGCGATTTGCAAAACCTGCGAAGACATACGTGTGCTTTACCGGTTCAGAAGTTACCCGCCGGTAACACGTTTCCGCAGGTCAGTACGCCCGTACTGTTAAATGACGGGTGATCAGAGGTTGAAGATCGATGCGACCGCTTTGACCTCGTCGCCGACCGCATATGTGAGCGTTGTAACAGTGCGGTCCGTCAGTTCGGGACCGAATTTGTCCGTCGAACCCGGCGGGTAGGTGTGGCTGAGAATCTCCATCTTGTCGCCGAGCGCCACCGCGGCGTCGTGCTCGATGGTCGCCCGCAGCGGGTAGCCCGCAAGCTCGGGGTGATGGTGGAGGTAGTCCTCGATCACCGACCAGTACACCGAGTTGTTCATGTGGTCGAAGATGTCGATGTCGCTGACCCGGATCGGGTAGTCGCGGATCTCGTCGGCGTCGTCGCGGCTGCCCGCCGACAGGTACGCCTTCCACCGCAACCGGTCGACGTCGGTCGTGCGCCGCAAGCCCTCGAGGAAGTCGTCGGAGATGCGCGCCGGCCCCTGGGTCTCGCGGTTGATGTTGATCCAGAACGCCTCGGATTCGATGAGGCCGCCTTTGCGGCCATCGATGCGCACCCGCATCTCGCACCACCGGTTCGACGTGCCCGAGCACCAGCGGCGGAGCCGCAGCATGTCCTGAAACTCGATCGGCCGGATCATGTCGATCATCGTGCGGCGCACGATCCACAGCGGGTGGGTCTCCTGGAAACCCATTTCACGCAGCTGGTCGGAGCCGATGTCCTGAATGTGCCGCGTGGCGGCGTCGAACTTGAGCCGGCCCTCCCGGTCGACGTCGGCGACCCGCAACGGCCACTCGATGTCGAACACGTCGGGGTGCGGGTCGGGCACCGGCATCATCACCTTGTTCAGGCCCGGTCCCCCCTTGGTACTCACGAGCGCTGATCCTGCCACACCCAGCCAGAACGGCCGATCTGCCAACAATGCGAAGCCACTGTTAGCACGTTGCTACGCTGGTCGACGTGGCGAAAACGTTCGTCGGGGCGCGCGTACGGCAGCTCCGGAACGAACGCGGTTTCAGCCAGGCGGCTCTGGCGCAGATGCTGGACATCTCGCCGAGTTACCTCAACCAGATCGAGCACGACGTGCGGCCGCTGACCGTGGCCGTGCTACTGCGCATCACCGAGGTGTTCGGCGTCGACGCGACGTTCTTCGCCTCGGAGGACGACACCCGCCTGGTCGCCGAGTTGCGCGAGGTCACGCTGGACCGGGATCTGGACATCGACGTCGACATCGGGGAGATCGCGGATATGGTGGCCGCGCACCCGAACTTGGCCCGCGCGATGGTCAACCTGCATCGCCGATACCAGCTGACCACCACCCGGTTGGCGGCGGCCACCGAGGACCGGTTCTCGGACGGCGGTGGCTTCGGCTCGGGATCGGGTGCGATCACGATGCCGCACGAGGAAGTGCGCGATTACTTCTACCAACGACAGAACTATCTCCACGAGCTCGACACCGCCGCCGAGGGCCTCACCGTCCGGATGGGCATGCACCGGGCCGAGCTCGCCCGCCAACTGTCGGACCGCCTGACGATGGTGTACGGGGTCCGCATCGCGCGCCGCATCGATCTGGGCGAATCGGTGCTGCACCGCTACGATCCGGTGACGAAGACGCTGGAGCTCAACAATCACCTCTCCTCCGGGCGGACGGCGTTCAAGATGGCCGTCGAGTTGGCGTATCTCGAATTCGGCGGGCTCATCGACAAACTCGTCGGCGAGGGCAGGTTCACCAGCGACGAATCGACGCGGTTGGCGCGACTCGGTCTGGCCAACTACTTCGCGGCCGCGATGGTGTTGCCCTACACGCAGTTTCACGATGTCGCCGAGAACTTTCGCTACGACATCGAACGGCTCTCGGCGTTCTATTCCGTCAGCTACGAGACGATCGCACACCGGCTCTCCACGCTGCAGCGACCGTCGATGCGCGGTGTACCGTTGTCATTCGTTCGAGTCGACCGCGCAGGAAACATGTCAAAACGTCAGTCCGCCACCGGATTCCACTTCTCGTCGAGTGGCGGTACCTGCCCGCTGTGGAACGTCTACGAGACGTTCGCCAACCCCGGAAAGATTCTGGTACAGGTCGCGCAGATGCCCGACGGGCGCAACTACATGTGGGTGGCACGCACGGTCGAGCGCCGCGCGCAACGCTACGGGCAACCGGGTAAGACGTTCGCGATCGGCCTGGGCTGCGAGCTACGGCATGCGCACCGGTTGGTCTACTCGGAGGGACTCGACCTGTCCGGTGGGGTGTCCACGCCGATCGGTGCGGGCTGCCGGGTCTGCGAGCGCGACAACTGTCCGCAGCGTGCCTTCCCCGCGCTGGGCCGTGCGCTCGACATCGACGAGCACCGCAGCACCGTCTCGCCCTACCTGGTCAAGCAGCCCTAGACTCGCTGTGGTGAGCGAACTCGAGTCGGCACGCATCGCGCCCGGTGGATTCAAGGAACTCGGCCCCCTCAACTGGGCCATCGCGAAGCTGGGTGCACGGGCAATCCGCGCACCCCGGTTCAGCCTCTTCAATGTGCTTGGCCGACATCGGCTTCTGTTTCTGGCGTGGCTGCCCTACAGCGGGGTGCTGCTGGGAATGCTCAGCAAGCTGTCGGTGCAGGACGCCGAGACGGTCATCCTGCGCGTCGGCCATCTGCGCGACTGCGAATACGAACTACAGCAGCATCGCCGGTTGGCCCGCAGCCGCGGTATCGGCCCGGATGTGCAGAAGAAGATATTCGAGGGTCCGGACGCCGAGGGACTGACCGACCGTCAGCGCGCGTTGATCACCGCCACCGACGAGTTCGTCGTGACGCGGGGGCTGTCGCCCGAGACGTGGGCCGTGCTCGCCAGACACCTCACCAAGCCGCAGCTGATCGAGTTCTGCATGCTGGCCGCACAGTACGACGGGCTGGCGGCGACAATCACGACTTTGAAAGTGCCGCTGGACTTTCCGGACTGAATATCCGCGAAACGGCATTCCGGCAGGACTTTTCTCGCACTTTGTCTGATGGAATACCGTTTCGCGAACCAATCGGCTAGAGATAAGTGATGCCGAGCACGATCAGCGACAGCAGCACGGGTGAGACCGGCAGGGCGCACAGGAACGCCGCCCACACTTCGGCTTTGCGCTGGTAGGAACGCCATCCCAGCCAGGCGGCGAGCCCGCCGGCGACGAACGACACCGCGGCCACCACCAGCACCCAGGTGCTGACGTTCGAGGTCGCGGTGGCAAGCGAGATACCGGCCAGCCACAGGATATGGCCGACCGCCAGCCCGCCGATACCGGCGACCCAGAGCGCTCGCGTTGCGCCGGCCGTCTGAACCACGCTCAGAAGTTGATCATGTGGCCGAGCAACCCGTGGAAGCACTCCTGCAGTGCCTCGGACATGGTCGGATGCGTGTGCACGTTGCGGGCCAACTCGGTGGCGGTCAGGTCCCACTTCTGCGCAAGGGTCAGCTCCGGGAGCAGTTCGGAGACGTCGTGGCCGATCAGGTGGCCACCGAGCAGCTCGCCGTACTTGCCGTCGGCGATCAGCTTGACGAAGCCGCTGGGGTCGCCCGCGCCGTGCGCCTTGGCGTTGGCGGTGAAGGGGAACTTGGCGACCTTGACGTCGTAACCCTCGTCGCGGGCCTGCTCCTCGGTGAGCCCGAAGCTGGCGACCTGCGGCTGGCAGAACGTCGCGCGCGGCAGCATCCGGTAGTCCCCCAGCGGCAGAGTCTCTGCGCCCGCGATGGTTTCGGCGGCGATGACGCCTTGGGCTTCGGCCACGTGCGCCAGCTGCAGCTTGCCGGTGACGTCACCGATCGCATAGATGTGCGGCACGTTGGTGCGCATGTAGTCGTCGATGCCGATGGCCTTGCGCTCGGTGACGTCGACCCCGGCGTTCTCCAGGCCGTAGCCCTCGATGTTCGGCGCGAAACCGATTGCCTGAAGCACCTTTTCGGCTTTGATGTCTTCGGAGTTGCCGTCCTTGCTGACGGTCACGGTGACCTCGCCGCCACCGGCCCCGTCATCGCTGATCGACTCGACCTTGGTGCCCGTGAGCACCTTGACACCGAGCTTCTTGAACTGCTTCTCGATTTCCTTGGAGACCTCGGCGTCCTCGTTGGGCAGGGCGCGGGGCAGGAACTCGACGATAGTGACGTCGACGCCGAAATTCTTCAGCAGATAGCCGAACTCCATGCCGATCGCGCCCGCGCCCGCGATGACGATCGACGACGGCAGCTCGCGCGTCATGATGAGCTCTTCGTAGGTGACCACGTTCTCCGACAGCGACGTGCCGGGCACCAGCCGGGTGCTGCTGCCGGTGGCGATGATTGCGTTGTCGAACTCGACGGTCTCGGTGTCTCCCTCGTTGAGATCGACCTCGATGGTGTGGTCGTCTTTGAACTTCCCGTATCCGTGAATCTCGGTGATCTTGTTCTTCTTCATCAGGTAGTGCACACCGGTGACCCGGCCCTCGGCGACCTTGCGGCTGCGGTCGAAGGCGGCACCGAAGTCGAACGTCACGTCACCGCTGATGCCGAACTGTTTGGCTTCCTTGGTGAAGATGTTGGCCAGTTCGGCGTTGCGCAGCAGCGCCTTCGACGGGATGCATCCGACGTTGAGGCACACGCCGCCCCAGTACTTGGGTTCGACGATGGCGGTGTTCAGTCCGAGCTGGGCAGCGCGAATGGCCGCGACGTATCCGCCGGGACCTGCTCCGAGAACGACGACGTCATAGTGGGTCACGCCCCCACCCTAGTAAGGGATGACGCCTGCGAAACACCGACTTGCCCATTCGCAGTAGTAGAGGCCGTGCAGGATCGCCGCGCCCGCCACGGCGCCCATCGGCGCCGACGTGACCGCGATCGCAAGCGCCGAGACCACGGGCCGGTCCGGCGCCATGGCGAGAAGCAGGCCACCCACCGTCGAGGCGACCACGAACACCAGCACCACGAAGACCGGGGCCGTCTTGTCGATCGAGTGATACCACCAGTGGTAGAAACCCCACCCCGCTAGTGCGGAGAGCCCCCAGACGCCCACGACGACAAGCACGAACATCCAGCGTTTGAGGTGCCGGTAGTTGCCGGGCACCACCACGGGGTGCGCTGGAACGGGTACCGGCTCCGGCCGCAGGTCTTCGACGGCGGTCATCCCCAGCGCCCCGAACTCGTCCGTGCTGAACGTCGGCGTGTAGGGCTCCGTCGGATCGCCTGGCAGCGTCTCGGTGGTCTCAGACACCGTGCACCGCCTGGATCGCCACCAGCGCACCGAACCAGCCCGGCGCGACACCGAGGATGAAGGCGCCGACCGTCGTCACCCAGCGCCGCGCCGACACGAGAATCGCCAGCATGCCGAGCGCGCCGGGCACGCCGACGACGAGCGCGACGACGACGTCGGGCCGCACGGGGACGTCGATCACCAGGGTCGCGGCGATCCCAAGAATCAGTCCCACCGCGGCGCCGATCAGCAATGCGCTGGTCAGCACCCATGCACGGGGAAGCGGTATCACGCTTGGAAGGCTACGCGGACAGCTCTGCTCGGCCGGTTAACCGCTCGGCGCGTCAGGTATCGGACAGGCATCGATTGCATCACCGACGATGTGCGTGGCCGACGCCGGCGGCCGGACGCCCCGCGCGAAATCCGCCCCGGTCACGGCGGGTGCGGCGGCCAGCGACCGGTTCTCGGCCTCGGTGAACGCCCGGCCTCGGCTCAGGAACCGCACCCCTTCGGGGGCTTCGACGCTGAAGCCGCCGCCTCTGCCGGGGACGACGTCGATCACGAGTTGGGTGTGCTTCCATGCGTCGAATTGCGGGCCGGAGATCCACACGGGAACGCCGTCACCGACGTCGAGCACCGCTAGCAGCACGTCGCGGTCGCCGACGACGAACTCGCCGTCGGGGTAGCACATCGGCGACGACCCGTCGCAGCAGCCGCCGGACTGGTGGAACATCAGCGCACCGTGCTTGTCCTGCAGACGGGCCAGCAGATCGGCGGCCGCCCGGGTGATCAGCGCCCGCGGCGGCGCCCCAGCGGGATTTCGGCGCGCTGCTGATCGCGCAGCGATCGGATGCGCGCCGAAATCACTCGTCATCAGAAGAACCCTTGCGCCTTGTCGCTGTAGGACACCAGCAGGTTCTTGGTCTGCTGGTAGTGGTCGAGCATCATCTTGTGGTTCTCGCGGCCGATGCCCGACTGCTTGTAGCCGCCGAACGCCGCGTGCGCCGGATATGCGTGGTAGCAGTTCGTCCACACCCGGCCCGCCTTGATGTCGCGACCGGCACGGTAGGCGACATTGCCGTTGCGCGACCACACACCGGCGCCCAACCCGTACAGCGTGTCGTTGGCGATCGCGATCGCGTCGTCATAGTCGGTGAACGACGTCACCGCGACGACGGGCCCGAAGATCTCCTCCTGGAAGATCCGCATCCTGTTGTCGCCCTCGAAGATCGTCGGCTGAACGTAGTAGCCGCCGGACAGATCGCCGCCCAGTTCGGCGCGCTCTCCGCCGGTGACGACGCGGGCACCTTCGTCCTTGCCGATCGCAATGTAGGACAGCACCTTTTCGAGTTGATCGTTGGAGGCCTGCGAGCCGATCATCGTCTCGGTGTCCAGTGGATCGCCCTGCCGGACGGCCTTGGTGCGGATCGCGGCCAACTCCAGGAACTCGTCGTAGATGTCGGCCTGGATCAGGCTGCGCGACGGGCACGTGCAGACCTCGCCCTGGTTGAGGGCGAACATCGTGAAGCCCTCCAACGCCTTGTCCTGGTAGTCGTCGGCGGCCGCCATCACGTCGGAGAAGAAGATGTTGGGGCTCTTGCCGCCGAGTTCCAGCGTGACGGGGATCAGGTTCTGGCTCGCGTACTGCATGATGAGCCGTCCGGTGGTGGTCTCACCGGTGAACGCGATCTTGGCGATGCGGTTGCTCGACGCCAGCGGCTTGCCCGCCTCGAACCCGAACCCGTTCACGACGTTGAGCACGCCGGCGGGCAGCAGGTCACCGACCAGGCTCATCAGATACAAAATCGAGGCCGGCGTCTGCTCGGCCGGTTTGAGGACGACGGCGTTGCCCGCGGCCAAGGCGGGTGCGAGCTTCCACGTCGCCATCAGGATCGGAAAGTTCCACGGGATGATTTGCCCGACCACGCCGAGCGGTTCGTGGAAGTGGTAGGCGACGGTGTCGTCGTCGATCTGGGACAGCGAGCCTTCCTGCGCACGGATTGCGCCGGCGAAGTAGCGGAAGTGGTCGACGGCCAGTGGGATGTCGGCGTTGAGCGTTTCGCGAATGGGTTTGCCGTTGTCCCACGACTCGGCCAGCGCCAGCGACTCGAGGTTGTCTTCGATGCGGTCGGCGATCTTGTTGAGAATGTTGGCGCGCTCCCCAGCGGCCGTCTTGCCCCATGCGGTGGCGGCGCCGTGCGCGGCGTCGAGCGCCCTGTCGATATCGGCCTCCCCCGACCGTGGCACCTCGCAGAACGCATGCCCGGTTACCGGCGTTGGGTTCTCGAAGTATTCACCCGAGGCCGGCGGCACCCATTCCCCGCCGATGAAGTTGCCGTACCGCGACTCGAACGACATCAATGCGTCCGCCGAACCCGGCCTGGCGTAAACAGTCATCTTCGACCTCCCTCGAACGGTGTAACCGAGCTCACACTACGCCGAACCGCCACAATGGGTCCCGTGGGAGACGACCCGTATCTGTGGCTCGAGGACATCACCGGCGACGACGCGCTGGACTGGGTGCGCAAGCACAACGAACCGACCGTCGCTCGGTTCGGCGGCGACCGCTTCGAGCAGATGCGCAGCGAAGCGCTGGAGGTGCTCGACACCGACGCCCGCATCCCCTACGTACGCAGGCGCGGCGAATACCTGTACAACTTCTGGCGCGACGCGGACAACCCGCGCGGTCTGTGGCGGCGCACGACGCTGGACAGCTACCGCGCCGAAGAGCCCGACTGGGATGTGCTGATCGACGTCGACGAGCTTGCGCGCGTCGACGACGAGAACTGGGTGTGGGCCGGCGCGGAGGTGCTGGAGCCGGATTACTCGCTCGCGCTCATCGAGCTGTCCCGCGGCGGCGCCGACGCCACCGTGGTTCGCGAATTCGACATGACCACACGGCAGTTCGTCACCGATGGGTTTGCATTGCCGGAGGCCAAGTCAAGCGTGGCGTGGCAGGACCGCGACACCGTGCTGGTCGGTACCGACTTCGGGCCGGGCTCGCTGACCGACTCCGGGTATCCGCGAATCGTCAAGCGCTGGCGTCGCGGACTCCCACTCGCCGAGGCGCAGACGCTGTTCGAGGGCGAAGCTGCCGATGTCAGCGTGGGATGCGGCTATGACGCGACACCGGGCTTCGAGCGGTTGCTGATCACGCGGTCGTTCGACTTCTTCAACCGATACCGCTACGAGTTGCGCGGCGAGGAGCTGATACCGATCGAGGTTCCCACCGACGCCGGTATCTCGGTGCACCGGGAATGGTTGCTGATCCGGCCGCGCACCGATTGGACGGTAGGTCCGACGACGTACCGGGCAGGTTCGCTGCTGGCCACGAACTACGCCGAATACCTCGACGACGCACGCGAATTACGGGTTGTGTTCGAGCCCGATGAGCACTCCAGCCTGGAGAACTACGCGTGGACGCGGGACCGCCTGGTCATCGTCGCGCTCGTCGACGTGATCAGCCAGCTGCAGGTGGTGACACCGGGAACGTGGGAGCGAGCCGAGATTCCGGGAATTCCGCCCAACACCAACACCGTGCTGGTCGACGTCGACGAGTATGGCGACGAAATGTTCTTGGACTCAAGTGGTTTCGATACCCCATCGCGGCTGCTATCGGGTGTCGCCGGTGGTGCGGTCACCGAGGTCAAGCGTGCGCCGTCGTTCTTCGATGCAGCCGACCTCGAGGTCAGCCAGCACTTCGTCGCCTCCGCGGACGGCACCGAGATTCCGTATTTCGTGGTCGGACACCGTCACGTGCAGGCGCCGGGACCGACACTGCTGAGCGGATACGGCGGCTTCGAGGTCGCGAACACGCCAAGCTACGGCGGCGTCCTGGGCAGGCTCTGGCTGAGCCGAGGCGGCACCTACGTGCTGGCGAACATTCGCGGTGGCGGCGAATACGGGCCGACGTGGCACACACAGGCGATGCGAGAGAACCGCCACCTCGTCTACGAGGATTTCGCCGCCGTCGCACGGGATCTCGTTACGCGAGGCATCACCACCGTCGAACAGCTCGGTGCACAGGGGGGAAGCAACGGCGGACTGCTGATGGGTGTGATGCTGACGCGCTATCCGGAACTGTTCGGCGCGCTGGTGTGCAGCGTGCCACTGCTGGATATGCGTCGGTTCCATCTGCTGCTGGCGGGCGCTTCGTGGATGGCCGAGTACGGTGATCCGGACAACCCCGACGACTGGGAGTTCATCGCGAAATACTCGCCGTACCAGAATATTTCGGCCGATCGGCGGTACCCGCCCGTGTTGATCACCACCTCCACCCGTGACGACCGCGTGCATCCCGGCCATGCGCGCAAGATGGCTGCGGCACTGCAGGACGCGGGGCATCCCGTCCACTACTACGAAAACATCGAGGGCGGTCACGCGGGCGCGGCCGACAACGCCCAGACCGCGTTCCGCTCGGCGCTGATCCACGAGTTCCTGTGGTCGATGCTCAGTGCAGCAACTGGTCCCCGAGGAACCGCTCGGGTCCGGTGACGCCGGGCAGCGTGAAGAAGAACCCCCCGCCGACCGGCAGGATGTACTCCTCGAGCGGTTCGCCCTTCAGCCGGCGCTGCACGGTCAGGAAGCCCTTCTCGAGGCTGCGCTGGTAGGCGATGAAGGCCAGTCCCTGGTCGAGTCGGCCCGCGCCGTCGAAACCCCTGGAGTAGTTGAAGCCCCGCCGCAGGATCAGGTTCTCGTCGGTCTCGGGTGTGCGGGGATTCGCCAGCCGGATATGAGCGGTCAGCGGAATTCGCTTGCCGTCCGGGTCCTCTGGGTAGTCGGGGTCGCTGAACTCGCCGTCCAGCCCGAGCGGCGCACCGCTGATCTTGCTGCGCCCGATCAGCGCCTCCTGCTCGACGAGTTGAGTACGGTCCCAGAACTCGACGAACATCCGGATGATTCGGATCGCCTGATACGAGCCGCCGACCGCCCATTCCGGTTCGCCATCCTGCGGGCCGACCCAGACGTGGCGATCCATGATCGCGTCGTCGTCGACATCGAGGTTGGCCGTCCCATCCTTGAAGCCCAACAGGTTTCGTGGCGTCGCGGCCTCCGATGCCCGGCCGGCGCCGATGCCCCTCGCATAGCCGTCGACCATCCACCGAAGCACCAGATCGCTGCGGGTGCGGCGCATCAACTGCCGCAGGGCGAACACGACGGTGTCGGTGTGTCCGGCCTCCATGATGATCGACAGGTCGCCGTGGGACAGTTTGGGATCCAGCCGGTCGTTGGCCAGGAACGGCATGGTGACCAGCTCTTTGGGCTTGCGATCGGCCAGCCCGAACCGGTCGTCGAACAGCGAAGCTCCGACGCCGACCACGATCGACAGGTTGTCTGCGGGCGGCTGCTCCCCGAGGATGCCGGAGTCGACGGGCGGGTACTCGGGATCACGGGTCTGGAGCGGCTTACCCGCCATCAGCCCGCGGATCTCCTCGGTGAGGTCCTGCAGGGTGCGCTTCAGGCCGTCGCGATCCTTCGACAGCACATTGAACGATGCGATCAGGCCCTGTTCCGGGATGGGCAGCGCGGTGATTCCGGTCTGGTGCGGCCCCTCGAACGGGACGAACGCCGCCGCGGGCGCCCCGGTGTCCGGCGAGCACCCGGCGAGGGCCGCACCGACGCCGACCGCGGCGCCCGTGCCGAGCGCGCCGGTGATGAAGCCGCGGCGCGAAAGACCTTCGGTCACTGCAGTTTCAGCACTCCAGAAATCTGCGACATGTTTTCCGACAGCCCGGCGAGCTGGGCCTTCAGCTTGTCGATGACGTCGGGTGTCACGGTGACCTCCGGGCAGCGAGCCGACGGATACGGATCGTTCTCGGTGCAGAACAGCACCCAGCCGTCACCGCGGCGCAGGGGCGCCAAGGTCTCGAATACCGAATCGATTCCCGCGTCGATCTCGCCCAGCAACGCCGGATCTGCCTTTACCAGAGCGGGGTTCAACTTGCCGACGGCGTCGCGTGCCCCCTGCACGTTCGCGTCGAAGTCCCAGAGGTCGGTCTTGGAGTAGCGCTCCTCTTCGCCGGTGATCTTGCCCTCGGACACCTCTTCGATGAGTTCGGCGGCGCCGTTGGCGACGTCGATCGGCTTCACCTCGACCGACGGGAACTGGGCCTTCAGGCCGGCGACGTCCTTGTCGAGTTGATCGGCGAACGGTGCCGCGCCCTCGGTGGTGTTCTGCTCGAACAGGATGTACTCGAGGCGGTGCCAGCCGGTGAACTCCCGGTCGTCGACGCCTGCGAAGTCGTCCACCCGGCCATCGATCTTGCGGTCGATATCCTCGACCAGCACGGCGATCGGCTCGATACGCTCCCACGGCTGACGCGACGGCGCATAGGCGTCCTGGGCTGCCTTGATGTCACCGGCACGCACGGCGTCGGTGAAGACTTTGACCACGCGCTGAAGTTCGTCGATGTTGCTCTGCGCGTAGGCCTTGTAGTCGGCTGCGGCTTTGTCCAGAACAGCGGGGTCGACCGCGGGGGCGGCGCTCGTGGTCTCGGCCGCCGTTCCGTTGGCGGACGTCGTCTCGCCGCCGGAGGACGAGCTGCCGTTCGAGCACCCGGACAGGATCAGGCCGGCGACGGCGATGGGAGCGGCCCACGCAAGATAGCGGTTCATTCGTACCTCAAAGTTAGGAGAGGCTGACCATAACACTCGCCGAAACAGGGAGGATTGGCACACCTTGGTCTCGGACGACTCGCTTCGGTTCTCCTCCCTCGGCGAGGCCGGCGCCGACTGAGTCCGCCGTCGTACGCCGAACTCCGATAACAACTGGTTCAACGTCATCGGCAAGCGGCTGTCGCGGTGACGCCACCCCGAGACCCATCAGCGTTGCCGCCGCACGGTCTCCGGTGAGTCGATTCGTCACCGAATCCGATACCCGGGGCTTGCTCTGCCAGACTTGCAGCCATGACGCCGCCGGAGTCCAAGCCGCAGTTCGAGACGCTGCTCTACGCCGCCGAGCCACCCGTGGCCACCATCACGCTCAACCGCCCCGACCACCTCAACACCATCGTCCCGCCGATGCCCGACGAGATCGAGGCGGCGATCGGCCTGGCCGAACGCGACCCGGCGATCAAGGTGATCGTGCTGCGCGGCGCCGGCCGCGCGTTCTCCGGCGGCTACGACTTCGGCGGCGGCTTCACCCACTGGGGCCAGGCGATGAACACCGACGGCCGCTGGGACCCCGGTAAGGACTTCGCGATGGTCAGCACCCGCGAGACCGGCCCCACGCAGAAGTTCATGGCGATCTGGCGTGCCTCCAAACCCGTGATCGCACAGGTGCACGGCTGGTGCGTCGGCGGCGCAAGCGACTACGCCCTGTGCGCCGACATCGTCATCGCCAGCGACGACGCGGTGATCGGTACCCCATACGCCCGCATGTGGGGCGCCTACCTCACCGGTATGTGGTTGTACCGGCTGAGCCTGGCGAAGGCGAAGTGGCACTCGTTGACCGGTGAGCCCCTGACCGGGAAGGAAGCCGCCGCAGTCGAACTCATCAACGAGTCCGTTCCGTTCAAGAACCTCGAGGCTCGAGTCGAGGAGATCGCGTTGAGGCTTGCGCGGATCCCGCTGTCGCAATTGCAGGCGCAGAAGCTGATCGTCAACCAGGCCTACGAGAACATGGGCCTGGCGTCCACCCAGACACTCGGCGGCATCCTCGACGGGCTGATGCGGAACACACCGGACGCGCTGTCCTTCATCGAAACCGCTGAGACACAGGGTGTTCGGACCGCGGTCGAGCACCGCGACGGGCCGTGGGGGGACTACAGCCAGGCGCCGCCAGAGAAACGTCCTGACCCGTCACACATCGTCGAGCCCTGACCGGAATCCAACAACGCGTCGATGGTGCTGGTGCGGCGCAACGCGCCGGTGACCACGGGCGGCCACATCTCGACCGGCCCATGCGGGCCCGCGATGTCGGAGACGAACGGCATGGACTGACGGTAGCAATACCGAGGTGGGCTAAACGTCGCGTCGGCGCAACCCGCCGAGCGCCGACACGAGCACACCGAACACCACGAGCACTCCACCCGCCGCCAAGGTGAGGTTCAGCCAGTGGTGAAAGCTGTCCACGGCGTGGGCCAGCATCACGTCGGCGACCTCGCGGATGTCACCCGAGAGCCGGTTCAACGTGTTGTCGATGGAGCGCCGCGCCACCTCCACGCCGGCCCAACCGGCAGCACCCACGATCAGAGCCGAAACACCCAGTGCGGCAAGCGCTCTGCCACGACTGCGGGCCGCAGCGAGCACCAGCAGAGCGAACACCCCGGTGAGGACCGCGGCACCGACGCTGAGCCACGGCCCCCACGTCGAAACCCGCTTGAGCTGACCGGGCCGCCAGGTGTCCGTGATGGACACCGGTACCGGCAGCGATTCGGGTGTCGCGACCCCGACGTTGCCCAGCGTCCGGCGGAACGACTCGTCGGCGAGCATCGGGCCGAGGTCGAGGATCCACTCGTCGGTGCCCTCGACCTGTCGGGCCGAGTCGGTGAACATCCAGCGGTGTCCGACCGTGTTGGCCAGGGCGAACTGGCCGGGGAAGGTTGGGTTTGCGGTGTAGGCCGAGGCGACGCCCCGGATCATGCCGTTGTCGACGTCGTAACCGTTGTCGGACAGATATGCCGAGACTTCCGTCGCGAGGATCCCCGCCATCGGCTTCTGTAGTTGCGGGTCCTTGGCCGCCGACTCCGTTAACGCCGAATACCCGTTGGCGTCGACCACGTTCCGCTGTGCCCACATCGTCGGGACGGCGACCGCGAGCAGAGCGGTGGTGATGAGCCACAGAAACACGGTTGCCACCGACCGCACGCGCATCCTCCTCAACGAAAGTACGGTTTCTGACACGAAACGCGAGTAACCGCGTCAGAAACCGTACTCTCGCCGCGATTGGGGAAGACGTTCCGCTACTTGGCGGCCCGCTTCGGCGTGATCAGCGCGAGCTTCGTCATCAGCTTGTTCATCCGCTGCAGCGCCTTGGGCGAATTGTTGTAGTAGTTGCCGCCCGCGCCGACGTTGGTGCGCGGCGCCACCACTGCCTCCTGGCGGCAGTACTTGCGCAACCCGTCCGCCCCGCCGAACCGCGCCCCCAGACCCGACGTCTTCCAACCCCCCATCGGGGCCGTCGTGCACATCAGGTTCGAGATCACGTCGTTGATGTTGACCGCACCGCAATCCAGCTCCACCGCAACATCTTTGGCGCGATCGATGTCTTTGGCGAACACCGCCGCGCTCAACCCGTAGGGGCTGTCGTTGGACAGCCGGATCGCCTCGTCGACGGTCCTCACTTTCATGATGGGCAGAGTCGGGCCGAAGGTCTCCTCGGTCATACACAACATCGAGTGGTCCACGTCGACCAGCACGGTGGGCGGATAGAAGCTGCCCTTTCCGTCGTCCGGGCGCTTCCCGCCGGTCAGCGCCTTCGCGCCCTTGGCGAGCGCATCGTCGACGTGCCGGGCGGTCACCGCGACCTGTGACTCGTCGATCAGCGACCCGAAGTCGTAGCCGTCGCCCGCGCCCATCTTCAGCTTCTCGACGTCGCGTACCACCGCGGCGACGAACTGGTCGTAAACCGGCTCGAGCACGTAGACCCGCTCCACCGACACACACGTCTGCCCCGCGTTGAAGAACGCACCCCACACCGCGGCGTGGGCCGCCAGGTCGATGTCGGCGTCCTCCAGCACGATCATCGGATCCTTGCCGCCGAGTTCGAGGCTGACCGGGGTGAGCCGACGAGCGGCCCGCTCCATCACCTTCGCGCCCGTCGCGCTGGAGCCGGTGAACTGGACGAAGTCGGCGTTGTCGATGACGGCCTCGGAGACTTCGCGGGCGCCCTGCGCCAGTGCCAGCACCTCCGGCGCACCCGAGTCCAGCCAGCCCCGCAGCAGCAGTTCGGCGGTCAGCGGCGTGCGCTCCGACGGCTTGAGCAGCACCGCACAGCCCGCGGCCAGCGCGCCGATGGCGTCCATCAACGCATTGGCCACCGGGTAGTTCCACGGTGCGATGATCCCGACGACCGCGCGGGGCCGATAGTGCACCTCGATCTTCTTGATCGACAGGAACGGCAACGATGCAGGCCTGCGCTCGGGCGCGAGCGCCTTCTCCATGGTCTTGATGTAGTACGAGGCGATCATGATCAGCAGCGGTACTTCCTGCGCCGCGTCGACGGCCGACTTGCCGGTCTCCTTGATCAGCAACGACTCGATCTCGTCGCGATGCTCGCCGAGCCACACTGCGTACCGGGCCAGCACCTTGGCCCGGCCCTTGGCGCCCCGGGCCTCCCACTGCCGCTGCGCCTGGCGCAGGCCGGCCGCGATACGCGGCACGTCGGCGGGATCGGTCCAGCGCACGGTGCCCGCGACGGCTCCGGTTGCGGGGTTGTGGATGGTGCTGGTGTCAGGCAGCTCAACGTCAGACGTCGCAGTCATGACACCATGCTAGCCGTCGCTGTGACGTAGATCGCACCCAGGGTTGACACGTGTCAAGTCGCGGCTGCGACCGGATCACGCGATTCCGCGGATATATGCCGCCTGGCCGAGGTGCTGGGCGCCGTCGTCGATGATGCTCACCAGGCGCACGCTGGCAGTCACCGGTGGATCCCAGTGGCTGTCGACGATGCGGCTCAGCTCGTCGGGCGTCACGGACGCGATGTACGCGAGTGTCGCTTTGTGCACCGCGTGGGCGTACCCAGCGAGCAGGTCCGCCGAGACGCGCACCCGGTCGACTTCGTCGGGGCTGTGCCCGTAGCCCATGTCCTCGCGGGGTAAGTCCAGACCGAACCGGTCGACCCAGCCGTCACGCAGCCAGACCTGCTCCGTGCCCGCGATATCGCTGACCTGGACGTCCTGTTGACGGGCGCTGTGCCAGATCAGCCAGGCGATGCTGTTGGCCGTCGACGTGGGCCGGAAGAACGCGGTCTCGTCGGTCAGCCCGTCGGTGAGGTTCTCGACATGCTCGATGAGTCGCGTGAACGCGTCGCGCAGGACTTCACGGACCACTGCCACGTCTGAGTCGGCCATGACCTCGACCGTACGTCAGCCTTGCGGCCCCGACCCGTGAAAGACCGCCTCGATGTTGTTGGCGTCCGGGTCCCGCACGAAGGCGCCGTAGTACCCAGGGTGGTACTCCGGCCACAGCCGCGGTGCGTGCAGCGGCGCCGCGCCCATCTCGAGCGCCGCGTCGTAGAACGCCTGCACGGCGTCCTCGTTGGCGGCCTGGAACGCGAAGTGCACCTCACGGTTGGGACCCGCCGCGTCGCCTGCGTTCATATCCGCGATCCAGAAGTCGGGTTTACCGTCCCTGCCGTACCCGATGGCGACCCGATAGTCCAGTTGGCGGGTGTAACCGAGCACGCCCAGCACCCTGTCGTAGAACGCCTTCGATCGCTCCCAGTCCGCGCAGTTGATTCCGAAGTGATCGATCACCGGCTCATCGTAGATTCGACGTATGACATATGAACTCGTCATCAGAGGCGGCACCATCGTCGACGGTCTCGGCGGTGAGCCCTACGTCGGCGACGTGGCGGTTTCCGACGGCGTGATCTTGGCGGTAGGCCGGGTGGACGAACCCGGCACGCGGGAGATCGATGCGACCGGACTTCTCGTCACCCCCGGATTCGTCGACCTGCACACCCACTACGACGGTCAGGCCATCTGGTCGGACCGGCTGACCCCGTCGTCGGCGCACGGCGTGACCACGGTGGTGATCGGCAACTGCGGCGTGGGTTTCGCGCCGTGCCGGCCGGACGACCACGACGTGCTTGTCGATGTGATGGCCGGGGTCGAGGACATCCCCGGTGTGGTGATGGTGGACGGGCTGCCCTGGCACTGGGAGACCTTCCCCGAGTTCCTCGACGCGTTGGACGCCGGGCGGCGCGACATCGACGTCGCGGCATTCCTGCCTCACTCGCCGCTGCGGGTGTACGTGATGGGCCGGCGCGGCGTCGACCGTGAACCGGCCGCCGCCGAGGACCTGGCCATGATGCGCAAATTGGCCGCCGAAGCGGTGCAGGCCGGCGCGCTGGGTTTCGCCTCGTCGCGGTTCACGCTGCACAAGACCGAAAGCGGCCGGCCGATCCCGAGTTACGACGCCGACCGCGCCGAGATCGAGGCGATCGCGCGCGGGGTCGACGACGCCGGCGGGGGTCTGATCCAGTTCGTGCCCGACCTGGTGGCCGGGGACTACGAGCCCGTGCTGCGCACGGTGTTCGACGTGGCCGCCGAGGTCGGCCTGCCCGTGACGTTCACGTTGGCGATCGGCAACGCCGGCGAGCCGTTCTTCGTCGATGCGCTGGCGATGGTCGAGAAGGCCAACATCGACGGCGGTGAGATCACCGCGCAGATCTTCCCCCGGCCCATCGGACTGGTGCTCGGCCTCGAGCTGTCCGGCAACCCGTTCCTGATGTACCCGAGCTACCAGGAGCTGGCCGGCCTTGCGCTGGCCGATCGCGTCGCGCAAATGCGCAAACCCGAAGTCCGGCAACGGATTCTGTCGGACCAGCCGGCGGGCGAGGGACACCCGCTGATGTTCGCCGCGCAGGCGTTCGAGTGGATGTTCCCACTGGGCGATCCGCCGAACTACGAGCCACCGCGATCCGAGAGCATCGCCAGCCGTGCCCGTGCTCGCGGTGTCAGCCCGCTCGAGGAGGCATACGACCGGCTGCTCGACGACGACGGCCACGCGATCCTGCTGGTGACGCTGGCCAACTTCCGCGACGGCTCACTCGACACGGTGGCGGAGTTGATCCGCCGCGACGACGTCGTGCTGGGTCTCGGCGACGGCGGCGCGCATTACGGAATGATCTGCGACGCAAGCTTTCCCACGTACATGCTGACGCACTGGTCGCGCGACCGCGCGTCCGGCCGGCTGTCGGTGGCCGAGGCGGTGCGCGAGCTGACGTCGGTGCCGGCCCGGGTGGCCGGACTGGCCGACCGCGGCCGGATCGCGGTCGGATACAAGGCCGACCTGAACGTCATCGACCACGGTGCGCTGCACTTGCGCAAGCCGGTCATCACCTACGATCTGCCCGCGGGCGGGCGCCGCCTGGACCAGGGCGCCGACGGGTACGTCGCGACCGTCGTCTCGGGCGAGATCATCGCCGAGAACGGCACACCCACCGCGGCACGTCCCGGCAGGCTGATCCGCGGCCGTCAACCCGTACCGACGGCATGAAGGCGGCATGACAGGTGCCGAGCGCTCATCGTGGTACGGAATTTCGGGCCGAAACCGTACCTGGTTGAGCGCTCGCGGGAATTTAGGATGGCCCTATGAGCGTGAAAGTGGATCTCGACCGGTTGGCTGACGTGTTAGGCGACTTCGGGTTCGCCTACCTGATCTCCGTCGGCGACGACTATCGCGCGCACACCGTCACCGTCGAACCGGTGTTCGGCGACGGCAGGCTCGACGTCGGCGCGGTCGGCAGCCATACGCGCGAGAACACCACCCGGCACGGCGACGTCACCATCGTCTGGCCTCCCCGCGAGCCGGGCGGCTACTCGCTGATCGTCGACGGCCGTGCGCAGCCGTCGGACGGCTCCTTGTCGATCGAACCGACCCGCGCCGTGCTGCATCGCAAGGCGACGCCGGAGTCGCCGTCGACGAGCCCGGACTGTCTCCACGACTGCGTCCCGCTGAAGAAGTAGCGGAACGAAAAAGCCCGGGGTGCCGAAGCACACCCCGGGCTTTCCCGTAAGGACCAGACTTAGAAGTCCATGCCGCCCATGCCACCGGTCGGGTCGGCCGGGCCGGCGGCCGCTTTCTCCGGCTTGTCGGCGACGACAGCCTCCGTGGTCAGGAACAGCGCCGCGATGGACGCCGCGTTCTGCAGCGCCGAACGCGTCACCTTCACCGGATCGGCAACGCCGGCCTTGAGCAGGTCCTCGTACTCGCCGGTCGCGGCGTTGAGGCCGACGCCCTTCTCCGAGTTGCGGACCTTCTCGGCCACCACGCCGGGCTCCAGGCCACCGTTGAAGGCGATCTGCTTCAGCGGAGCCTCGAGCGCCACGCGGACGATGTTCGCGCCGGTGGCCTCGTCACCCTCCAGCTTCAGATCGTCCAGCGTCGGCGCGGCCTGCAGCAGGGCCACGCCACCACCGGCGACGATGCCCTCCTCGACGGCCGCCTTGGCGTTGCGAACCGCGTCCTCGATGCGGTGCTTGCGCTCCTTGAGTTCGACCTCCGTGGCAGCGCCGGCCTTGATCACCGCAACACCACCGGCCAGCTTGGCCAGGCGCTCCTGCAGCTTCTCGCGGTCGTAGTCGCTGTCGCTGTTCTCGATCTCGGCGCGGATCTGGGCCACGCGCCCGGCGATCGCGTCGGAGTCACCGGCGCCCTCGACGATGGTGGTCTCGTCCTTGGTGACGACCACCTTGCGCGCCTTGCCCAGCAGCGAAACGTCCGCGGTCTCGAGCGAGAGGCCGACCTCTTCGCTGATGACCTGACCACCGGTGAGGATGGCCATGTCCTGCAGCATCGCCTTGCGGCGGTCACCGAAGCCCGGGGCCTTGACGGCGACGGACTTGAAGGTGCCGCGAATCTTGTTGACGACCAGCGTGGACAGCGCCTCGCCCTCGACATCCTCGGCGATGATCAGCAGCGGCTTGCCGGACTGGATGACCTTCTCCAGCAGCGGCAGCAGGTCCTTGACCGTCGACACCTTCGACGACACGAGCAGGATGTACGGATCCTCGAGGACCGCTTCCTGACGCTCGGCGTCGGTGACGAAGTAACCCGAGATGTAGCCCTTGTCGAAGCGCATACCCTCGGTCAGCTCCAGCTGCAGGCCGAAGGTGTTCGACTCCTCGACGGTGATGACACCCTCGTTGCCGACCTTGTCCATGGCCTCGGCGATCAGCTCGCCGATCTGGGTGTCGCCGGCCGAGATCGCGGCGGTGGCAGCGATCTGATCCTTGGTCTCGACCTCCTTGGCGGACTTCAGCAGCGTCTCGGTGATCTTCTCGACGGCCTTCTCGATGCCGCGCTTCAGGCCGAGCGGGTTCGCGCCCGCAGCGACGTTGCGCAGCCCCTCGCGCACCAGCGCCTGGGCCAGCACGGTGGCGGTGGTGGTGCCGTCACCCGCGACGTCGTCGGTCTTCTTGGCGACCTCTTTGACCAGCTCAGCACCGATCTTCTCGTACGGGTCCTCCAGCTCGATCTCCTTGGCGATGGACACGCCATCGTTGGTGATCGTGGGAGCGCCCCACTTCTTCTCCAGGACGACGTTGCGACCCTTGGGGCCCAACGTCACCTTTACCGCGTCGGCGAGGCTGTTCAGGCCCCGCTCGAGGCCGCGGCGGGCCTCTTCGTCATACGCAATTGTCTTGGCCATTGCGAAGTGTTCCTCCGGATTGGGGATGGCACGTCTGCGGTCGGGTGCAGTGCCCGCGACGGACGGCTCGGGTGTGCTCCGCAGATGCGGCCCGTGGCCTCACCGTCCCGACCTAGCACTCACTGGTCGCGAGTGCCAACTGCATTTCTAGCACTCGACTATGGCGAGTGCAAGGTCGTGTGCGACGCGTTCACGCCGCTCGCGGTCGCCTCGGTCAGCCGCTTCGGCATCGGCGGGGTTGACGTGCCGGCACCTACGAATGGCCGGCCCTCCGGTCCCTTTTCCACCGGCGATCTCCGCAGTTTGTTCGAGCCGCCAGGACGGTCAAGCACCACCGGGCAAAATTTAACGGATGGGTAACGCAATGGGACTTCCACACGCCGCGTCCACGGCTCCCGCAACGAGATCGATGATCCGGCGTGGTTCCTGACGCTGTTTGCTCGGGGTGCGCTGCACGAGGCGTACCTCGAAGACCGGCCCGGCTGACCGACGTGACCGAGGCAACCACCGCGACTGGTTTGGCGTGAACACGAGTGCTTTCCGGAGTCAGCTCCACACCACATCGGACCTGACCGACAACGCCGCGATCCAGCTGCTCGACGGCGTGTGGTCATTTCGCTTTGCTCATGCGCATCAGATCTTGAAATGCCGCCATGCGGCGGCAATTTTGTGTAAGGCTTCCGCCGGTGTGTTAGTTTCCCCCCGAAACGGGCGTCGTGGGACCGTCTGGCAAACTCGGTTCCGGTCAAGCGAAAGAGAGATTCTGAGATGTCGGGTCACAGTCAGTTCGTGGGTCGGGTCGGTGCGCTGGCGGTGGCGCTGGGTATCGGCACCGCGTGGGTCGTGGGCTGCCCGGCAGCCCTGGCGACACCGGACGGCACCTCCAACGACTCCAACTCCACGTCGACCGACACCGGCGATAAGAGCGACAACAGCGCCAAGAACGACAACAGCAAGAGCAGCAGCACCAGCAACGCGGGCGACAAACCGCAGCGGCCCAAAGTCACGATCGGTTCCTCGCAGGACACGCGCGAGCGAGTGGGGCAGCGTCTGCGCGATCGCGTCACCGAGGCCAAGAAAACCCTCGATGACGCCACGAGTCGCATCGAACGCAGACCCGCCGGCGCCAACACCGCGGACGACGAACCACAGCGCCCCAAAGTCAAGATCAGCTCGCCGCAGGACGTGCTCGGCGGCGTGGAACAGCGCTTGCGCGACCAGGTCACCGAGGCCAGGTCGAACCTCGAGGACGGCGCGCGCAGCATCGGACTCATACCAGCCGACGACAGCACGACCCCTCTTCCCGAGTCGGAGCCGGTTCAGGATCCCAACCCGCAGACTCCGCCTGATACGTCAAGCATCGAAAAGGTCGACCGGAAGTCAGGAGCCTTGTCGCGCCACGCTGCCGACGTGCCGACCGGCCGCGCAGGGCTCGGCAGCCTGGGCGGGCAGATCGCCGCCGAAGTGCACGAGGCCACCTCGTTGGCGGGAGAACGCCTTCGTACGGCCGGGATCGCCCCGTTACCCTCGCCAACGCTCGACGGCCCACTCACCGGTCAGACGACAGAGCCTGGCCAATCAAGGGTCACCACGTTCGTTCCCCCCAGCCCCGAACCGACACCGACAACCACTGCTGCGCGGATCACTCCGTTCAGCGGACTGCTCTCCGCGATCACCCTGGGCACCGTCCTGACACCCAACGGACCGACGGTCCCGGCCGACATGCCCGGGCTGTGGGCGGTGCTGGCCTGGGCGCGCCGCCAATCCGCGTACTCGTTGGATGGCACGAACCTGGCCGAGAACCGGTTGATCCCCAACCTCCAACCGTCGGCTCTCACCAGCCAACCTCAGGCGCTGAGCCTGGCTCCTGGGGCATTGGTTGACCCGGCGTTCATTGGTCCCGCATCGTTCGACACCGCGGAGATCGTCAACTGGCTGGTGTATCAACCGCTGCACTCTGCGGGCCAGCTCCTGTTGATCGACAACCCGATCGGTGCCTCTATCAGCGGCGCGATCAATTCCATCTCCGGGCAATACCTGATCGGCAACGGCGCCGACGGCACCTTCGACAATCCGGACGGCGGCGATGGCGGGCTCTGGTTCGGCGACGGTGGCGATGGCTACGACGGGGTGGCCGCTGGCGTGGCCGGCGGTGACGGCGGGGATGCCGGCTGGTTCGGCGACGGCGGCGACGGAGGGGCCGGGTGGGCCGGCCTCGACGGCGGCGACGGCGGTGATGGTGGTCGGTTCATGGGCATCGGCGGTCGCGGCGGCGACGGCGGCGCGGCTGCTGCCGGGCTCACCGCCGGCGACGGCGGCGACGGCGGCGATGGCCGCGGCTGGTTCTTGAGCATCGCCGGCGACGGCGGCCGAGGCGGCAACGGCCTCACTGGCGCCACCGGACAAGACGGCGACTGGAATGTGGACTGGGGCAACGGTCTCGGCAACGGCGCGAACGGCGGCATCGGCGGGGCCGGCGGTGACGGCGGTGCCGGCGGCAACGCCACCGGATGGTTCTTCGTCAGTGCCGGCGATGGCGGCGCCGGCGGCGCCCAGGGCGCCGGTGGGACCGGCGGGAAAGGTGCCAACGGCGACGCCGCGCTTGGCCAGTACGACGGCGGTGACGGCGGTAAGGGTGGAACCTCCGGCGGCAGCGCGGGTAACGGCGGTGCGGCCGGGACAGGCAGCGGGCTCTTCGGCTTCCTCGTGCGCGATGGTGTCGCCGGCGCGAACGGCGCCGTCAACAGCGTCGCCGGTGAGGGCGGACGCGGCGGGGACGGAGTCGGCGGCGGCACCAACCTGGCTGCCGGTAAGGGCGGTCGAGGCGGAGACGGCGGCGACGGTCCGATCGCCGGCAAAGGCGGCGCCGGCGGAACCGGCGGCGACGGCGAAGGTCTCATTGTCCTTGCTGATTCCACGGTTCCCCAGGCCGGCGGTGCCGGCGGCACCGGCGGCACGGGCGGCACGACCAGCCTCGTTGGCGGCGTGAACGGTGACGGCGGCGCAGGTGGTTCCGGTGGAACCGGCGTGAGCGTCGGCACCGGTGCCACGGGAGGACTTGGTGGAGCCGGCGGCGCCGGCGCGGCGGGCACGACCAGCGGACCCGGCCAAGGTGGCGGTGGCGGCGGTGGCGGCGGCGGTGCCGTCGTTCAGGGCGTGAACACCGGGATCGCCAGCGGCACGGCCATCGGTGGTCGTGGCGGCAAGGGCGGCGACGGCACGACGGTTGCCGCCGGCGGCCGAGGCGGCACCGGCGGGGCCGCCATCATCTGGAGCGACGGCGCTGGATCCACCGCGGCGGGTGACGCGACCGGCGGCGCCGGCGGTAACTCGGTGGGTACCGGTACCGGCGGCGCCGGTGGGACCGGTGGCATTCAGGCAATCGGTCTCAGCAGTAACGCCGGCGGTAGCGGTGTTGGCGGCGCCGGCGGCGAGGGCCGCGATGGCGGTATCGGTGGTGCAGGCGGCGAAGGCATAACCAACGCTGGTCCGGGTGGTGTCGCCGACGGAGATAGCACCGGCGGTGAAGGCGGCGACGGCACCGGGGCCGGCAGTGTCGGCGGCGCCGGGGGCGACGCCTGGGTGCAGGCCGGTTACACCGGTGGTCCCGCAGGCGGTCTTGCCACCGGTACGGCAAGAGGCGGCGAGGGTGGCGATGCCTCCAACGGTGGTACCGCTGGTGCCGGCGCGTACGGCCTGGTGTTCGCAGTCGGATTGACGGGTGTCGCTGATGGTGACGCCGTCGGCGGTGCGGGTGGTGACGCCAGTGCTGCGGGAGCTAGCGGTGGTGCCGGTGGTTCGGCACAGGTGACCGGGTTCAACGGCAAGACGACGTCGGGTACGGCGACCGGCGGCGCCGGCGGCGACGGTAACGGCGGCGACGGCGGCAAGGGCGAACAGGGCTGGGTCGGTGTCTACGACTACACCGGACCTGCCGGGAGCACGGTCACCAATGGCAAGGCCACCGGTGGTGCCGGCGGCGACGGTGGCTACAACGACAACGCCGTTGTCGGCGGCACGGGTGGTGCCGGCGGTCAGGCACTGGTCGGCGCCGATCGCGGCGGTGTCGTCAACGGTGCCACGGCGACCGGTGCTGCCGGTGGCGACGGCGGCAACGGTTCGGCCGCCGGGCCCGGCGGCAACGGCGGTGCCGGCGGGTACGGCGAAATCTGGGCCGGAGGCGCCAACAGCAAGGCCGATGGCACCGCGACCGGTGGTCTCGGCGGCGACGCGGTCGGCACGGGTACGGGCGGTGCCGGCGGTAAAGGCTACGTCCTGGCCCAGGACGGCGGACACGCGTCGGCGACCGGTGACGGCGCAGTCGGCGGCGCCGGTGGCGAAGGCAGCAACGGCGGGATAGGCGGCGCCGGCGGACAGGGCACTGTTCGGGCGACGGCCGTCAACGCCACGGCCAGTGGCACCGGCCGCGGTGGTGCCGGCGGTATCGGCAGCAATGATGGAATCGGTGGCGCAGGCGCTGGGGGTTGGATTATTGCGGATCGGACAGGCAGCACGGCCACGGGCACAGGTATTGGTGGTGCCGGCGGATCCGCCGATGGCGCCGGCAGTACCGGCGGTAACGGTGGCAGCGGCTATATCCAGACCGGTTACTACGCCGGCCTCGGCGACAACAGCAGCGCCAGCGGGTACGCCCTCGGCGGCGCCGGCGGCGCCGCGACCACGGGCGGCCACGGCGGTATCGGCGGCTTTGCCAGCGTGCTCGCCACCGGGAACGACTCGACCGCCGTGGGCTTCGCCTATGGCGGTGCCGGCGGTGCCGGTCACCAGGGGGGCACAGGCGGTGGAACCGGCGGCGCGTCGCAGCGCGCGCAGATCGTGGCAAAGGGCAACGGCTCCACAGCCGAAGGCACCGCCACTGCCGGTGCTGGCGGCAGCGGTACCGGTACCGGTGTTACAGGTGGCGCTGGCGGTGACGCCCTCGTCGCTGCCGGGCAAGCATCCGGTGCTGCTGGTGTCAACAGCGTCGCCGAGGGCGAAGCGATGGGTGGCCAGGGCGCAGATAGTCAGGGCAACGTCGATGGCGGCAACGGCGGTTGGGCCAGAATCACGGCCCGGGGTAACGGAGATGAGATCACCGGCAGCGTCGCAGAAGGTGGTGACGGTGTCGCCGGGTTCAACGGCAACAACGCGCAACTCAACACCAGCCTCGGCACGATCACCAACAGCTCCGCGATCGCCGGCACCAACACCGACGGGGCTGTCGGTGGCGGCGCCAGCATCAGCGTCACCGGCGGTTCGGCCGGTGCCGTCAGCGACACCCATGTCACCGGCGGCGATGCCGGGACCGGCAAGGCCGGTGGGAACGCCTCGGCGACCGTCACCGGCGGCGCGTCCATCTCCGACAGTTCCGCGAATGGTGGGAACGGCTCTGACACCGCTGTTGGCGGCAATGCGACTCTCACGGCATCCGGCGCCGGCAGCAGCATCACCGACGCCATCGCGACCGGCGGTAACGCCGGCTTCGGCGATGACGACGGCGGTGTCGGCGGTCAGGGTGGTATCGCCACGATCACGGCCAGCAACGGTGGCCATGTCGTGGGCGCCGATGCCGATACCCCGACCGTCGCGAAAGGCGGCGACGGTGGTACCGGCGTCAACGGCGGAACGGGTGGCGCCGGCGGTGCGGGCACAGTCTCGGCTACCGCCAGCGGTGCGGTGGCCAGCGGAGCGGCCACCGGCGGTGCCGGCGGGGCGGGCAGCAACGGTGGTACCGGTGGTGCCGGCGCTGGAGGCGGGGTCTCCGCTCTGCGGACCGGTAGCAAGGCCCGCGGCACCGGTATCGGTGGTGCGGGCGGCTACGCCGACGGCGCCAACAGCATCGGCGGCGGCGGTGCCAGCGGCTCGGTCCAGACCGGCTTCGGGGCCTACAGCGCCACCAACAGCACCGCCGAGGGATACGCGAAGGGCGGCGCGGGCGGCGGCGCGACCGGCGGCGGCAAAGGTGGTGTTGGCGGTCAGGGCGCCATGCTCACCGGCGCCGATAATTCGGCGGTCTCGGGTAGCAGCTTCGGCGGTGCCGGTGGTACCGGCATCAACGGCGGCACCGGCGGTGCCGGATGGACGGGGCAGGTGGTCACCCTGGGCAACGGTGCGCGAGCCAACGGCATCGCCACGGGCGGCGACGGCGGCGACGGCATCAATGCCGGCAATACGGGCGGCCTTGGCAGGCCCGGTGCGGTCTACGCGAACGCAGCAAACACCATCGCCGACCGTGTCACCGCTACCGGTGGCGACGGCGGGATCGGCCAGAGCGGCGTCGCCGGGCGCAACGGTGGCGAGGGCGTTATCCGGCTCAACGGTGTCGGCGACATCGTGACCGACAGCCATGCCACCGCCGGTAACGGCTTCACCGGTGCCAGTGGCCAGGGAAACAACGGGAACATCACCACCAATGGCGGCACGGTGACCAACAGCAGCGCGACCGCGGGTGCCAACGCCGACGGCGCTGCCGGCGGCGGCGCCACCATCAACGCCGCCGGGGGAAGTTCGGTTTCCGACGTCGAGGTCACCGGTGGCAATGCCGGAAGCGGTGGCACCGGTGGCGGCGCGACCGTGACGGTCAGCACCGGAGGCCAGGTCAACGGAAGCGAGGTGCAAGGCGGCGACGGTAGCAACACCGCCAACGGTGGCCAGGCCAGGATCACTGCCGACAACGGCACCGTGACCGGCAGCGACGCCTTCGGCGGCAACGCCGGCACCGGGTTCTCCGGCGGCAAGGGCGGTGCCGGCGGTGCTGGCACAATCACGGCCGGCAACGGCCACACGGTCACCGACAGCTCGGCCACCGGCGGCAACGGAGGATCCGGGACTGGGCCCGGCATCACCGGTGGCAACGGCGGCGCAGCCCCGATCTCGGCTACTTCTGCCGATGTCGCCAACCAGAATCTCGTGGGTGCGCAAGGACAGGACAAGCCCTGACCGTATTCCTGCGGACGGAGAAGACCCCGCACACCAGGATGTGCGGGGTCTTCACTTAATCCGGTCCGGTCCGCTCACACGACCTGCAGGCCGTCAGAGACCTTGCCCTTATCACGCCAGAACGCGTCGTTGACAAAGCGATTGAAAAGATCCGGCGGCAGCACGGTTTCGCGCGGTTCGGCTTTCACCTCAGCTCGCACAGTGTGCAGACCCGGTGTTCCGGCCCGTTCGTCGAACTCGGTGACGTCGTAGTCGACGTGGCTGAAGTCGTGCTCGAAAACCGGCTCACCGATGAAGGCGTAGATGGCTCGCATGACCTTCGCCGGCTCAGCAGCCAAAGTTTCGTACTGCACCAGCAGCAGGCGGTCGCGCTGGGCACCGTAGCACGCCTGTTTGAGGGCATCGTAGGGACCGCCGACCATGCCGTCCTGCGCGGCGACGTCGTTGGCCCTCGTGTAGACGGTGCCGCCCGGGCTGTAATTGAAGATCGACGACGGGCTGAACACGTTGCGCTGGACCAACCGTTCAATGCTGTCGATCACCCACGGCAACTCGCGCACGCAGGCAACGACTTTCGCATCCGGAAACAGCTGCGCAATCGCCGGCATCCGGGCACACCAAGCACGGTTGGTGTCGAAGACGACCTCGGCGGTGCAGTCGGCGTAGAAACTGTCAAAGAGCCCATGCAGGATGCGCTGGCGTTTGGCGTCGTCGAGGAACACCGAAAACTCGTTGCGGGCGCTCATCTGGGCGAGCAGGGCGTCGAACAGACCGGCCAACGGGCCCGACATCCCGGCCTGAAAGCGCGGGTTCTGTCGCAGCAGGGCCGCCAACAGCGTCGACCCTGATCGCGGTAGGCCAGAGATGAAATGCAGCGCCGTCACGCGTATGTCCTCCCGTTCTGCGCGCGCAACAACGACCGCGGCAGGATTTTCGATACAACGAAAACAGCCACGCCTGCCAGCACCGGCCCTCGTTACGGCGTCGCAGCCTACCTGACTAGGCCGTGCGGCGATCTTCGACCACTCAGTCCGCGAGCAACGGAATGTCGAGGTCAAACGCCAGCACCGTCGCGACCGCCAACCGGCGCTCTTGCGGTTCGGAAAGAAACCCGACGTTTCGGCCGAGGAGTACCGCCGGAATGGTCACCACGTTGTCCAGTGATATTGCACCCACGTTGTCGAGTCCGTTCTCCGGGCCGACGGGGACTTCACTGCTCAGTCCCTTCACTGTCGACGTGATCGGAGCGACCGTCACCTTCGTCATCGCCGGGCGCGCAGTAGCCCGCGTCAACACCACGACAGGCCGAGTCTTGTCGAGTTTGGCGAGGCATATTTCGCGCGCGGTCACCCCTCGCCGCCGATGTTGGCGACAGTCCATTCGACGAGACCGTCGAGATCGTCGGCCGGTCCGACGCGGCGCAGGGTCTCGGCGTCGCTGACCGCAACCAGACGGCGCAGTTCCCGCTCGAGTGCGGCTTCCACCAGGGAAGCGCGGCTCCGCGCGCGGCCGGCAGCAACAAGACGATCCAGCTCAACCACCAGCGACTCCGGCAGGCGTACCGCAATTTGCTTGCTCACACCGCGATACTAGCCGAATGCATCCCATTCTGGGATCGGCTTCTCCAAAGCCGAATTCAGCACCGACGGCCACCAAGCCAGACCGGACCAAGGAACCGCCAGATCCGACACGCCTCCCGACACGCCGCGCGAGGTGCCTGTCCGGAATCTGTTGCAGTAGAGTCCATCTGGTCTAGGAAGGAGTCTTGGGTGCGGGCTGACGCAGCGCCCAGCACCCAGGCTTTGCGGGGCTGGCAGCGGCGGGCATTGGTGCGCTATCTCGGTGCCAAACCGCGTGACTTCTTGGCCGTGGCCACCCCCGGCGCAGGCAAGACGGCGTTTGCCCTGCGCGTCGCCGGCGAGTTGTTGGCCGACGGTACCGTCGAGCGGGTCACCGTCGTGGTGCCGACCGAACACCTCAAGACGCAGTGGGCGCTGGCCGCGGCCCGGCTCGGGCTCTCCCTGGACCCGAAGTTCTCCAACAGCGCCGCGCACCACTCGTCGGAGTACCACGGCGTCGTCGTCACCTACGCCCAGGTGGCCAGCCACCCGTCGCGTCACCGCGTCCGCACCGAGAACCACCGCACGCTGGTCGTCTTCGACGAGATTCACCACGGCGGCGACTCCAAGAGTTGGGGTGATGCGATGCGCGAGGCCTTCGACGACGCGACCCGCCGGCTGTCGCTGACCGGCACGCCGTTCCGCAGCGACGACAGCCCGATCCCGTTCGTCACCTACGAACCCGACGGCGACGGAGTCCTGCGCTCGCGTGCCGACCACGTCTACGGGTACTCCGACGCACTCGCCGACGGCGTGGTCCGGCCGGTGGTGTTCATGGCCTACTCCGGGGAGGCCCGCTGGCGTACGAGCGCCGGAGACGAGTACTCCGCACGCCTCGGCGAACCGCTCAACGCCGAGCAGACCGCGCGCGCATGGCGCACCGTGCTGGACCCGACCGGTGAGTGGATCCCGGCAGTGCTGCAGGCCGCCGACACGCGGTTGACCCAGCTGCGCAACGGCGGTGTGCCCGACGCGGGCGCGATGGTGATCGCTTCGGACCAGAAGGCCGCGCGGGCCTACGCCAAGGTGTTGACCACCTTGACCAGGGAGGCGCCGACGCTCGTGCTCTCCGATGACCCCGGCTCGTCGGATCGCATCGCCGAGTACGCGGCGGGCACCAACCGATGGCTGGTCGCGGTGCGCATGGTCTCCGAAGGTGTCGACGTGCCGCGACTGGCCGTCGGCGTGTACGCGACGTCCGCGTCGACCCCGCTGTTCTTCGCCCAGGCGATCGGCCGCTACGTCCGATCCCGACGCCCCGGCGAGACCGCGAGCATCTTCCTGCCGTCGGTGGCCGCCCTGCTCGACCTGGCCAGCGAGATGGAGGCGCAGCGTGACCACGTGCTCGGCAAGCCGCACCGCGAGTCGGCCGGCGAGTGGGACGACGCGGCACTCGTGGACGCCAACAAGAAGAAGGACGAGGCCGGTGATCTCGACAACGGCTTCGAGATGCTCGGTGCCGACGCCGAACTCGACCAGGTGATCTTCGACGGGTCGTCGTTCGGCACCGCGGCCGCCGTCGGCAGCGAGGACGAGGCCGACTACCTCGGCATCCCCGGTCTGCTCGCCCCAGACCAGATGCGAGACCTGTTGCGGCGCAGGCAAGAACAGCAGCTCACCCGTCAGACCGCTTCGGGGGAGGTGCCGCGGGTGTCGACGCATGGCCAGCTGCGCGAACTGCGCAAGGAGCTCAACACGCTGGTGTCCATCGCGCACCACCGCACGGGAAAGCCGCACGGCTGGATCCACAAGGAGCTGCGCCGGATCTGCGGCGGCCCAGCCGTCGCCGCGGCGACGACGGACCAGTTGCGTGCCCGCATCGAAGCCGTGCGCGGCCTGCAGGCCTAGCCCAGGCTTAGCCTGAAACCGTGGCGAGCGCTCATCCTTGTACGTTTTCAGCCAGGTTTTATGTACACAGTTGAGCGCTCACCGGGGGTGGAGGCCTGGCCGCGCCCCTCGGCGAGGGCCGCGAGGTTGCTCGACGAGTTGTCGAGGTGCTGCGGCGGTCGCCTGTATGCGCTTCTCAGTCTTGGCGGTACAGACCGGGGCGAGAAGTCATCGTCAGAACACCCCGCACCCGGCCACCCCGCACACCAGCGAGCTGATCAACAGCAGAGGCCAGAGCGCCACCGTGACGACCAGTGCGGCGATGTTGGCGAAGATCGTGAAGTCGCCGGACAACGCCGACTCCAGCTGCCCGATCAGCTCGATGTGGAGCAGCGCGTAGCCGACCCCGAACACGGTGTAGACCAACGTCATCCACAACGCGAGCTCCAGGTAGGTGTTGATCCCCCGCTGCAGCAATATCTGCTGCACCCGTTGCCACATCGACATTCCCCTACAGTCCGAGAAGCTCGGGCAAATCGGCGACGGAGTCGATCACATGGTTGGGTTGCATTGCGAATTCGTCTGCAGCCCAACGGTCCAACGTGTCCTGGCGGAACTTACCGGTACGCACCAGCACGCCGGTCATACCGACCACCTGCGCGGCCAGCACGTCGTTGTTGAGGTCGTCGCCGACCATGTACATCTCGTCGGCCTCGACGCCGAGTCGGCTTGCTGCGGCGAGGAATCCCTCCGGGGCGGGCTTGCCGACCGCCGTCGCCTTGCGGCCGGACGTCTCCTCCATACCGATCAGGTACATGCCGGTGTCGATGCGCAACCCGTCGGTGGTCGTCCACGCGGTGCTGCGGTGCATCGCGACCACGGGCACCCCCCGGGCCATCCAGTCGTAGACCCACGACAGCGTCAGGTGGCTGTACTCGGGGCCGGCGCCGCCGAGCAACACCACATCGGGCGGCTCCGGTGCGCGAGGACCGCTGAACTCGCGCGAATACACGATGTCGATACCGGGCATGTCCTCGGCGATCTCCCCGCTGTTGACGAGGAAACAGCGAGCATCGGGATACCGATCGCGAACGTACTGGGCGGTCAGCACCGCCGCGGTGATCACCTCGTCGGGTCGGACAGCCATCCCGGCCCCGGTGAGCAACTCGGCGATTTGCACGCGGGTGCGGGTCGTCGTGTTGGTCAGGTACGAGCAGGCAATCTGGTTGTCGGTCAACGCCTGCACGGTTTCCGCCGCGCCGGCGATCGGCTGCCACGAGGTCACCAATACGCCATCGATGTCGAACAGCACTCCACCGATCGCCATGGCCCGACAGTAAACGGCAAACCGGTCGGCGCAAGTCGTCAGGGCTGGGGCACGACTACGTCGCGGATTCCAAGTTGGGGTATCCGACTACGCTAGTGCGCCGCCCCGGCCGCCGGAAAACTATCCTCACCAGGCCAAATCGTCTAAGCGAACGGATGAGGGGATGGACATGGACGTGTTGGGTGAGCGCGCAGTTGTCCTCGGCGCGAGTATGGGCGGCCTGATGGCCGCGAGGGTCCTCGCCGAAAGGTACCGGACTGTGACGGTGGTCGAGCGCGATGTCCTGCCCGCCGATTCGGTGTGTCGGCGCGGCGTCCCGCAGGGCAGGATGATCCACGCGCTGCTGGCGCGCGGCGCGCAGATCCTGGACGAGTTGTTTCCCGGCATTCTCGACGAACTCGTGGCCGACGGCGCCACCAGGTGGGACGGCGACCTGGCCAAGCTGCGCTTCTCGATGGGTGGTCATCAACTCGTGACCGCCGGGCGGGCGGCGGCTTCGGAGTCGATGCCCTTCTATTTCCAGAGCCGCCCGTTCCTCGAATGTCACGTGCTCCGGCGGATGCGCAACCTTCCGAATGTCACCATCCTCGAGCATCACGACGTGCTGGGGCTGACGGCAACGGCCGACCACAGCCGTGTGACGGGCGTCGAGGTGGTGAACCGGGAGAACCGACATCCCACGGCGCTGGCAGCCGATCTCATCGTCGACGCGACCGGGCGCGGTTCGCGCACACCGGCTTTCCTCGACGAATTCGGCTACGGCCGGCCCATTGAGGATGAGGTGACGGTGCACCTGGCCTATGCCTGCCAGGCGGTGCGTATCGAGGCCGGTGACATCGACGAGAATTTCATCGCAGTCATGCCCGAGCCGGGTCGCCCGAAGATGTTCGCGGTCATGGGCTGCGAGAACGACATCGCCATGTTCGGGGTGGGCACCATGGCGGGGCTCGAGCCGCCACGCACCACCGCCGAAATGGTCGCATTCGCAGCCGATTTCGCGCCCACGCGCGCGCTTATAGCGCTCGCGGACGCCGAGCCGCTGGGCGAGGTAGCGCACTACCGTGTGCCGTCCAACCGCTGGCGGCGCTACGACAAGATGCGGCGGTTGCCGGCCGGCCTGATCGCGTTCGGCGATGCGATCTGCAGCTTCAATCCCATCTACGGCCAGGGTATGACGGTGGCGGCCGTCGAATCGCTCATACTGCGCGAGTGTTTGCTCGACGGCGATCGCGACCTTCCGCGGCGCTTCTTCCGCGCCAGCGCCAAGAAGATCCGCATCGCGTGGCAGAGCGCCGTCGGCTCGGATCTGGCGCTGCCGGAAGTGGAGGGCCGCGCGCCCCTTTCGATGCGGCTGAGCAACATGTACCTGGACCGGGTCATGGCGGCGGCCGAAAGCGATCCAACCGTGATGATGAGATTCCTGCGAGTGATCGGAATGATCGATTCCCCGACGAAACTGTTGTCGCCCTCGTTCGCGTTCCGGGTCGTTGCGACGAAGCGCGATCGCTATCGGTCGGCCCATCGACAGTCGGCCACCCACGGCGACGCCTCCGCAGCGATCGACCACGCCAGGTCGGCGGGGACGTCGAGAACCTGGTAGTGCTTGACCCCCGCGGCGGTCGCGGCCACCAACGTCGCCACCCGGGCACGTCGCTGCATCAAGGTCTGCCGCACGGTCCAGCCGATGATGCCCGACGCCTCGATGCAGTCGCGGCGGCGCTGAAAGCTGCCGGTGCGCGCGACCACCCACCCGTCCCCCACCCGGTGTCCAAGCGAGCGCGCGCGGTCGGCGGCCAACAGTGCACAGCACCCGGTCAGCACGGCCCATGGCACCCACACCCACGCTGGGCTCGGCGCCACCAGCAGCACTACCGCGACGAGGATGGGCAGCAGCAACGCTCGCGTCCAGCGTCTGCGCGTCGCGGCGGGACCGTGCGCCCGCAGTGCGCCGCTCACCGCGTCCCGGCGTTCGATCAAATCGGTCAACACCGCCTCCGCGGTGCGCTTCGGACAGGGCGGCAACAGCAGCGAGGCCTGGCCCTCGCCCCCGACACCGGTCATCACCGCGTCGAGGCGGGCCCCGCCGAACAACCGCACCAGCAACGGTTCACGCAGCGTTCCCCCGCGCAGCCGGCGCATGTCGAACGTGTGCTCGCGCACCCGGATCAGGCCGTGCCGCAGGTGCAGCACCTCGAAGTCGCGGCGCAACTCGAGGTTCCCGTAGGTCAACAACGACTGCAGCACCGAGAGCACGACCGAGGCCAGCAGCAGCACCACCGCGACGATCGCGACGCTGGCCACCACCCCGAACCGTTCCGCGGCGTCCAGCCCCGACCGCGCGAGGTCCGAGTCGCGGACCCCGCCACCGGCCGCCACCTGATACACCACACCCGCCGCCGCCGCGATCATCGCCAGCCCGGTGAAACTGAGCGGGCTGTAGCGCAACCACGACGGTGTCCATCGGGCGAGCACCCGACCCGGCGCGGCGGGCTGGTCCGCGTCTGCCACCAGGGAGTCGGCCAGCAGCACCGCACGCAACCGGCTCACCTGCTCGGAGGGCACGGCGTCGAGCGCGAAAGCCGCGTCGCTCCTGGCCTCCTGACCGGTGCTGACCCGCAGCACGGTCAACCCGAGCAGCCGGTGGAGTAGCCGGGCGTCGGTGGACACCGAGCGAATCCTGTTGCGCGGCACGGACAAGAACTTGCGTTGCAGCACCCCGGTCCGCAGTTGGACGTCGCCGGGCCCGATGCGGTAGCTGGTGGTGAACCAGCGCGCCACACCGATCGCAACCGTGATGCCCAGTGCCGCGAAGGCCAGCACCGGGTTGCCAGTCGCGGTGCCGAGCACCAGTGTCCCGACGATCACCGGAATCTGGCGCAGCACCTCGTGCACCGGGTGCACCAGCAGCATCCGGGGGCTGAGGCGCTGCCAGTCACCAGGCGGGGCTCCGTGGGTCATGTGGCGTCCTCGCCACCGATCGCGGCGATGTCGGTCAGGTGGGCCACGACCCTGTCGGCCACATCGGCGTCCAGCGCCACGATGCGCACCGCACCCGCCGACGACGCGGTCGTCACGGTGACGTTGGCCAGCCCGAACAGGCGGTCCAGCGGGCCGCGCTCGGTGTCGACGGTCTGTACGCGCGAGATGGGCGCGATGCGGCGCTCCTGGGTCAACCAGCCGGTGCGGGTGTACACCGCCCGCGGGTCGACGTCCCACCGGTGCACGCGATACCGCCACCACGGCACCACCACGACGAACACCACGATGCCGAGCAGCGTGGCCGCCGCCGCCAGTGCGTGCACCCACCACGCCTGCGGGTCCACCGCGAACCACATCAGCTGCCCCAGCGCCAGAAACGCCCATGGGATCGCCGCGCCGATCGCCCATACCAGCGGCGCCTTGCGGCTCGGCTTGTTCGCGGGGTCCAAAAGATCCAACAGATCGGTCATCAGGCGTCCAGCCTAGGTAACCGTGGAGTCTTCGGCCGCTGAGTATGTTGATCGTCATGGGGAGCAAGTGGACCGCGGCCGACATACCGGATCAGTCCGGACGAACCGCCATCGTCACGGGCGCGAACAGCGGCCTCGGCTACGACACCGCGGCCGCGCTGGCCGACAAGGGCGCCCAGGTGGTGCTGGCGGTGCGCGACATCGACAAGGGCAACGAAGCGAAGGACCGCATCAAGGCGGTCAGCCCCAACGCGGTCGTCGCGCTGCAGGAACTCGATCTGTCCTCACTGGACAGCGTGCGCAGGGCCGCCGACGCACTTCGCGCCGCACACCCGCGCATCGATCTGCTGATCAACAACGCGGGCGTGATGTACGTGCCGAACCGCGAAACCACCAAAGACGGTTTCGAGATGCAGTTCGGCACCAACCACCTCGGCCACTTCGCATTGACCGGCCTGCTGCTCGACCATCTGCTGAGCGTCGAAGGGTCGCGCGTCGTGACGGTCAGCAGCTTCGGCCACCGGATCATCGCCCGAATCCGGTTCGAGGACCCGCATTTCGAGACGGGCTACAACCGGGTCCAGGCATACGGGCAGTCGAAGCTGGCCAACCTGCTGTTCACCTACGAACTGCAGCGCCGCCTCGAGCTCAAGGGCGCGCCGACGATCGCCGCCGCCGCCCACCCCGGCTTCTCGGACACCGAGTTGATGCGCTACATCCCCGGCGTAATACCCGACTTCCTCTGGAAGATCTTCGCCCAGCCCGCGGACAAGGGTGCGCTGCCGACGCTCCGCGCAGCCACCGACCCGGGCGCGCAGGGCGGGCAGTACTACGGTCCCGACGGTCTCGGCGAGTTGAGGGGCGATCCGAAAGTCGTTGCCTCGAGCGCACAGTCGCACAACGAAGACATCCAGCGCCGGTTGTGGACCATGTCCGAGGAGCTGACCGGCGTCAGCTATCCGGTCTGATGCGGACCGTCGAAGAGCATCAGCGCGTCGTAGCCGCACTGATCACCCGCCGCGCACCGGTCAGCGTGCCCATCGCCGACGCGCTGGGCATGGTGCTGGCCGACGATGTCATCGCGCCGTCGTCGCTGCCCGGCTTCGACAACTCGGCAATGGACGGATACGCCGTCCTGGCCGACGACGTGGCAGCGGCGACACCCGAGCACCCCGTGCGGCTGCCCGTCGCCGAGGACATCCCGGCCGGGCGCACCGATGTACTGACGCTGAAACCCGGTACCGCACACCGGATAATGACCGGTGCGATGCTTCCCGCGGGCGCTACCGCGGTCGTACCGGTGGAGGCGACGAACGCAGCTACCGACACCGTGGAGATCTGCGCCAGCGCCAAAGACGGCCAGCACATCCGATGCGCCGGTGAGGACGTCACGGCCGGCACGCCCGTGCTGCGAGCTGGGCAGGTGGTCACACCGGCCGCGCTCGGGCTGGTCGCCGCGCTGGGTCTCGTTGAGCTGTCGGTGATCCCGCGGCAACGGGTGCTCGTGATGTCCACCGGCACCGAACTGATCGCACCCGGCACACCGCTGGCACCCGGACAGATCTACGAGTCGAACGCTGTGATGCTCGCCGCGGCCCTGCGGGACGCCGGCGCCGACGTGGTGGCGGCGACGATGAGCGGCGACGACGTCGACTCGTTCCGCGACGCCTTGGCACGGCACACCGCCGACACCGACTTGATCATCACGACCGGCGGGGTGAGCGCGGGCGCCTACGAGGTCGTCAAGGACGCACTGGGCGGGACGGTGGATTTCGTGAAGGTCGCCATGCAACCCGGGATGCCGCAGGGATCGGGCACCGTGGACGACATCCCGATCATCACGCTGCCGGGAAACCCGGTGAGCGCGCTGGTGTCCTTCGAGGTGTTCATCCGGTCGCCGCTGCGCACCGCGATGGGCCTGCCCACCCCCGACCGGCCGCGACACACCGCGGTGCTGACCGAGGACCTCACCTCGCCGCGCGGTAAGCGGCAATTCCGCCGCGGCGTGCTCGACGCCGACGCGGGAACGGTGACCAGCTACGGCCCGCCCGCCTCACACCACCTGCGCTGGCTGGCATCGGCGAACTGCCTGCTCGAGATCGCTGAGGACGTCGACGCGTTGTCCGCCGGAGCGCAGGTCCAGGTGTGGGACCTGACCTGACCGGCCCCTACCTCTGCCGAAACTGAGCTTATGCATGAGATTCCAGCGATTTTTCGCGCATATCTTCAGTTTCGCCGGAGCGAGGGGGCAGCCCGTAGAATCGCTGGACGATGGCCAGACGCCCCGACCTGAAATCCGGCCCCGCGCGACTCCTGGCGCTGGCCCGTACCACGATTCCCCCGATGCATCCCGCGGGCCTGCCGTTCGTCGGCGCGAGCCTGGCGGTGGCGGCCCTGGGGCGCCGGAAGCGATGGTTGCGGGGCGCCGCCCTGGCGTCGGCCGCCGCCAACGCGGCGTTCTTTCGCCATCCGCCGCGCGTGCCACCCACCCGGCCCGACCTCGTCGTCGCGCCCGCCGACGGCTTGATCTGCCTGATCGAGGACGCGTTGCCGCCGGCCGAACTCGGTTTGCCCGCAACGCCGTTGCCGCGCATCAGCATTTTCCTGTCGGTGTTCGACGCGCACGTGCAGCGGGCTCCGATCGGCGGCGAGGTCGTCGCCGTGAAGCACCGCCCCGGTTTGTTCGGGTCGGCCGAACTCGAGGCGGCCAGCGAAGACAACGAGCGCAACAGCGTGCTGATCCGCACCGCTGACGGCGTCGAGGTGATCACGGTGCAGATCGCCGGTCTGGTGGCGCGGCGCATCGTATGCGAGGCGAAGGTGGGCGACAAACTGGCGATCGGCGACACCTACGGGTTGATCCGGTACGGGTCGCGGCTGGACACGTACCTGCCCGCGGGATCGCGCATCCTGGTGTCGGTGGGGCAGCGTGCGTTGGCGGGCGAGACGGTACTGGCCGAGCTCGAGCGCGATGTCGCCGGCCGGGCGGCTCAGCGATGATCAGACCGCGCATCAAACGCTCGGTCGTGAGCCTGCGCATCCTGCCCAGCGCGATGACGGTCGCCGCGATCTGCCTCGGCCTGAGCGCGGTCAAGATGGCGCTGGACGAGCGACCGACCGAGGCGATGGCGTTCCTGGCGGTCGCCGCGATTCTGGACGCGCTGGACGGCCGCATCGCTCGCGTACTCCACGCCACGTCGCGCATGGGCGAGGAGATCGACTCGTTGGCCGACGCCGTGAACTTCGGTGTGGCACCGGCTTTCATCGTCTATGCCACGCTGCTGTCGCAGTCGCGGATCGGCTGGATCGTGGTGCTGGTGTACGCGGTGTGCATCGTGCTGCGACTGGCTCGGTTCAACGCGATGCTCGACGTCGACAAGCCGGACTACGAGAAGAAGTACTTCGTCGGCATGCCCGCCCCGGCAGGCGCGATCGGGGCGATCGGTCCGTTGGCAGCCAAGATGCAGTTCGGTGACGGCTGGTGGACCTCGGAGCCCGCGGTGGTGATCTGGATGCTCGGCGTCTCGCTGCTGGTGGTCAGCACGATCCCGATGCGCAAGATCCATACGTTCTCGGTGCCGTCCAACATGGTCGCCCCACTGCTGGCGCTCGTCGCGATCGGCGTGGCGGCGGCGATCCTCTACGGCTACCTGGTGATCCTCATCATCATCGCGGCCTACGTCGTGCACATCCCGTTCGCCATCCGTACCCGCCGCTTCTTGGCCGAACATCCGGAAGTCTGGGACGACAAACCACGCCAGCAACGCGCGGCCCGGCGAGCCATCCGTCGGGCCCAGCCACACCGGCGGTCGGTGATGCGGCTCGGGCTGCGCAAGCCGGGTTCTCGACATGGCTGAACTGCAGTCCGAGCGTCCGCTCCCCCGGCACCGGCTCACCCTGACCGCGCGACTGAACACGTCGGCGCTGGACTCCCGCCGGGGGGTGGTTCGCTTACACCCGGAAGCCATTGCGGCGCTGGGGATTCGCGAATGGGACGCGGTGTCGCTGACGGGCTCGCGCACCACCGCCGCCGTCGTCGGCGAGGCACCCGCCGGTGTCCCGGCGGGCACCGCGCTGCTCGACGACGTCACGTTGTCGAATGCCGGACTGCGCGAAGACACCACGGTGCTGGTCGCCCCGGTGACCGTCTACGGCGCGCGGTCGGTGATCCTGTCCGGCTCTCGGCTGGCCCAACAGTCGATCGCACCGGCCACGCTGCGCCAGGCACTGCTGGGCAAGGTGATGACGGTCGGCGACACGGTGTCGCTGCTGCCCCGGGAGTTGGGGCCCGACATCCCGACCTCGCGCGCAACCGCGGCCCTGGCCTCGTCCGTGGGCATCATCTGGACTTCCGAGCTGTTGACGGTGACCGGCGCCGATCCCGCGGGACCCGTGAGCGTACAACCGAATTCGGCGGTCTGCTGGTCCGACGGTTCGGCGGGCGGTTCCACGGCACCTACCCCGGGCACGGCCACCGGCCAGGCGGTGGTGACGGCGCCCGAGAAGTCGCAACCAACGCGCAGCATCGACGACCTCAAGGGCTCGCAGGCCGAGGCGCAGCGTCTCGCCGAATGGCTCAAGTTGGCGCTCGACCAACCGGAGCTGCTTGAAACACTCGGCGCCACAGCCAATCTCGGTGTATTGGTGTCCGGGCCCGCCGGTGTCGGCAAAGCCGCACTGGTGCGCGTCGTGTGCGCCGACCGGCGACTCGTCGAACTCGACGGGCCCGAGGTCGGCTCACTGCGGGCCGAGGACCGGCTGTCGAGCGTGGCTTCGGCGGTGGCCACGGTGCGCGACGGCGGCGGGGTGCTGCTGGTCACCGATATCGACGCCCTCCTGCCGGGCGCGCAAGACAGGCCCGTCGATCCGGTGTCGACGCTCATCCTCGCCGAACTGCGCAACGCGGTCGCCACCCGCGGTGTGGCGTTCGTCGCGACGTCGCAGCAGCCCGACAACGTCGACCCGAGGCTGCGCGCACCCGACCTGTGCGACCGCGAGCTGGGGCTGAGCCTGCCCGACGGCGCGATCCGCAAGCAGCTGCTGGAAGTGCTGCTGCGCGACGTTCCGGCCAAGGATCTCAAGCTCGACGAGATCGCAGACCGCACACCGGGTTTCGTGGTCTCCGACCTCGCCGCACTGGTCCGCGAGGCCGCGCTGCGGGCGGCGGCGCGGGCCAGCGCCGACGGTGAGCCACCGAGCCTGACCCAGGACGACCTGTTGGGCGCGACGACCGTCATCCGTCCGTTGTCACGGTCGGCCACCGAAGAGGTGTCTGTCGGCTCGGTGACGCTCGACGACGTCGGCGACATGGCCGCCACCAAGCAGGCGCTCACCGAGGCGGTGCTGTGGCCGCTACAACACCCCGAAACCTTCCAGCGGCTCGGTGTCGCGCCGCCCCGCGGCGTGCTGCTCTACGGCCCGCCCGGCTGCGGCAAGACGTTCGTGGTCCGTGCGCTGGCCAGCTCGGGGCGGCTGTCGGTGCACGCGGTCAAGGGCGCGGAGCTGATGGACAAGTGGGTGGGCTCGTCGGAGAAGGCGGTGCGCGAACTGTTCCGGCGCGCCCGCGACTCGGCGCCCTCGCTGGTGTTCCTCGACGAAATCGATGCGCTGGCGCCCCGGCGGGGTCAGAGCTTTGACTCGGGCGTCACCGACCGCGTGGTGGCCGCGCTGCTGACCGAACTCGACGGCATCGAACCGCTTCGCGATGTGGTGGTGCTCGGCGCGACGAACCGCCCCGACCTGATCGACCCCGCGCTGTTGCGGCCCGGCCGGCTGGAGAAACTGGTGTTCGTCGAGCCGCCCGACGCCGAGGCTCGTCACGAGATCCTGCGGACGGCGGGTAAGTCGATCCCGCTGGCGCCGGACATCGATCTCCAGGCGCTGGCCGCTGACCTCGACGGCTACAGCGCCGCCGACTGCGTCGCGTTGTTGCGCGAGGCAGCGCTGACCGCGATGCGGCGCTCGATCGACGCCGCCGACGTCACCGCCGCGGACGTCGCGACCGCCCGCGAGTCGGTGCGGCCGTCGCTGGACGCGGCACAAGTCGAGACACTGCGGACGTTCAACGCCGCGCGCTAGTCAGCCGGGGTTTCGGTGCGCTACCAGTTGCGCAGCGATCGGTAGCGCACCCAAATCGCGTAAAGCGGAAGGCCATCTTGACAGTGGCTAGTCAAGGCGGCATAGTCGGACTAACTTGGCAGTGTCAAGATCGAGGAGGTCGCCATGCCCGCCAACGCACCCGTCGTCCGCGCCGGAAACCCGGACCGGGAAAAGACAGCGGACCTGCTCGGCCAGGCGCTGGCGCAGGGCTACCTCGAAATGCCCGAGTACGAGGCCCGGCTCCAGGCCGCGTTCGCCGCGCGCACCCGCGCGCAACTGCACGAGCTCACCGCCGACCTGCCGGTCGAGCGCCTCAAGCGCGCCGACCCCCGCCGCCGGAAGGCCCGCCGAAGGGTGGCGCGCCGAAGCGTCCAGTTCCACGTCGCCGGCTACCTGGCCGGATCCCTGCTGATGCTCGGAATCTGGCTGGTGGTCGGGCTCAGCGCCGGAGCGTGGTACTTCTGGCCGGTATGGCCGATCATGGGTTGGGGCTTCGGCGTGATATGCCACGCAATTCCGGCCATAGCCCACGGTTCGGCCAACCCTGCGCGAAGCGCGTAGCCGCTACCGCGTCATCGTGACCCCGCTCGGCACACGGGATGTACTTTGGCTTCGATATTCTTGAGCCATCCCTGAGTCTCTGAACGGGCAGGTTTGTCGATCCACACCATGAGAACTTCCGTGTCGGTGGCCCCTCCCCGCTCGGCGATCCCGCCGGCCCGGGTTCGTGAAGACCTCGACGGCCTGCGCGGCATCGCGATTTTGCTGGTGGTGCTCTACCACGTCTGGTTCGGCCGGGTGTCCGGCGGTGTCGATGTGTTCCTGGTGCTGTCCGGCTTCTTCTTCGGCGGCCGATTGCTGCGTCAGGCGGCCGGGGAGCGGCCTACCGAACCACTGCTGCGCGCGCTCATCCGGCTCGCCCGCCGGCTGCTGCCTGCGCTCGTCGTGGTGCTGGCCGCATCCGCCGTGCTCACCGTGTTGGTCCAGCCGCAGACGCGCTGGGAGGCGTTCGCCGACCAGAGTGTCGCGAGCCTGTTCTACTGGCAGAACTGGTATCTGGCCGACACGGCCACCGACTACCTGCGGGCCGGCCAGAGTGTGAGTCCCCTGCAACACATTTGGTCGATGTCCGTGCAGGGGCAGTTCTTCATCGCGGTCCTCACGATCGCGGCACTGGCCGCGATTGCCTCCAGGGCCGGTAACTGGGCGCACAGGCGGCGCACCGTCCTCGTCGCGGTCGTGGCAGTGGCCACCGCGCTTTCGTTCTGGTACGCCGTTGTCGCTCACAATCTCGACCAATCACACGCGTACTACGACACCTTCGCGCGCGCGTGGGAACTGTTTGCGGGAATGCTTGCCGCAGCCGTTGTTTCGGCGGTCCAAATGCCGTGGTGGTTGCGCACGTCCGCGGGTGTGATCGGGCTGGCGGCGATCTTCGGTTGCGGCATTCTGCTCGACGGGGCGGCGCAGTTCCCCGGACCGTGGGCCCTGGTGCCGGTCGGTGCGACGGTGCTGCTGATCTTCAGCGGCGCCCAGACCGCAGGCCACATCCCGTGGCCGAACCGGCTCATCGCGACACCACCGCTGGCCACGTTGGGCGCGATGGCGTACTCGCTCTATCTATGGCACTGGCCGCTGCTGATCTTCTGGCTCGCCTACTCCGATCAGGAGGGAGCGGGGCTGGACGATGGAGTGGTCATCCTTCTGCTCTCGCTGGCACTGGCCTATCTGACCTTGCGGTTCGTCGAGGATCCGCTGCGCGAGCAGCCATCGAAAAGCGCTGGTGCGCACCGACTCCCGTTAGCGAACCGCCACGTCACAGCGGTACTCGGCGGCTTCGTCACGCTGCTGGCCGTCGCGGTCACCGTGTCGTCGCTCACCTGGCGCGATCATCTGGCCGCGGTGCGCGCGAAAGGCATTGAGTTGCAGAACCTATCGGTCCGAGACTACCCGGGCGGCCGGGCACTGCTCGACAACGACAGGGTGGCGAAGCTGCCGATGCGGCCGACGCTGCTCGAGGCCTCCGACGACCTACCCGCGACCACCACCGACGGGTGCATCACCGACTTCGCCGGAACGGACGTCGTTCGTTGCGCATACGGCGATCCCGCGGCGCCGAGGACGATCGCCCTTGCCGGTGGCTCGCATGCCGAACACTGGATCACGGCGCTGGACCTGCTCGGGCGCACTCACGGCTTCCGCGTCGTGACCTATCTGAAGATGGGCTGCCCGCTCACCACCGACGACGACCCCCGCATCGCCGGCTCGCTCGACCCGTACCCGCAGTGCCGGACCTGGGTGCGCGACGCCATGACCGCACTGATCGCCGACCGCCCCGACTACGTGTTCACCACCACCACTCGGCCGTACACCGACGGACCCGGCGACATGGTGCCCGACGGATATCTCGGCATCTGGGACGAGTTCAGCGCGAACGGAATCGCGGTGTTGGGTCTTCGCGACACCCCGTGGATGTTCCGCGACGGCTTCTTGTTCACGCCCATCGACTGCCTCGCTGAGAACGGCGATCCCGAATCCTGCGGGGTGCCACGTAACGAGGCACTCGCCGACCGCAATCCGACCTTGGCCCACGCCGAGGCTTATCCGTTGCTCACAGTGCTCGACCTCAGCGACGCGGTGTGCCGACCCGACCACTGTCGGGCCGTCGAGGGCAACGTCCTCGTGTACCACGACGCCCACCACCTCTCGGCGACCTACGTCCGCACTCTGACCGACGAACTGGCCCGGCAGATCTCCGACGCAACCGGATGGTGGTGATTCAGCGCTCAGCCCCGTTGCGGTAGCCACGACATCGGTGGTGCCCGCGACGCGGCACGGTAGCGCTGATCGGTCCCCGTAGAATGTGGTTCACCGAAAGCCCTGCCGGCTGACACCCCGACCATAAGTTCTCCGGTTGGCGGCCGCGCGCTGTCAACCCAATCGATCGGAGTGCCCTGCTCGCCGTCCTGCTCGCCCACGCGGTCGCCACCGCGCTCGCACCCCTGCTTGTCTACAGGTGGGGGCGGATGGCGTTCTATCCGCTGGGGTTGGTGCCGCTTTTCTCGCTGATCTGGGTGGCGACGAACTGGCCGGACCCCGGCCGGTCGACAAGGGTCGACATCGCATGGGTGCCCGAGCTGTCGATGGACGTCAACCTGCGCTTCGACTCACTCGCTGCGATCATGAGCGTGCTGGTGCTCGCGATCGGTGCGCTGGTGCTGTTCTACTGTGCCGACTACTTCCATCACCACGACGGCCGTGAGGAGAACCGGCTGCCCAGCTTCGCCGCCGAACTCGTCGCCTTCTCCGGCGCCATGTTCGGACTGGTGACCAGCGACAACATGCTGATGCTCTACGTGTTCTGGGAGATCACCTCGGTGCTCTCGTTCCTGCTGGTGGGCCACTACGCCGAACGAATGGCCAGCAGGCGGGCGGCAACCCAGGCACTGCTGGTGACGACATTCGGCGGGCTGGCGATGCTGGTGGGCATCATCGCGCTCGGCGAGATCGCGGGCACCTATCTGTTGTCGGAACTCATCGCATCGCCGCCGGGCGGGGTGGCCGTGTCCGTCGCCCTCGTGCTGGTGCTCATCGGTGCGCTGTCCAAATCGGCGATCGTGCCACTGCACTTCTGGCTGCCGGGGGCGATGGCCGCCCCGACACCGGTGAGCGCCTACCTGCACGCCGCGGCCATGGTCAAGGCGGGCGTGTATCTCATCGCACGGATGACGCCGGGGTTCGCCGACGTGGCGCCGTGGCGGCCGATGGTGGTCTCGCTCGGGTTGCTGACCATGCTGCTCGCGGGCTGGCGCGCGGTGCGCGAGTACGACCTAAAGCTGATTCTGGCGTTCGGCACGGTCAGCCAGTTGGGGCTGATCACCGTGATGGTCGGCGCGGGCGGCAGCGACATGATGCTCGGCGGGCTGGCCATGCTGGTCGCGCATGCCATGTTCAAGGCGGCGCTGTTCATGGTCGTCGGCATCATCGACCACACCACCGGAACCCGGGACATCCGCAGGCTGGCCTGGCTCGGCGACCGCGCGCGTCCGCTGCTGATCATCGCGATCGGCGCGACCGCGAGCATGGCCGCATTGCCGCCGTTCTTCGGTTTCGTCGCCAAGGAGGCCGACTTCGAGACGGTGTTGCACAGTCCGTACCTCGGTGCCGCGTCGCCGGTCGTGCTCGCCGGTATCGTGCTCGGCGCGGTCTTCACCACCATCTACAGCCTGCGCTTCCTGTTCGGTGCGTTCGGCCGCAAGGGACAGGCGGAGCCGAGTAGGCGGGTCGCAGAGATGCACCGCCTGGAGATCCCGTTCATGCTTGCGCCCGCGATCCTGGCCGCGGCGGGTCTGGCCTTCGGGATCTGGCCCGCCGGGATCGGCGCGGTATTGGAGGGATACGCCGACACAGTGCCGGGCGGGAAGAACTACTACCTCGCACTGTGGCACGGGCTCAACCTGCCGGTGTTGTTGTCGGCCCTGGTGATCGCGGCGGGGACGGCCGCCTACTTCGCGCGCGACATGCTGCGTCGCGCACCGCTCCCGATTCGCGTGCTCGGTAACGCCGACCGCGCCTACGACGGCGTGATCCGGGCGTTCGACGTGCTCGCAGTGCGGGTCACGGCCGTCACCCAGCGCGGGTCGATTCCGGCCACCCAGTCGGCAATCCTGGCCACGCTCGTCGCGGTGCCGACGGTCGCGCTGGCCGTCGGAGCCCGTGACCGCCCTGATTTCGCCCTGTGGGACATCCCGCTGCACGCAGTCGTCGGCGTGGTCATGCTGGCCGCCGCGTTCGGCCTGACCGTGATGCGCAATCGGCTGGCCTCTGCGCTACTGGTCGGGGTGACCGGCTATGGCTGCGGCGTGATCTTCGCGCTGCACGGCGCACCCGACCTGGCACTGACCCAGTTGCTGGTGGAGACGCTGACGCTGGTGATCTTCGTGCTCGTGCTGCGGTCCTTGCCCGCGGAGGCCGAACGGGCACAGGTCACCGCGCACCGATGGCCGCGCGCCGCGCTCGCGCTGGCGGTGGGCGCAACGGTCGCCACACTGGCGAGTTTCGCGGCGGCCGAGCGCTCCGGCGCAGCCATCTCCGAACTGCTTCCCGACGCCGCCTACTTCCGGGGTCATGGCTCCAACACCGTCAACGTCCTGCTGGTCGACATCCGCGCCTGGGACACCATGGGCGAGATCATGGTGTTGCTCGTGGCGGCCACCGGGGTCACGTCGATGGTGTTCCGTCATCGGCGTTTCGGCTCACCGCCGCGAGTAGCCGACGGGGGCCAACCCGATATCGGTCAGATCGCGGCGTTCGTCAACATCAGCCCGGCCTTCGGCGACACCACCTGGCTGCGCGGCAGCGAGTTGCGCGACCCGCAGCACCGTTCGCTGGTGCTCGAGGTGGCCACCCGCATGATTTTCCCTCTGATCATGGTGTTGTCGGTGTACTTCTTCTTCGCCGGCCACAACACGCCCGGCGGCGGCTTCGCAGGCGGGTTGACCGCGGGACTGGCGGTGGTGCTGCGCTACATCGCCGGCGGCCGCTACGAACTCGGCGAAACCCTGCCGTTCGACGCCGGCAAGGTGCTCGGCACGGGTTTGACGTTGTCGGCCGGGACCGCGGTCAGTTCGCTACTGCTCGGCGCCCCAGCCTTGTCGTCGGCATTGATCGAGATCGATGTGCCGGTGCTGGGCACGGTCAAGTTCGTCACTTCGCTGTTCTTCGATGCGGGGGTTTACCTGATCGTGCTCGGCCTGGTCCTCGACGTGTTGCGCAGTCTCGGGGCCCGCCTGGATGTCGAGTTGGCTGAGTCGAGGTCCGCTCGACGGTCGGGGACGGGTGTGCGATGACCTCCTATCTGGTTCAGCTCCTGTTGATCGGCGGGGTCACCAGCGCCGGGGTGTACCTGCTGCTGGAACGCACCCTGACCAGGATGCTCATGGGGCTGCTGCTGATCAGCAATGCCGTCAACCTGCTCATCCTGACCGCCGGCGGCGCGGCGGGCAATCCGCCGATCCGGGGCCGCACCAGCGAGGGCGCTGAGCACACCGCTGACCCGCTGGCCCAGGCGATGATCCTCACCGCGATCGTCATCACCATGGGCATCGCGGCGTTCGTGTTGGCGTTGGCCTATCGGTCGTATCGGCTGACCACCGCTGATGAGGTCAGCGACGATCCCGAGGACACGCGGGTGTCGCGGCTGTCCGACGAGGAGGCGACCACGATCGACGCCGACCGGCCGAAACCACCCGGCCTCTACAAGGACACCGACGAACCCGACGAACTGGACGCAGTGCCCGGGGAAGAGGGATCGCGATGAGCCTCTCGGGCGTCCTGACGCCGCTGCCGGTGCTGATTCCCACGCTCGGGGCGGCCATGAGCCTGCTCGCCGGGCGGCGGCCGCGCCTGCAGCGCGTCATCACGCTGGGTGCGTTGTCGGCCGTGGTGGTGGTGTGTTCGATGCTGCTCTGGCTGTCCGACCAGGGCGGCACCATCGCGTTACACGTCGGCGGATGGGGCCCAACGCTTGCCGGTCTGGGTCCGCTTGGCATCTCGCTGGTGATCGACCGATTGTCGGCGCTGATGCTCGTTGTTTCCTCGATCGTGCTGCTCGCCGTCGTGTTCTACGCGATCGGGCAGGGTATCCGCGACGGTGACGAACGCCAGCCGGTGTCGATCTTCCTGCCCTCTTACCTGGTGCTCTCGGCGGGTGTGTGCATGGCATTCGTCGCAGGCGATCTGTTCAACCTCTACGTCGGCTTCGAAGTGCTGCTGGCCGCGAGCTTCGTGTTGTTGACCATCGGCGCCAGCAAAGAGCGCGTCCGCGCCGGCGCCTCCTATGTGATGGTTTCGATGGTCTCGTCGATGATCTTCTTGTTCGGCATCGCGTTCGTCTACTCGGCCACCGGGACACTGAACCTGGCCGAACTGGCGATGCGGTTGGACCACGTCAGTGCGGGAACCCGCACCGCGATGTTCGCCGTGCTGCTCGTGGCGTTCGGCATCAAGGCCGCGGTGTTCCCGCTGTCGACCTGGCTGCCCGATTCATACCCGACTGCCCCCGCGCCGGTCACCGCGGTCTTCGCGGGCCTGCTGACGAAGGTCGGCGTGTACGCCATCATCCGGACGCACTCGCTGCTGTTTCCCGGTGGTGGCCTGGATCCGCTGCTGTTCGTGGCCGCGCTCGCGACCATGCTGATCGGCATCCTCGGCGCCATCGCCCAGAGCGACATCAAACGACTGCTGTCGTTCACGCTCGTCAGCCACATCGGGTACATGGTGTTCGGCATCGCGCTGTCGAGCGATCTCGGCACGGCCGGTGCGATCTACTATGTGGCGCACCACATTCTGGTGCAGACGACGCTGTTCCTCGTGGTCGGCCTGATCGAACGTCAGGCTGGCGCATCGACCCTGCAACGTCTCGGCGGTCTAGCCGCCGCCAGCCCGCTGCTCGCGTTCATCTTCGTGGTCCCCGCCCTCAATCTCGGTGGTATTCCGCCGTTTTCGGGTTTCATCGGCAAAGTCGCGCTGATGGAGGCGGGTGCCGAACAGGGTTCGGTGCTGGCCTGGACCCTGGTTGGTGGAAGCGTAGTGACCAGCTTGCTGACGCTGTATGTGGTCACACGGGTGTGGACCAAGGCGTTCTGGCGATCCCGGGCCGACGCGCCCGAGGGGCACCTGGCGGCTGCGGTACCGGCGGCGCTGCTCGACGTGTCGGACGACGTCGCATTCGCCGATCGCAAGTACGTGGGCCGCATGCCGGTCGGCATGCTGGTGCCCACCGGTGCGCTGATCGTCGTGGGCGTCGCGTTGACGGTTTTCGCCGGACCGATCATCGCCTACAGCGAGCGTGCGGCCGACCAGGTACTGAACCGGGGACAGTACATCACCGCAGTGTTGGGGGTGCATCGATGAGGAGCGCGCTGCTGCGGCTGAGTGTGCTCGGCGGACTGGTTCTGGTTTGGATTCTGTTGTGGGGCGACGCTTCTGCGGCGAACTTCATCGGCGGTCTGGTGGTGGCACTGGTGATCACGCTTCTGCTGCCGCTGCCGAGGGTGCCCGTCCAAGGCAAAGTGCACCCGCTGTCGCTGCTACGGCTTGTGGCCCAGGTCGCCTACTGGCTGGCGGGCTCGTCGATACAGATCGCGTGGCTGGCGATCAAGCCGGGGCCGCCACCGCTGAGCGCGGTGCTGCGGGCACACTTCGCACTCAAGTCCGATCTGGTGCTGACGCTGGCGGCCAACATCATCAACCTCACCCCGGGCACGATTGCACTCGAAATCGACCAGGCTCGCAGGATGGTCTACGTCCATGTGATCAATGTCGGCTCCGACCGCACCCTGAACCACTTCTACACCCAGATGGCGACGTTGGAGCGGTTGCTGGTGGCAGCGTTGGAACGCGAGGAAGACTGGCGACCAGCGACGGACAAGGAGGCCGCATGACTTACGTGTGGGTGATCGCCGCCGTGATGATCAGCACCGCCGCGACGATCACGATGTACCGAATGCTTGCGGGGCGGAGCACTCTCGACCGTCTGGTCGCGCTGGACACCCTGACGGCAGTGACGATGTGCGGCATCGGTACCTGGGCGGCGTTCAGCCTGGATACCACCGTCACGTACAGCTTGACCGCGTTGGCGTTGATCAGCTTTGTCGGCTCGGTCAGCGTCGCCCGCTTCCGCGTGCCCGACGTGGAGAAGCCGCGCGGCAGACGGGCACCGCGATGAACGTGGCCGACATCATCAGCGGGATCCTCGTACTCGGGGGCTCGGCGCTGGCGCTGACCGCCGCCATCGGCATCGTCCGATTCCCGGACACCTTGATGCGCATGCACGCTGCGACCAAACCACAGACACTTGGCCTGCTGCTGGTGCTCTCCGGGGCGACGATCAGGCTGCGCGGCAATGCCGACGTCGGCATGCTGATCCTGACCGGGCTGTTCGCGCTGATCACCGCCCCGGTAATCGCCAACCGTGTCGGCCAGCTGGCATACCGGGAGCACAACTACCGCGAGGACCTCCTCATCAGAGACGAGATGCGGGAGTTCGCCGATCACCCGGAAAGCGTTGACAATGGCCAGGACTGACGGCGACAGCTGGGACATCACCGAGAGCGTCGGCGCAACCGCGCTGGGCGTGGCGTGGTCGCGGGCGCAGGAGCAGGACACCGACTGCCCGCTGTTCACCGATCCGTACGCGAAGATGTTCGTCGACGCTGCCCTGGAGCGCGGGTGGCGGTTGCCCCCAGCCCACATGGTCGCGCGGATCAAGGCCATCGGCGGGTATGCGGCGTCACGCACCAAGTGGTTCGACGAGTTCTTCCTCGCCGCTGGCGCCAACGGGATCGAGCAGTCGGTGATCTTGGCCTCGGGTCTGGACGCCCGCGCCTGGCGGCTCCCCTGGATCGACGGCAGCGTCATCTACGAGATCGACCAGCCGAAGGTGTTGGCGTTCAAGGCCGAGGTACTTCTCGCGCACGGCGCGACGCCCTCGGCACGGTGCGTTCCGGTCCCGATCGACCTTCGCGACGACTGGCCGACAGCGTTGCGCGACGCGGGGTTCGACGCCAGCGAGCCGACCGCTTGGGCGGTCGAGGGTCTGCTGCCGTACCTGCCGGCGAGCGGGCAGGACTTGCTGTTCGAACGCATCCACGACCTCAGCACGCGCGGTAGCCGGGTCGGCGTCGAGTCGTTCGGCGCGGGGTTCTTCGATCCGGAGTATCTGGCGAGCCGACGGCAGAAGCTGCAGCAGTACCGGCAGGAGGCCGGCGAAGAGGACGACGGGAACGCGCTCGATGTCCAGGATCTGTGGTTCATCGAAGCGCGCACCGAGGTGACCGACTGGCTGACCGACCACGGTTGGGAAGTGACCGCTATCGCTGCCGCGGAGTTGATGGACCGCTACGGCCGGTGCGCGGTCGGCGAGGCCGACGATGCCACACCCCGAACGGTTTTTGTCGAGGGCAACAAGATGTGCTGACAAACGGTGTCGGCACGCCGGCGTCGCGGCGAAATAGCTAATCCCCGATCTGAAACTCCACCATGGCGTGGAGGGTTTCGACGGCATCGCGCAGCGCCTCCAGTCGTTCGGCGACCGTCGGAGCTGCCAGCACGGCGTAGCGGTCGGCTTGCCCTATCGGCAGCCGAGACGTCAACGCGTACAACCACTTACCGGCATCGCCGGAGGCGTCGGCACCCGCCACGAACTCGCGGCCGTCGACCTCGGCGCCCCGTACGGTGGCGATCCGCTCGAACAGCGCGACCATGCGGCCCTCCACCTCGCGGATCGCATCCACCCCCACCGGGTCGCCCGGCTGGTCCGACCACGGCTCGACCGCGGCGCGTGGGTAAGGGTCGTCGGGTTGCCATTCGATGACTCGGATACGTTCGCCCATCGTGCATTTCAGCCGGTAGCGTCCGTCGCCGAAGTCGGCGACCTCGACGATGTGGGCGAGCGCGCCGACGTCGCTGCGGGTGTCCCCGCCGCCCACTTCCCGACCTGACGCGATCAGCACCACGCCGAACGCGGGATCATCGGCTTGGGCCAGGCAATCCGAAACCAGCGCGCTGTAGCGGGGCTCGAAGATGCGCAGCGGGAGCTCCTCGCCGGGCAGCATGGCCACCTGCAGCGGGAACATCGGGATCGCGGCCACCGTCAGATGTCCAGTTCGGCGACCAATGCGTCGACGACCGCGCGCAGGTCACCGTCGTGCTCCTCGGCGACGCGGCGTTGCCGTTGATAGGACGCGCCGGACCCGTAGATGTCAGCGACGCGGCGCAGTTCGTCGGCGCAGTGCAGTGATGCGGCCACGGGTTCGAGGCGGTTCAGCAGCTCGTCGAGATCCTCGGTCACCAGCCGTTCGTTGCTGTCGGCGTCCCGGATGATGATGGCGTCGAGGCCGTATCGTGCGGCGCGCCACTTGTTCTCCTGCACATGCCACGGCGGCATGGTGGGCAGCGGCTCACCGGCGTCCAGGTGGCGATCGAGGTCGACCACCAGGCAATGCGTCAGCGCCACCAGAGCGCTCAGCTCCCGCAGGTTCGACACGCCGTCGAAGATCCGGATCTCCACGGTGCCGATGTGGGGGGAAGGCCGGATGTCCCAACGGATTTCGTTCATATGGTCGATGATTCCCGTCTTCTTCTGGTCGTAGACGAAGCGTTCCCACTCCGCCCACGTCTGGAAGTGGAACGGCAGACCGGCCGTCGGCAACTGCTGAAACATCATGGAGCGGTTGGAGGCGTAGCCGGTGTCCTCACCGTCCCAGAACGGAGAGGACGCCGACAGCGCCAGCAGGTGCGGGTAGTGGTTGAGCAGCGAGGTGATGATCGCCATCACCTTGTGCGCAGAGCGCACCCCGACATGTACGTGCACACCCCAGATCAGCATCTGCCGGCCCCACCACTGGGTGCGCTTGATCAGCTCGGCGTAGCGCGGCGCATCGGTCAGGCTGCCCGGCGACCACTTCGCGAACGGATGCGTGCCCGCGCAGAACAGTTCCATGCCGCGGTCGCGGACGATCCCGCGCGCGGTGACCAGCGTCGAGCGCAGGTCGTCCATCGCCTCGGGCACCGATTCGCAGATACCCGTGACGATCTCGACGGTGTTACGCAGCAGCTCCTTGTGCACGCGCGGATTGTCGCCGAGCTCCTCGATGACCGCGGCCGCCTCGTTGCTCAGATCGCGCGTGGTGGCGTCGACGAGGGCGAACTCCCATTCGACACCGACCGTCGGCCGTGGGGAGCCGACGAAATCGATACGGCTGCTAGCCGGTGCCTTACCGGGCGGAGATGACACCGCATGCCACCCGCGCGCCGGCATCACCGGTCGCCAGAGTGGCCGCATCCGGTGGCGGGTCACCATTGACCTGCTGGTAGCGCTCCGGCGGGATGTTGGCGAAGTTGTCCGCCTTCTCGTGGATGATGATCGCCGTCCCCGCATCCGCGGTGAGTTCCTCGGCGGTGAACGAATCGGTCGTCGTCACCGACTTCGCCGAACCGTCCTCGCGCACCTGCAACGACGACAGATCGCCGCTCGCCGGATGGCCGCTGTGACCGGGGACCTGGAAATGCCCGCCCGCGGAGTTGAAGTTCCCTGGGGCGCCGCCGGTGGGCGCCACCGAGTTGGCCTCGCACTTGCCGACCTGGTGGATGTGCATGCCGTGGAAGCCGGGAGTGAGCTCTCCGGAGCTGACCGTCTCGACGGTGATCGTCGCGTAGCCGTCGGTGAACTGGATGTCGGCGGTGGCGACAGGGGTGCCGTCGGCCAGTTTCAGCTCGGCGGTGAGTGTCTCGCCGGCGGCCTGGCTTTCACCCTGACCACCGCCGTGCCCGCCGCCGCCCTCACCCGGGGGCGCCGACGGAGAAGGCGACCCGGTCCACACCGGCGGCGGGGTACCGGGTGTACTGCTGGGTTCTTCTGGCGCCGCGCAGGCGCTCAACGCCAGAGCGGGAACGGCGAACAAGGCAGCGGCAGCGACGGTCTTGATCATGTGCAAGAGCCTAACCGGTGACCACCACGATGACGCCCGGCGGTTGCTCGGCGAGTGCGGGCAGTCGCGGTTCGACGGGCGCTTCGAGCAGTCGGCCCACCTCCTCTGCGGCCTCCCGCTCGCCGGGGGCGTCGCTGAAGTACACGGTGGTCGCGGTCACCTCCGGCAGCTCGAGGTTGTCGGTCTTGGTGACATTCCAGCCGGCCTCGCGCAACCGACCTGCGGTCCCCTCCGCCGCGCCCGCCACGGTGGAGATGTTGAAGACCCGTACCTCGGCCTCGGCGGGATTCGGCGACGCCGGCGTGGTCGGGGTGCTGGTCATGGTCGTGGTCGCCAGCGGCGCCGAGGCGTCGTCGTCGCTGTCGGAGCCCATGGCCTGGAAGGCCACCAACAGAAACACCACGCCCAGGAAAAGCAGCACCATCACCATGGCGCGCAGGGGTAACCCGGACGAGTCTCGCTGATTCATTGCGCCCACCTTATCGAGCGGGCCTCTCGGCCCCGCAAACTCAGGTGACGTCGAAGCCGAGACGGCGTGCCGCCCGCGCCTTCTGCCTGCTGGCTCGCAGCCGGCGCAACCGTTTGACCAGCATTGGATCCGCCGCCAGCGCCTCGGGCCGGTCGACGAGCGCGTTCAGCACCTGGTAGTAGCGGGTGGCTGACATGGAGAACAGTTCCTTGATGGCGTCTTCCTTGGAGCCGGCGTATTTCCACCACTGCCGCTCGAACGCGAGAATGTCGTGCTCGCGCCGGGTCAGCCCGTTGCAGAGATCAGAGTTGTCCCCGGATTGCTCAGTCCGCGCGATCGCGCCGTCCATCTGGCTCTTGGACCCTTCCGACAACTTGAATGACATCGCTGTGGTTCGGCGCTCATTCAACCACGCGAACCGATGATGAGCCGTCCGACATGCCCACGAGTCGCCTCATTAAGCTCTCCCAGCATGGCAGTCGTACCGATCCGCATCGTAGGAGATCCCGTCCTGCACACGGCCACCGATCCGGTGCCTGTCGGCGACGACGGTTCGCTGCCCGCCGACCTCGCGGACTTGATCGCCGATCTTTACGACACGATGGACGCCGCGAACGGGGTTGGCTTGGCGGCGAATCAGATCGGGGTCGCCAAGCGGGTGTTCGTCTACGACTGCGCAGAGGTGCGCGGTCGCATCACCCGGCGCCGCGGGGTCGTCGTCAATCCGGTGCTGGAGACTTCCGAGGTTCCCGAGACCATGCCCGATCCGGAGGACGACGACGAGGGTTGCCTCTCGGTGCCCGGCGAGTCGTTCCCGACGGGACGGGCCGACTGGGCCAGGGTGACGGGCCTCGACGCGGACGGCGCCCCGATCACCATCGAGGGCACCGATCTGTTCGCCCGGATGCTGCAGCACGAAACCGGCCATCTCGAGGGCTTCCTGTATTTGGACCGGTTGGTCGGCAGGCACGCGCGAAGCGCCAAGCGCACGGTGAAGTCACATGGCTGGGGTGTGCCGGGGCTGTCGTGGCTGCCCGGCAAGGATCCGGATCCGTTCGGTCACTGATGCAGGTACCTGCGGTCGGCGTGCGGGTGATGATCCGCTACCGGTTGCCCGCCGGATCGGAGCCGCCGCTGAGCGACGTGGTCGGGCATCTCGTGGCGACCGCACCGACACTTCGGGTGCGCACCAAGCACGGCGAGATCGTGGACGTCGGCGCCGACGAGGTGGTCGTCATCAAGGAACTGCCGCCGGCGACGGTGCGCACGTCCGACATTCGCAAACTCGAGTACGCCGCGGCGCTCGCGTGGCCGGGCCTCGAACAACGATGGGTCAACGGGTGGCTGCTGCGCGCCGCCGGCGGTCACACGCATCGCGGCAATTCCGCTGTGCCGCTGGGATTCGAAGCCGACGCCTCGGCGCTGCCCGAGATCATCGACTGGTACGCCGAACGCGGACTGACGCCGTGGCTTTCGGTGCCCGATCGGCTGTACCGGCTGGCCGACGCCCCGCCGCATCTGGAGACGGTCGTCATGGCATGTGACGTCGGCGCCGAAAAACCTGACCCGACAGTGACTCTCGACGACGCACCCGACGCCGAATGGCTGGGTCTGTACCGACGCGACGTGCCGATCGACGTGCTCACCGCCGTGGTCGACGGCGAGGTCGTGTTCGCGAAGGTGGCCGGCAGGGCAGTGGGCCGGGCCGCGGTGACGACGGCGCCGGACGGCGGGCGCTGGGTCGGGCTGTCAGCGGTCCGGGTGGACGAGGAATCGCGCGGTCAGGGCCTGGGGCGCGGCTTGTGCTCGGCGCTGCTGGCCTGGGGCGCCGAACGGGGTGCCGCCCGCGGCTATGCGCAGGTGCTGGCCGACAATGCCGCGGCCGTCGGTCTCTACCGGTCGATGGGTTTCGAGGTGCAGCACCGCAGCCGCTACGTCGACGCTCGTAGCCTGTAGGCCATGCGGATCGCCACCTGGAACGTCAACTCGATTCGGGCCCGGGCCGAGCGGGTCACCGACTGGCTCGAGCGGGCCGACGTCGACGTGCTGGCCATGCAGGAAACCAAGTGCAACGCCGAGCAGTTTCCGACGATGCCTTTCCTGGCCGCCGGTTACGAGGTGACGCACTGCGGGTTCAACCAGTGGAACGGGGTGGCGATCGCGTCCCGGGTGGGCATCGACGACATACAGGTCGGCTTCGACGGCCAACCCACCTGGAGCGACAAACCCGAAGTGGAAGCGGCCGCCGAAGCCCGCGCGCTCGGCGCCACCTGCAACGGCGTGCGGGTGTGGAGCCTGTACGTGCCGAACGGCCGGTTCGTCGGCTCGCCGCACTACGCGTACAAACTGGAATGGCTTGCAGCACTGCGTGATACGGCATATAGGTGGTTGTCCGACGAGCCGGCCGCACAGATCGCGCTCGTCGGCGACTGGAACATCGCACCGACCGACGAGGACGTGTGGAGCGTCGAGTTCTACCAGGGCAGCACCCATGTCACCGCGGCTGAACGCGAGGCGTTCGATGCGGTGGTCGAGGCCGGGTTCACCGATGTGGTGCGTCCGTTCACCCCGGGACCGGCGGTCTTCACCTACTGGGACTACACCCAGCTGCGGTTCCCGAAGAACCGCGGTATGCGCATCGACTTCATCCTCGGCTCACCGGCTTTGGCGGACCGGGTGACCCACGCCGAGATCGTGCGGGAGGAACGAAAAGGCAAGGCACCCAGCGATCACGCCCCGGTGCTCGTGGAACTCGGAACTTCACGCTGCAACAGCGTTGAGTAGTTGTTGCCGACGCCGAGAACCCGCCGAACGCATCGCGTCGGGGTTTACATGACACTGGTGTATCCGAACCGGCCGGCGTAGCCGCGGGCACCGGCGATCGCGTCGGAGAACGGGTCCACGGTGACGCGGTGCGCCCAGCCCTTGCGGTCGTCGAACCCGGCTGTTCCCGGTGCGTGATGATGCGCCGCGCCATACCCGCATTTCCCTCCCCTATTCAGGGAGGTGGCGGCCGGTCTGACATGTGTCGGACTCCCGCGCCGTCCACGCGCGCATTTCTCATGAGGCAACGAAGCACCCATTCGCGCGCATTTCTGATGAGTCAACGCTGTCGGACCCCGGTGGCATAATCGAATACATGTTCGAAGTGGTCGACCCCGATGCCGCAATAGCGGCAATCGAGTCGAGTCAGCGGCAGGAGGCGACCCTGATCGCGCACCGGATGGCGGCCATCGCCGACCTCCTTGCGTTCCGCACAGACGAGGCCGGTGAAATCGACCCGGATCCAGGTTGGTCGATGGTGACCGGCTTCGCGCGGACGTCGGCCGAGGTCGGTGCCGCGCTGAACATGGCTCCGTCGCTCGCGAGCCGCCTGGTGTCGCACGCCGAGTCTCTCAACACGCGCCTGCCGAAACTCGCCGCCCTGCTCGAACGGGGCGCCGTCGACTGGAGCACCACCCAGTTGATCATCACGCGCTCCGAGTTGGTCAGTGATGACATGATCAGCCAGCTCGACGAGGCAATCACGGAACGGCTGGCACGGTGGCAGACCTGGTCGCGACGGCGGGTCAAGGACGTGGTGGACAACCTGGTGCACGAGATCGATCCGCAGGCCGCCAAGGAAAGGCGTGCATCGTCCGAGCGCGACCGTTACGTCAGCGTTGAGGCACAAGTCGACGGGACGGCCAAGGTGCGCGCACGCATCACCGCGACGGCGGCGGCGGCCTTCGACCGACGGTTGTCGGAGCTGGCCATGTCGGTGTGCGCGAACGACTCTCGCACCGTTGCACAGCGGCGTGCCGATGCGTTGACCGCGCTGACGGAAGGGCGCGGCCTGCCATGCGACTGCGGCCGGCCGGACTGCCCCGCTCGTCCCCAAGAAGATGCGGAGGCTGGGCGGGTGCGCACGGTGCTCAACCTGATCGCCACCGAGGACACGGTCGCCGGGAAAAGCGACCAGCCCGGATACCTGGAGGGCTTCGGCGTGGTCGATGCCGACATGGTGCGCGAGATCGCCGAGAACGCAACAGTGCGGCCGCTGCAACAGCCCACGGTCACCCCAGAGCAGGCGGTGCGCTACCAGCCCTCGGCGGAGGTCAACCGCTGGGTCCGCTTCCGTGACCTCACGTGCCGATTCCCAGGCTGCGACCGGCCCGCTGCCATCTGCGATCTCGACCACACCACACCGTTCAACCACGACGACCCGGCCGCAGGTGGCCTGACCGTCCCGTGGGGCCTCGCCGCCTACTGCCGAGAGCACCACAGGCTGAAGACGTTCCTGAGGGGACCCGGAGGATGGCGTGACGAGCAGTTGCCCGACGGGACGATTGTCTGGATTTCGCCGACCGGCAGGACCTATCGCACCACGCCCGACTGCCCGGAGATGTTCCCCCAGATGCGTCCGGCCTGCGCCGAGCCAAAGCCGCGGAAGCGGAATCGCAAACGGGAAAGGAATGCTCGTATCCGCCATCTGCGCGCCGAGTTGGCGGCTCAACGCCCCATCAACGCCGAACAACGCCGCAGAGTTCGAGAGCGGCGGCGTGAGATGGAAGCACGGCGATGGCGCAATCGATCTCGCTTCCTGAAGATCGTCTTCAAGGGTGCCGCGCCCAGCACCAGCCCTTGGTGCCGCTGGATCAACGACCCGTTCGAGCCCGAAGAGCTACCACCCGACTGGGAGCCGCCACCGCCGCCACCGCCGGGCCCCGACGAGCCACCGTTCTGACCGGGACTGGCCGAGTCACGGGCAAATCATTCGCGTCACCCCCTGCCGTCGCCGCGCTGCCTGCGCTAACGTGGCACGCGTCCACACACGGGAGCGCACACCAGTGCGCTGAGAGGACGGGTGGACCCGTCGACCGTACGAACCTGACCGGGTAATGCCGGCGTAGGGAGATATTTCAGATGACGCATATCACCGTCGATCCGTCCGTGACCACCGGTCCCATCGAGGGCAGCACCAAGATCTATCGGGCTCTCGACGGGGTGCCCGGTGCGAAGGTGCCTTTTCGCCGCGTGAACCTGTCCAACGGCGAGCACCTCGACCTGTACGACACCTCGGGCTCGTACACCGACCCTGCGGCCGATATCGATCTGCAGGCGGGCCTGCGGCCGCGACCGGGCGTCGTACGCGACCGCGGCACTCAACTGCAGCGCGCCCGTGCCGGCGAGATCACCGCCGAAATGGCCTTCATCGCCGCACGCGAAGGCGTGCCCGCCGAGTCGGTGCGCGACGAGGTGGCCAGGGGCCGCGCTGTGATCCCTGCCAACCACAACCACCCGGAGACCGAACCGATGATCATCGGTAAGGCATTCAGCGTGAAAGTCAATGCCAACATCGGCAATTCGGCGGTTACCAGTTCCATCGCCGAGGAGGTCGACAAGATGGTGTGGGCCACTCGATGGGGCGCCGACACGATCATGGACCTGTCCACCGGCCGTGACATCCACACCACCCGCGAGTGGATTCTGCGCAACTCACCGGTGCCCGTCGGCACCGTGCCCATCTACCAGGCGCTGGAGAAGGTCAACGGCGACCCCGCCGCGTTGACGTGGGAACTGTACCGCGACACCGTGATCGAACAGTGCGAGCAGGGCGTCGACTACATGACCGTGCACGCCGGCGTGCTGCTGCGCTACGTCCCGTTGACGGCCAAGCGTGTCACCGGCATCGTGAGTCGCGGCGGTTCCATCATGGCCGCCTGGTGCCTGGCGCACCACCAGGAATCGTTCCTCTACACCCATTTCCAGGAGCTGTGCGAGATTCTGCAGCGTTACGACGTGACGTTCTCGCTCGGCGACGGTCTGCGCCCGGGTTCGATCGCCGACGCCAACGACGCGGCCCAGTTCGCCGAGTTGCGCACGCTGGGTGAACTCACAAAGATCGCGAAATCCCATGGCGTGCAGGTGATGATCGAGGGCCCGGGCCACATTCCGATGCACAAGATCGTCGAAAACGTCCGACTCGAAGAGGAGTGGTGCGAGGAGGCGCCGTTTTACACCCTGGGGCCGCTGGCGACCGACATCGCGCCCGCCTACGACCACATCACCAGCGCCATCGGCGCGGCGATCATCGCCCAGGCGGGCACCGCGATGCTGTGTTACGTCACGCCGAAGGAACACCTCGGTCTCCCCGATCGCAAGGACGTCAAGGACGGCGTGATCGCCTATAAGATCGCCGCGCACGCCGCCGATCTCGCGAAGGGCCACCCGCGCGCCCAGGAACGTGACGACGCGTTGTCACGCGCACGGTTCGAGTTCCGGTGGAACGATCAGTTCGCGCTGTCGCTGGACCCCGATACCGCGCGCGCGTTCCACGACGAGACACTGCCCGCCGAACCGGCGAAGACCGCGCACTTCTGCTCGATGTGCGGGCCGAAGTTCTGTTCCATGCGGATCACCCAGGACGTCCGCGACTACGCCGCCGAACACGGCCTCGAGACGGAGGAAGACATCGAAGCCGTGCTCGCTCAGGGGATGGCCGAGAAGTCGAAGGAGTTCGCCGAACACGGCAACCGCGTCTACCTGCCCCTGGCATGAGCTATCTGCCGCTACCGCGGCCCGGCACCACACCGGTGCGGGTGATGACGATCGCCGGGTCCGACTCCGGCGGAGGTGCGGGCATCCAGGCCGACATGCGCACGTTTGCGCTGTTGGGGGTGCACGGACTGGTCGCCGTCACCGCTGTCACGGTGCAGAACTCGGTCGGCGTCAAGGGTTTTCACGAGATCCCACCGGACGTTATCGCCGGACAGATCGAGGCGGTGGCCTCCGACATCGGCGTGCAGGCCGCCAAGACGGGGATGCTGGCGTCCTCGGACATCATCGACACCGTCGCCGATGCCTGGCGGGGGCAGGGTTTGGCGGGTGCGGTGCCGTTGGTCGTCGACCCGGTGTGCGCCTCGATGCACGGCGACCCCCTGCTGCATCCCAGCGCGCTGGATTCGCTACGCACACAGTTATTTCCGTTGGCCACCCTGGTCACGCCGAACCTCGACGAGGTGCGCCTGCTCGTCGGCGTCGACGTCGTCGACGACGCCACTGCGCGGGAGGCGGCCCGCGCGCTGCACGCCCTGGGCCCGCAGTGGGCACTGGTCAAGGGCGGGCACCTGCGGGCGTCGGCGCAGAGCCCGGACATCCTGTTCGACGGCACCGACTTCCACGAGTTCGACGCCACGCGGATCGACACCGGCCACGACCACGGCGCCGGCGACACGTTGGCCGCCGCGGTCGCGAGCGCGCTGGCACACGGCTATTCCGTGCCCAACGCGGTGGCGTTCGGCAAGCGTTGGGTGACCGAATGCCTGCGCGCCGCTTACCCGTTGGGCCACGGCCATGGCCCGGTGTCGGCGCTGTTTCGGCTCACCGAATGAACCTCGACCAGATCGCGGGCGTCGCGCACGCGCCCCTCGGTGCGCCCGCAGGCGTCGTCGTGCTCACCCACGGCGCCGGCGGCAGCCGAGAAGCGCCACTGCTCAAGAGGATCTGCGACGAGTGGGCCGCGCGCGGTTGGCTGGCGGTGCGCTACAACCTGCCGTACCGGAGGCGCCGCCCCAACGGTCCCCCGTCCGGGTCCGCGAAAGCCGATCAGGCCGGAGTGGTCGAGGCCATCGAGGTGGCGCGCACGCTGGCCGATGGTCCCGTCATCGCGGGCGGGCACTCCTATGGCGGCAGGATGACGTCGGTGGTGGTCGCCGAGCGGTCGGCCGACATCGATGTGCTGACGTTGTTCTCGTACCCGCTGCATCCGCCCGGCAAGCCGGATCTCGCCCGCACCGAACACCTTCCGCACATCGCCGCGCCGACGGTGTTCACCCACGGCACCGCCGATCCGTTCGGTTCGATCGACGAACTGCGGTCCGCCGCGGCGTTGATCAGCGCGCCCACCGAGGTCGTCGAGATCACCGGTGCCCGACACGACTTGGCCTCGAAGACCCTCGATGTGCCCGCACTGGCGGTCGATGCCGCACTGCGGCTGATGAGTCCACCCTGAGCGGTGGATTCCTGGTGGCCGTGTCGGGATGCCACCGGGTTCCGCGGCCAGATCGCGGTCGCCGCGATACGGTTCTCGCGTGACCACGCCGCCGGGCCCTCCCCAGCCGTACGGGCCGCCGTCCTCGCCGTACGGCGAGCAGCCGCCCCATTCGTACCCGCCGCCGGCACCGCCCTACCCGCCGCCCGGGGCTCCTTACCCGCCACCACCGCCTCCGCCCTATTCGCAGCAGGCGCCCGGCTATCACGTCCCGCCCCAGCAGCGGCCGACGAACTGGTGGGCCATCGTCTCGCTCGTCTTCGGCCTGCTCGGCGGTGTCCTGGTCAGCGTCGTATGCGGCATCGTCGGCCTGAAGAAGGCCAAGGAGGATCAGGGCGGCCGGGGCATGGCAATCGCGGGGCTGGTGCTGTCAGCCGTGTGGGTGCTGTTGCTCATCATCGGCCTGGTGCTCTACTTGGGAATCAGCAAAGGCACCGTGACCGCCACCAATGTCAAGCAGGGCGACTGCCTAGCCGAGATTCCGAGCGATACGCGGGTGCTGACCGTGAAGACCGTCGAATGCGAGGAGACCCACGCCGGTGAGGTGTTCGCCGTGCTGCAGATGCCCGAGGGCGACTTCCCGGGCCAACCGGCGATCGACGCCTACGCCGACAAGTGCAGCCCCGAACTCGCCGTCTACTCGCCGGACGCGATGACCGACGACTCCGTTCAGCTGTACGTGCTCTATCCCACAGTCGAGACATGGGAGCAGGGTGACCGGGCCGTGACCTGCATCGCGACGCTCGATCCGCCGCGAACCGGCTCGATAAAAGGTTGACGCCTCCGCGGGAATGTGTGTTACCTGAGGTACCGTTAACGAATGTTTTCGGAGCAGTTCGACGCCGTGATCGTCGGCGCGGGCTTCGGGGGTATCGGTGCGGCCATCCAGCTGAAGCGGATGGGTTACGAGAACTTCGTCATCCTCGACCGCGAGGACGGCCTCGGCGGAACCTGGCACGTCAACCGCTATCCAGGGCTGGCCGTCGACGTTCCGACGACCACCTACTCGTACTATTTCGAGCCGAACCCGAACTGGTCACGGCTGTACTCCACGGGCGCCGAAATCAAGCAGTACGCCGAGGACGTCGCCGACAAGTACGACGTGCGCAGGCACATGCGGTTCGACACCCTCGTCGAGGGCGCGTGCTGGGACGAGGAAGCCAGCCTGTGGCGGGTCGCGTTGGCCGATGGCGAGGCGCTGACGGCGCGCTATCTGATCACGGCCACTGGGTTCCTGTCGCAGCCGCACACACCCGACATTCCGGGGATCACGAGCTTCGCCGGCAAGGTCATCCACACCACAGATTGGGATGACACCTACGACCTCAACGGCCGCCGCGTGGCGATCATCGGCACCGGCGCCACAGCCGTACAGCTCACTCCGGAACTGGCGAAGAAGGCGGCCGACGTGACCGTCTTCCAACGGACACCGGTCTCGGTGGTACCCAGGCTCGACTTCCGGTTCCCCGACCGGGCAAAGCGGCTGTTCGCGCGGGTTCCATTGACGCAGCGCGTAATTCGAGCCGTCACCGACGCGGTGTATGAGTTCTTCCTTTATGTCGGGCTGCGCCACCGCCGGCTGCTGTTCCGGCGCCTCAACATCGCGGCGTCAGACGTGGCGAAGATGCACCGGTTCTTCGCGATCCGCGACCCGGAGCTGCGCCAGCAGCTGACCCCGGACTACGACTTCGGCTGCAAGCGCCCGACGTTCTCCAACAGCTACTACCGGGTCTTCACTAAACCCCATGTGCACCTGCAGACTTCGGGGATCGAGCGCATCGAGGCCGACGGTATCGTCGCCAACGACGGCACCAAGACCGAGATCGACACGCTTGTGCTGGCGACGGGCTTCGATCTGTGGGAGGCGAACTTCCCGGCGATAGAGATCATCGGACGCGGCGGACGCAACCTCGGCAAGTGGTGGCGCGACACGCGGTTCCAGGCCTACCAGGGTGTCACGATCCCCCACTTCCCCAACTTCATGAGCTTGGCGAGTCCGTATGCGTTCCTCGGGTTGAACTTCTTCAACACGATGGAATACCAGATGCGCCACATGGACCGGCTGTTCGGTGAGGTGAAGCGCCGGGGCGCGACGACATTCGAGGTCACCGAGGAAGCCAACGCCCGCTACCTGAACCAGATGACCGAACTCATCGGCGACTCGGTGTTCGTGGCCGGGAACTGCGCCGGATCGCGATCCTACTACTTCGACCCGAACGGTGAGGCGTCGCTGCTGCAGCCGATGTCCACCCGCAAAGCCATCAACGAGGCGTCGCATTTTCCCTTGAGCGACTATCGAATTGCCTGACCCGGGAGGAACAACGGCTGTGTCACTTCAGGAATCGGGCGGCGGTTCGCGCGTGGCCACGTTGGCAGGGCTGGTCGTCGGAACGCTTGGCTACCTGGCTTACTTGACCGGCAACGTAGTGCGTAACCGGTAGCGGCCCAACAACGTCACATCCAGCAGCCGCTGCAGAACCGCCCGGTTCTGCGGTGCGTTCGCGTATTGCATCAACCGGCCCAGGTCGATCACCAGCGCCATGGCCGCGTGCACGGCAAACCGGGCCTGCCCCGGTGTCCACTCCGGGCGCACGGCGACCACCAACTCCACCACGGACTGCACGGTGGTGCGCTGCATGTTTCGCAGGATCTTCTGGTCCGTCGGCGACATGTTGAGCCGCTCGGTGTAGTAGACGTAGTCGAGTTCGGGCTGTGCGAATGACCGCGCCACATAGGCGTCGATGACCGCGGTCAGCGCCTCCTCGGGATCCGCGATGGACGCGGTGATCGCGGTCAACTCGTCGGAGAGCCGGTCGGCCGCGCGCCGGAACACGGCGGACAGGATGTCGCTCTTGCCGGCGAAATACCGGTAGATGCCCGACGCGGGCATGCCGACGGCCGCGGCGATGTCCTCCATGCCCGTATCGCGGTAGCCGTTGATGTTGAACAGACGGATCGACTCGTTGAGCAGCGCCTCGTACTTCGACGGCTCGGTCGCTGCCGAGCGCGGCACACGCGGCTCCTCGGTGACGTCGTCGATGTCGGGCAACTCGATGGCGGTTACCGCTTCGGCAAGATTGACGAGCAGCGCCCGTACCTGGACGGCGGCCAGTTTGGCGCGGTGGTCCACGATGCTGCCGATGACCGAGAGCATCGCGGTGGACAGCGTCCAGCGTTGTCGTGATGAGAGGTCCGGCCGCATGATGCTGATCGGGCGTTGAATGCGGTGATTGACCGTGCGCATCTGCGCGATGAGCGATGCTTGGTCGTCGCCCCGCAGGTAACGGCCTTCCCAGCGGTACAACCCGCCCGACTCCCGGTTCGTCATCGCGGTGTCGGTCAGCGCAGCGGCCAGCCGGCGCAGTTCGGTCCGCGGGTCCTCGCAGACCGTCCCGTCAACGAAGGAAGTGGCATCCACCAACTGTTGGCCCAGGCTCAGAACCGCGTCGCGGAAGAGGTCGTACTTACTCGCATAGTGCCGGTACAGCCCGGCCGCGGAGATCCCTACCCGGGAGGCGATGGTGTCCATGCTGACGCCGTAAAAGCCCAGCGTGCTGAACGCCTCAGCGGATGCCCGGGCGATCTGTTCCTTACGGTCCTTCGGCCGGCGCCGAACCGCGTCACCGCTCGCCGGCCGAGTGCGCGACATGGCAGATACGATAACGGACCAACCGCCTACATATCGACCGGCTTCGGTTGCCGATCTTAGGCCAAACTTGTCACGGGAAGCAGAATCGCCATTAACATAATGGAATGTTCGGCGCGCTTCGTAAGCTTCTGGGCTTTCAGGTCACTATCGGTGAACTGATCGTCGTGGCGCTGGTCATCGGTACGCCGTACCTGGTCGTCGGCGTGTTCTGGTCAGCCACGCACACTGAACATCTGCGGCACATGGCGGGTGCTGACCTGGTTGTTTCGTACCTGGGATCGATCGTCTCCTGGCCGGTGCTGCTGTTCGCAGACGTCTGTATGACATGAACGGGGAAACAGGTTGTCTCAACGCCATCATCGCCTCGCCTACACCGGCATCATCGCCGCCGTCGTTCTGGTCGTCGCCCTGCTCGCGATGAACTTCCCGGTGTTCCTCGACAGCTACGACCAGTACGGCTGGCAGATCAAGTGCGGGACCGGCTACGCCACCGATCTAGCCCAGGCGGCCGCGACCGTCGGTGAGATCAACTACGTCGACCAGTGCGAGACCGCGCTGCTGATGCGCCGGATGTGGACTTTGCCGGTGGCGGTGCTCGCCGGCGCGGCGCTTCTCGCCGTCGTGGTCGCGTCCGCGACGACGTCGGCCCGCGAATCGTTGTCGGCGCACCACGACAAGCGCTGACTTAGCATTCGGGCGTGAGCACGCCGGACGGCCTGCCGCTGGCCCGGCGGCTCGGCACCGTCGATGCGGTGACCATCGGGCTGGGCTCCATGGTCGGCGCGGGCATCTTCGTCGTCCTCGGGCCCGCCGCTGCCGCAGCAGGTTCGGGACTGCTGATCGGCCTCGCGGTCGCCGCCGTGGTGGCCTACTGCAACGCGACCTCGTCGGCGCGGCTGGCCGCGCGCTACCCGCAGTCGGGCGGCACCTACGTCTACGGCCGCGAGCGACTCGGCGAGTTCTGGGGCCACACAGCGGGCTGGAGCTTCATCGTCGGCAAGACCGCGTCGTGCGCCGCGATGGCGCTCACGGTCGGTTACTACGTGTGGCCCGAGTGGGCGCGGGGGGTCGCGGTCGGCACGGTCGTCGCGCTGACCGCCGTGAACTATGTCGGCATCCGCAAGTCGGCGCTGCTGACGCGCGTCATCGTCGGTCTGGTGCTCGCGGTGCTCGGCACCGTGGTGGTGGCGGTCCTGGGTTTCGGCGAGATCGACACCGTACGACTGTCCATCGGCGCCGACGTCTCCGTCGGCGGTGTGCTGCAGGCCGCCGGGTTGCTGTTCTTCGCGTTCGCGGGCTACGCGCGGATCGCCACCCTCGGCGAGGAGGTCCGCGATCCCGCCCGCACCATCCCTCGCGCGATACCGCTGGCGCTGGCCATCGCACTCGCCGTGTATGCGCTCGTCGCGGTCACTGTGTTGAGCGAATTGGGAAGTGACGCATTGGGTTCGGCGTCCGCGCCGCTCGCCGACGCGGTGACCGCGGCCGGCTTGGGAGCCCTCGACCCGATCGTGCGAGCGGGCGCCGCCGTGGCCTCGGTCGGATCGCTGCTGGCGCTCATCCTCGGGGTGTCGCGCACCACGCTGGCGATGGCGCGCGACCGTCACCTGCCGCGTGCGTTGTCACGCGTACACCCGAGGTTCGGCAGCCCGCACCGCGCCGAGGTGGTGGTCGGTGTCGTCGTCGCCGTGCTGGCCGCCACCGTGGACGTGCGCGAGGCGATCGGATTCTCCTCCTTTGCGGTGCTTGTGTATTACGCGATCGCCAACGCGTCGGCGTGGACCCTCGGTCGCCGGACGATCCCGGCGATCGGACTCGCGGGTTGCCTGCTGCTGGCCTTCCTGCTGCCTATCCCGTCGGTCCTCGCCGGCGCCGGCGTGGTACTCGTGGGCGCCCTGGCCTACCGCCGCCGCTGATCCCGCGGCGGAACGCCGTTGACCCCGTCGACCGACTCCGCATAGGTCTCGACGGCATAGGCCACCGCCGGTCCGAGCACCGACAGCGCATCACGGTTGACGTTGTCGGCGGTGTCGCGCTTGGTGCGGTAGTTCGGATCGAACGGGACTCCCGCCCGGCCACCCCAGAGGCGGGCCTGTACCTCGGTTTTGCGCTGCGAAGACCCTGCGGTCAGGCCGCCGATCGGCACGCCTGCGGCAAGGAACGGGTAGTAGTCCGTGAACTGGCTCAGCGGCATGTCGGTGGGCCGCACCCCCGCGGTGTTGAGGTAGCCCGCCAGCGTCCGCTCGATACCGGCCGAACCCTTGGGCACGGACTGGGCGGGGATCTCCGGGTTGGGTTGGGCCGACTGGTCGCCGTCGTAGGTGAAGTATCCGGCGTTGGGCGAGCCGAGCATGTCGAAGCCCAGATACAGTGCGATGTCTTGCAGCTCGTCCGCCGACAGCGCCTGCACGTACTTCGTCGGGCCGGCCAACCCGTTCTCCTCCGACGCCCAGAACACGAAGCGCACGGCGTTGGCGACCGATGGCTGCGGGCCCAGTGCCGCCGCGGTCTCCAGCAACGCGGCGATGCCGGTGCCGTCGTTGTTGATCCCGGGGCCGGCCGCGGAGCTGTCGAGATGGGCGCCCGCCAGCACTACGTTGCCGCGGTTACCAGTCTTGGTCTGCGCCACGAGGTTTCGGGTTTTCTTCATGACCGGCTTGCTGTCGAGGACCAGCCGCACAGGTGCCGTTGTCCTCCGCAATGCGGCATCGGCGTCGCGGCCGATGACGCCCACGGGAACCGTCAGGTCCTGGTAGTAGCCGGGGGTGAACAGGCCGGCGGGGCTGCCACCGCTTCCCGGGGTGCTGACGACGAGCAGACCGACGGCGCCTTCCGAGACGGCCGCGTTCTGCTTGGTGACGACCGAACAGCCCGTGTCGTCGACGACGGCGATCGCGCCCCGCACCGATGTCCCGTCGTAGTCGGCCGCGCGGCAGCCGGCGGCGGCCTGCCTCGGCCGTAGTGTGACGGCGTTCAGACCGCCGGGCGGCGTGGTGATGAGCAGGGAAGCCTGGTCGACGGGATGGTCGCGCCCGCCCACCCGCAGGGTAGGTTTGCCGCCCTGCGTGCGGTCGAGCAGTTCGAACTCGGGGGTTTGGACGTCAAATCCCTTGTCGCGCAAGAACTGCGCGACATAGTCGACGGTGGCGTCGTATCCGGGAGTGCCGTCGGCGCGGTTACCGTTGTTCGCGTCGGCGATCTCCTGCAGCTTGCGCAGGTGGGTGTACATCTCGTCGACGCTGACCTTGTTCGCCAGGTCCTGAGCCGACGGCGGCGGCGACTCATGGGACGAACACGATGTCAGCGCCGCGACGAGTCCGACAACGACACCGACCAAGCGGAAGGGGGCCGGCCACTTCCTCATGATGCGAGCGGGTGACGGACGCGGAGGTCACGGGTCGGTACGCCGTTCGGGCCGCCCTGGTCTTGCGCATAAATACCGACGGCGTACGCCACGCCGGCCCCGTGGATTCCGAGCGCGGTGCGATCGATGTGGTCCAGGTTGTCGGATGCCTTGTGGTAGTTGGGGTCGAACGGCTGGTCGGCCTCGCCGTTCCACAGTTCGGCCTGATCCCGCGTCATCTCGGCCTCGGCGCCGGAGAAGGTGCCACTTGCCGGGATACCGGCCAGGGTGAAGCCGTCGTAGTCGGACCGCCCGTCAAAACTCGTGTCCGCCGCCGGCTTTCCGGCCGCGTCGAGGTACCCGACCAGCGTGCGTTCGATCCCCGCCGAACCCTCGGGCACCCGACTGATCGCGCCGTCCACGTCAGGCGGGATGGACTGGTTACCGTCGTAGGTGAAATAGCCGGGATTCGGCGAGGCGACCATGTCGTAGTTGAGGTACATCGAGATGTCCTTGAGGGCATCGACATCCAACGACTCCAGATAGTTGTTCGATCCGAACAACCCGACCTCCTCAGCGCCCCAGAAACCGAACCGTACCGCGTTCTGGACATCGGGGGAACCTCCCAACTGCACCGCCGACTCCAGCACCGCCGCCACGCCGGAGCCGTTGTCGTTGATGCCCGGCCCGTCCGGGACGCTGTCGAGGTGCGCCCCGGCGAACACCACGTTGTGGGTGTCGCCCGTTTTCGTCTGGGCGATGACGTTGCGGGTGCGTTCGGTTCGTACGCCCGCGTTGAGCTTGAGGGTGACGTCGCCGGGGTCGGACCGCAGCCGTTTGCCCTCGACCTTGGTGATGCTGACGACCGGGATCTTCACCTCGGTCTCCCCGCCGAGCGTGCCGCCCATCTCGTCGTCGTCCTCGTTGTTGGCGACGATCAACGCCACCGCGCCGCGTTCGGCGGCGGCCTGCTCCTTGTCCGAGAACGGACACACGCCGCGGTCGACCAACACGACGGCACCCTTGACGGGTAAGCCGTCGTAGTCGGAGACCGTGCATCCGGGGGTGTCCTCGGCTCGGGCGGGCACCAACGGGCCAGACACGCCGTCGGGCGGTGTGCCGATCGTGAAGTTCAGCGGTTTGGCCTTGACCTCGGCACCACCGACGGTCAGCGCGGGTTCGTCCGCGAACGGCAGACGCACCTCGAACTCGGGTGTCTGGACATCGAATCCGTTGTCGCGCAGGGTATCAGCCACATACTCGACGCTGGCGTCGTAACCCGATGTGCCCAACGCGCGGTTGCCGTCGTTGCCGTCGGCGATTTCCTGCAGCCGACTCAGATGCGCATACATGGCATCGGCGGAGGTCCGCTGCGCGAGCGACCTGGCGAACTCCACGGCCTCCGGCGAAACCCCGATTTGTGTGGTGGGCGGCGCAACCGCCGGCTGCGGCTCCCCGTCGCGGCCGCATCCGCCGAGCACCACAACGGTGGCCGACATCAGCGCGATTGCTTTCGAAACCCTTGTGTGGCTCATTGGGCACTACGTTAGCGTCGCCGCGGAACTAGCTCGTCAGCTGCGCGACGACGAGGTCCGCCACGACGCGCATGCCCGCCGCGTTGGGATGCAGGGGCGCGGGGGCGCCCGGCCGGAAAAATGCGAGCGGCCCGAACTTCGTCGTCCACGGTTCCGCCGACCATGCATGATGCGCCCGGCTGGCCTCGGCGGCCCGCACCAGTTCGCAGCCGGTTGCCGCGGCCGCCTCGGCGGTCAGCCGCTCCAACGTCTCGGCGACATGGCGGCCGGTGGCGACATCGCTGTCAGACAGCGGTGGCGCCGACGTGCCGGACGGCGGCAGCAGGGTGAGATAGTCGACGAACAGCACCCTCGCGTGCGGCGCCCGGCGACGCAGCGTCCGGCCGACCTCCTCGAGCGACGCGGCCACCTCTGTCAGCGCCTCTTGTCGGGCTCGCGGGTCCAGCTTCGCGCGCAGCACGGCACCGAACAGCGGCAGCCTTCGCGCGGGCCGCGGCATGCCGGCGGCGAACAGCATCGGCACATAGCCGACGTCGTTGCCGCCTATGGTCACCGTCACCAACTCTTCGGAGCCGTTCAGCGCCGAGATCTGCGGCGGCGCGCCGCACTGCCGTTCCCGCAGCACGTTGGCGGTAGTCGCACCGGAGTACGTCACGTCGACGAGGTCGAGACCCAATCTCGCGGCGACCAGGTGTGGGTAGTTGCGCGCCGACCGGCCGGCCGGCCACGGCGCGCCGTCGGCGCGGGGGCCGATCCCCGGCCCCGCAGCCATCGAGCTGCCCAGCGCGACATAGCGATTCATCGAGCCGGGCTGGAAGCCTGTGCCCAGAACCGCTTCGGAATTCGGCCTGCCCGCCGCGCCAGATGGCCCGCGGTGATGGCCGCAGCCATCGCGGCGGCCATGGTCGGCGGATCGGCGGCGCGGGTCACGGCACTGGCCAATAACACGGCGTCACAACCCAATTCCATCGCCAGGGTGGCGTCGCTCGCGGTCCCGATGCCCGCATCCAGCACCACCGGCACCGAAGCGGCTCCGACGATCATCTCGATGTTGTGTGGGTTGGCGATGCCCAATCCCGTTCCGATCGGTGACCCCAGCGGCATGACCGCGGCGCAACCGATGTCTTCGAGCCGACGTGCGAGCACGGGGTCGTCGTTGGTGTACGGCAGCACGATGAAGCCGTCGTCGACCAATTGCTCTGCCGCCCTGACGAGTTCGACCGCGTCGGGAAGCAGTGTGCGTTCGTCCGCGATGACTTCGAGCTTCACCCAGTCGGTGTGCAGCGCCTCGCGGGCAAGCTGGGCGGTCAGCACCGCCTCCGCCGCGACGCGGCAGCCCGCGGTGTTCGGCAGAGGCGTGATGCCGAGCCGGTTGAGCAGGTCGAGCACGCCGGTGCCGCCGTCGGCGTCGACGCGCCGCATCGCCACGGTCGTCAGTTCGGTGCCGGACGCGACGAGCGCCTGCTCCAGCACGGCGAGGTTCGCTGCGCCACCGGTGCCCAGAATCAGCCGCGAGCCGAATTCGCGACCGGCGATGGTCAGCTTGGAGTCAACCACCCTGCACCGCCGTCACCACCTCTACGCGGGAGCCATCGGACAGCGCGGTGTTCCACTGCGACTTGGGCAGCACCGACCAGTCCACCGCGACCGCGATGCCTTTCTCCGGGAACCCGAGGTGCTCGAGCAGCGCCGCGACGGTCGTCGTCGCATCCACTTCCACCGCTTCGTCGTTGACAAGTACCTTCATCCAATTACTCCAACCGTGACATCGAGTTCGGCCGCGATCCGCTCGGCGGTCCAAGGCGCGAGAAGAAACCCGTTGCGCCCGTGGCCCGCTGCGACCAGTGTGCGCTCGTCGAGCCGTTCGACGAGCGGTAGTCCGTCCGGGGTCATCGGCCGCAGGCCCGCGGCGCATTCGGCGAGTTCGTACTCGCCCAGCGCAGGCATCACCGCGCAGGCGTCGTCGAGGAGTTCACGCACTCCCGTCACCGCCGGTGCGGTGTCGCGCCCGTGCTCGTACTGTGTCGCACCGACGACGACCCCGTCGGCGCGGGGCACCAGATACACCTGCCTGCCGTGCACCCGAGCCCGGACGACCCGCTGGGGCACCGGCATGCAGCCGCGGCGCCACCGCAACCGCAACACCTCACCCTTGACCGGCCGGATCGGCAGGTCGGGCCACAGCTTCGGGGCGTCAACGCCGTTCGCGATCACCACGTTGTCCGCCTGCACCTCGGCGAGGTCGGACACGGGCGCCGCCCACTGCACTCCGAGCCGCTCGCACAGCGCCCCCAGCGCCCGCACCAGCGCGCGGTTGTCCACGGCCAATTCGGCTTCGGCGCGAAAGCCGTGCCGGATGCCTTGCGCCAGCAGCGGTTCGACATCCCGGGCCGACGACGTCACCGTCACCGGATGGCCCTGGGCCGCCAGCCACTCACCGACGGTCCGCAGGTCGGCAGCGTCGGCGCGGTCGACGGCGACCACCAGCGATTCGCGTGCGGTGACCACGTCGTCGGGCAGCCCGTCCAGGAAACCGCCGTGCCACAGGTGCAGCGACTCCAGCCCGAGTTGCAGCAGCTTCTCCTCGCCGGGCCAGCCCTCGCTGTGCGGTGCGAGCATGCCGCCCGCGACCCACGACGCGCCGCGGTCGTCGGTGCGGTGCACCCGCACGTCCCAGCCGGCCAGCAGTGCGCGCCGCGCCACCGACAGCCCGATGACGCCGCCGCCGACCACGGCCAGACTTGCCTTGGTCAACATCCCTCCCTTCGCCGGCATGACCCGGATCAGGTGCGACGGTAAGGGCAGGTTCGCATGCCCACTCTCAGTCCCCGGTCCCGGGACTCCCGCGTTCGTTCACCCACAGTACCCGCTGGCCAGACCGTCTTCGATGAGCCGCTAACGTCGCGGTGTGCACGAACCTCGGGAGCGCCTGGCCACCGCGTCGCTGTACCTGTGCACCGACGCCCGCCGCGAGCGCGGCGACCTCGCGGAGTTCGCCGACGCCGCGTTGGCTGGCGGCGTCGATGTCATCCAGTTGCGGGACAAGGGTTCGCCGGGCGAACAGCGGTTCGGGCCGCTGGAGGCGCGTCACGAACTCGAGGCACTCGAGGTGCTCGCCGACGCTGCCCGGCGCCACGGCGCGCTGCTGGCCGTCAATGATCGTGCCGACATCGCACTGGCCGCCGGCGCCGGGGTTCTTCACCTGGGCCAGGACGACCTCCCGCTGACGGTCGCCCGCGACATCGTCGGTCCCGACCCGGTGATCGGGCGGTCCACCCACGACGTCGATCAGGTGGCGGCCGCGATGGCCGAGTCCGTCGACTACTTCTGCGTCGGCCCCTGCTGGCCCACCCCGACCAAACCCGGGCGCCCCGCACCCGGCCTCGACCTGGTGCGCCACACCGCCGAACGGGGTAGCGACAAGCCGTGGTTCGCGATCGGCGGGATCGACGCGGACCGGTTGCCGGAGGTGCTGGCCGCAGGTGCGCGCCGCATCGTCGTGGTGCGGGCGATCACGGCCGCCGAGGATCCGCGCGCGGCGGCCGGGCAGCTGAAGGCGGCGCTCAGAGCCGCCGATTGACCAGCAGCGGGATCGAGGCGAACTCGTCGCGCAGCCGCTCCCAACTGGCGGCGAACCCCGGATGCAGCGGCAGCCGGACGACCTCGTCGACGGCCACCCAGCGCAACTCGGCGCTCTCCCGGTTCGGGACGGTGTCCAACATCTCGGGCGCGTCGGCGATGACCGTGCTGTAGGTCCAGCTCACCTGCCCATTCGGGCCTGCCGCGACCACCTTGGTCTGCACCACCTTGCGCACCGTCAACTGGTCCTGCGGCAGGCCCGCTTCTTCGTGGGCTTCCCGGATGGCCGCCTGTTCCGCAGTCTCGTGGCTGTCGCGCGCACCGCCGGGCAGACCCCAGGTGTCGCCCTGGTGGCTCCATGCCGCCCGATGCTGAAGCAGCACCACCGCGGCGCCGCTCAGGCCCGGGGCCCGCAGCAGCAGGCCGGCCGCACCGTACCTACCCCAGTAGGCCTGGCCCTCGGAAACCACCCATCCGTCACCGTCGCCACGCACGCCTCAACAATAGGGCCGCCCTGGCTGCCGGAAACTCTTAGACTTCTTTCATAGAGTGGGAGCGGTCGTAACGACGAGCCGGAAAGCGATGCTGATGAGGTCCGCGCGCACGTGACTGTGGAGTTGGCGCACCCGTCGACGGAGCCGCTCGCTTCGCGGTCACCGTCCACACCGGCACAACAACGCTGGTGGTTCCTGTGGACCACGCCGGGCCGGATCCTGACCATCGGGGTGGTGCTGTCCGCACTGGTCATCGCCAGCGCGTTCGCCACCTCGACCACGATCAACGACCGCCAGCAAGCGCTCATGAAGGTGCTCAACCACACCGAGCCGCTGTCCTTCGCCGCCGGACAGCTCTACACGACGCTGTCGGTGGCCGACGCCGCCGCGGCCACCGCGTTCATCGCCGGCGCCGAGCCACGCGACGTCCGGCACCGCTACGAACAGGCGATCACGGAAGCGTCGGTCGCCGTGACACGCGCGTCGAGCGGGCTCACCGACGAGGACCTGGTGCAGTTGCTGGGCCGGGTCAACGCCGAGCTGTCGGTGTACACCGGTCTGGTCGAGACCGCACGCACCAACAACCGGTCAGGCAACCCGGTGGGCTCGTCGTACCTGTCCGAAGCGTCTGGGTTGATGCAGAACCAGATCCTGCCCGGTGCGCAGCGGCTCTACGAGGAGACCTCGGCGCGGGTGGACGACGAGACCAGCGCATCCACCCGCATTCCCGGCCCGGTCATCCTGGTGGTCCTGGCGACGTTGCTGTTCGGCGTGTTCGCCAACCGGTGGCTGGCCCGGCGCACCCGCAGGCGGATCAACATCGGCTTCGTCGCCGGCGGCCTGGCGGTGCTGATCATGCTGATCTGGGTGGGGACGGCGCTGATCATCTCGACCGCCGACAGCCGCAGCGCCAAGGACACCGCCGCCGAGTCCTTGACGACCGTCACCAACCTGGCGATCACCGCGCAGCAAGCGCGCGCCGACGAGACGCTCTCATTGGTCCGGCGCGGCGACGAGACGGTGCGAAAGGAGTCCTACTACCAACGCATCGACATGATGCAGCAACAGCTTTCGAACTACCTCTCCCGTGACGACACCATCGACAAGACCGACCTCGCCGAGGCCGACCAATTGCTGAAAAGGTGGCGTGCCGCCGACGACCGGATCAACGCCTACATCAGTGTGGGCAACTACCAGGCCGCCACGCAGGTGGCGTTGGGCACCGGCGAGGACGACTCCACGCCGGCGTTCAACAAGCTGGACGAGGCGTTGAGCCACGCCATCGAGGAGAGCCGCAGCCAGTTGCGCAGGGACATCGTCAACGCTTACCGCATATTGTCCGGCGCGACCGTGGGGGCCGCGGCGCTCAGCGTCGTCGCCGCGATCGCCGTGGCGTTGGGGCTGTGGCCGAGATTGAGCGAGTACCGGTGACGGCCAGACTCTGCGGGATACTCATCGCCGCCGTGGTGGTACTCGCCGGTTGCGGGGAGGCCGCGTCGGTGACCTCGGCGCCGGGCGTCACGCTTGCGCCGCCCACCCCGGCGGGCATGGAGGAGATGCCGCCCGAACCGGTGCGACCGCCGGATGAAGCCGCGGACGAGTGCGACCGCATGGCCAGCCTGCGGCCGTTCAACACCCAGGCCGAGGCAGAGAGCGCGGTGAAGAACATCCGTGCGCGCGGCCGGTTGATCGTCGGGCTGGACATCGGGAGCAATCTGTTCTCGTTCCGCGACCCGATCACCGGTCAGGTCACCGGATTCGACGTCGATATCGCCGGCGAGGTCGCGCGCGACATCTTCGGCACCCCGTCCCAGGTGGAGTACCGCATCCTGTCGTCGGCCGACCGCATTGCAGCCCTGCGGAACAACCAGGTCGACGTCGTCGTCAAGACCATGACGATCACCTGCGAGCGCAAGAAGCTGATCGGCTTCTCCACTGCTTACCTGATCGCCAATCAGCGCATCCTCGCGCCGCGCGACTCGACGATCCGGCGGGCTTCGGACCTGTCCGGCAAGCGGGTGTGCGTCACGAAGGGCACGACCTCATTGCAGCGGATCCAGCAGATCACGCCGCCGCCCATCATCGTGGGCGTGGTGACGTGGGCCGACTGCCTGGTGGCGCTGCAGCAGCGTCAGGTCGACGCGGTCAGCACCGATGACGCGATCCTGGCCGGTCTGGTGTCGCAGGACCCGTACCTGCACATCGTCGGGCCGAGCCTCAACGAGGAGCCCTACGGGATCGGGATCAACAAGCAGAACACCGGCCTGATCCGGTTCGTCAACGGCACGCTCGAACGCATCCGCCGCGACGGCACCTGGAACACCCTGTACCGCAAGTGGCTCACGGTGCTCGGTCCGGCGCCCGCACCGCCGGTCTCGAGGTATTCCGACTGATGTCCGAAACTCGGCGCGAAGACTTCGACGATCCGGTCGCGACATCGTCGGAGGAGCCGACAGTCGGGACCCAGCCCGCCAGCCTCGACGACATGGACATGGACTCGGCGTCGACCATCCGGCCGATGGCAACCGAGGCGGTGTTCCGGCCGCACTTCGATGACGGCTCCGAGGACTTGTCGGTGGGCAGCCGCGACACCGAGCCACAGGAGAACACCGCGGCGACGAGAGCGTTGTCGCGCACGCGTCGCCTGGGCGGCGGGCTGGTGGAGATCCCGCGGGTTCGTGCGAAAGACCCGCTCGAAGCGCTGATGTCGCACCCCGTGGTTGCCGAGTCCAAGCGCTTCTGCTGGAACTGCGGACGCCCGGTCGGCCGCTCCAGCGCGGGTAAACGCGCCCAGTCCGAAGGTTGGTGCCCGCACTGCGGCAGCTCGTACTCGTTTCTGCCGCAACTGAATCCGGGTGACATGGTCGCCGACCAGTATGAGATCAAGGGCTGCATCGCGCACGGCGGCCTCGGCTGGGTGTATCTGGCCTTCGACCACAACGTCAACGAGCGGCCCGTGGTGCTCAAGGGTCTGGTGCACTCCGGTGACGCCGAGGCGCAGAAGATCGCGATGACCGAGCGGCAGTTCCTCGCCGAGGTCACCCACCCCGGCATCGTGAAGATCTACAACTTCGTCGAACACGCCGACCAGCACGGCAACCCGGTCGGTTACATCGTGATGGAGTACGTCGGGGGCACGTCACTCAAACCGGCCAGGGGCGAGAAGCTGCCGGTGGCGCAGGCCATCGGCTACATGCTCGAAATCCTGCCCGCCCTGGGCTACCTGCACTCGATCGGGCTGACCTACAACGACCTCAAACCCGAGAACATCATGATCACCGAGGAGCAGCTCAAGCTGATCGACCTCGGTGCGGTGTCGACGATCAACTCCTTCGGCTACCTCTACGGGACACCGGGATACCAGGCGCCCGAGATCGTGCGCACCGGCCCGACGGTGGCCACCGACATCTACACCGTTGGTCGCACCCTCGCGGCGCTGACACTCAAACTGCGCACGCGCAGAGGCCGTTACGTCGACGGCCTGCCCGAGGACGATCCGGTGCTGGCCGAGCACGACTCGTTCGGCCGTGCGCTGCGCCGGGCGATCGACCCTGACCCCCGGCACCGCTTCGGCAGCACGGACGAAATGTCCGGCCAGCTGCTCGGCGTGCTGCGCGAGGTCGTCGCAAAGGATACCGGCTCGCCGAAACCCGGTCTGTCCACGGTCTTTTCGCCCACCCGGTCCACGTTCGGCATCGATCTGCTGGTCGCCCACACCGATGTCTACCTGGACGGGCAGGTACATTCCGAACGGCTGACCGCACAGGAGATCGTCAGGGCCCTGCCGGTCCCCCTGGTCGACCCGACCGATGTCGGTGCGACGGTGTTATCGGCCAGCGTGATGAGCCAGCCCATTCAGACGCTCGACCAGTTGCGCGCTGCCCGGCACGGAGCGCTGGACTCCGAGGGCATCGATCTGTCCGACTCGGTCGAACTGCCGTTGATGGAGATACGCGCCCTGCTGGATCTCGGCGACGTCGCCAAGGCCACCCGAAAGCTCGAGGACCTCGCCGAGCGGGTGGGTTGGCCGTGGCGGCTGGTCTGGTTCAAGGCCGTGTCTGAACTGTTGACAGCCGATTACGACTCGGCGACAAAGCATTTCACCGCGGTGCTGGACACCATGCCAGGTGAGCTCGGGCCCAAGGCGGCGCTGGCGGCGACGGCGGAGTTGGCCGGCACCTCAGATGCGGGCAAGTTCTACAACACGGTCTGGTCGACCGACAACGGGGTGATCTCGGCGGGATTCGGGTTGGCCCGCGCGCAGTCGGCGGCCGGTGAACGAGACGCCGCGGTGAAGACACTCGACAAGGTGCCCGCGATGTCCCGGCATTTCACGACCGCCCGGCTGACTAGCGCGGTGACCTTGCTGTCCGGACGGTCGTCGAGCGAGATCACCGAGCAGCAGATCCGGGACGCCGCGCGCCGCGTGGAGGCGCTACCCGACACCGAGCCGCGGGTGCTGCAGATCCGGGCCCTGGTGCTGGGCACCGCGATGGATTGGCTGGCGGACAACACCGCAAGCACCAATCACATTCTGGGGTTCCCGTTCACCGAGCACGGGCTGCAACTGGGCGTGGAGGCGTCGCTTCGCGCCCTGGCCCGGGCCGCGCCTACCCAGGCGCACCGCTACGCGCTGGTGGACCTCGCCAACAGCGTGCGGCCGACCAGCACCTTCTAAGCGGTTGGTTTGGACACAGTCAGCTCATGCCGATCGACGCTTTGCTGGCGGCGACCGCAAGCCTTCCGCTGATCGGTGTCAGATGACTGTTGCACAGATCGCTAACGCCCGAAGACGTACTCGAACCACTGGCCGTCCACACCCAATTCGGTCCAGCCGGCATTCTGCATCTTGCTCCGGAGAGCGTCGACCATGGCCCAACGTTTGGGGTTCTGTCCAAGGTATCCGCTACCCAGTTCCGTCTGGCTGACTTCGTTCGATCCGCCTTGCGTCATCACGACGCCATTGGGGGTTTCCGCTTGGAACGACACAAAGACGGCGCTGCCCATCCCAATCGGAATCATCATGGTCGCCGCTTTGATACGTGCGGACTGACTGTAGGTCTCAGCGACGGAGGGTGCTGCCCCGGCCCGTTGTCCTATCCCGAGACACAGGGCAAGGCCCGCGGCGAAGACCAGAAATACGGCAGCGACGTTCAAGCCCACACGCGCAGAGGTCCTTTCTCTAGCCATCTCTCCTCCCGACAGATCGGTGAACTTCTCGCATAGCTGACTATCGGGGCGATCAGCATCACCAAACAGGGGCTTTTGCCACCTTTGTTCAGGGAAGAAAGTCTTGACTCGGGCCTTTCACTGATTGCACCGCCGGTTTCCGCCGGTTACCGATGAGGCAATTCGTCCTCACAATCGTGACCGCGGCGTGATGAGGGCCTACGGAGTCAGTGGCCGATACCAGCAAACACCGCTTCCGCGGCGGCGGCTTTGCAGTATTTGCCCATGCCGTAAACCCAATGGTCGAGGCGCGGATTTCGTAGTAATCTGCATCACAGGTTGAGGTCACAGCCAACTGCAGAGGTGATTCGGGGTCGAACTCCCCGATAGCGGCCATCGAAGCCGACGGCGCCTCCGCGGCTCCAACTGCGTCCGACAACAGGAGTCACCGTGTCCGCTGTAGGAACCTGCCGGGTGTTTCGACCCGACCCCCGCTCGTTCGATCAGTGCGAACGCCACCACCGCAGCAGCTTCTCCGCGGCGCACCAGACCCGTTCGACGGTGCTCGTGACGGTCGACGGCGACATCGACGCAACCAACAGCCGCGCGCTGGCGACCTACGTGGAAGGGCAGATGGCCGGTACGCGGCGCCTGTTGGTCGACCTTCGGCTCGTGGACTTCTTCGGCACGGCCGGATTCGCAAGCCTGCACTACATCAACGTGATCTGCTCGCGGAACGGAATCGACTGGGAGGTGCGCTGCGGGCGGCGGGTCCGCCGGCTGCTCGCCATCTGCGATCCCGCGGGCGAACTGCCGCTCGAGAAGCCGCGCTCACCGCTCGACGAGGTGCGCGCAGGCACGGGCGATCGCAAGCTCCTCATCAGTGGGAACAACTAGCACCGTCGTCGGCGAATTGTCGGCCGATATCCGCCGGGTGGTCCTGTCGGCACTCTCGTTCAGTTGTTCATCGAGTTCGATGCCCAGCGGTGCCATCCCGGTCAGCGCGTCACGGCGCACCGCAGCGTCGTTCTCCCCCACCCCCGCGGTGAACGTGACGACATCGGCCGAGCCCAGCAGGGCCAGGTAGGCGCCGATGTACTTGCGCAGCCGGTGGATATAGACGTCGTAGGCCAATTGTGCTGCCGCGTCCCCGGATTCGATACGCTGATGCAGCACCCGGAAATCGATCTCGCCGCCCAGCCCAAGGACGCCGGAGCGGCGGTTGAGCATCTCCTCGATATCCTCGACGCTCATGTTCGCGTTGCGCCGCAAGTAGAACAGCACCCCGGGATCGATGTCGCCGGAACGTGTTCCCATCACCAGCCCCTCCATCGGAGTCAACCCCATGGAGGTGTCCACCGGGCGCCCCCCGACGATGGCCGAGGCCGATGCGCCGTTGCCCAGATGCAGCACGATCTGGCGCGCCGAGTCCAGCGGAACGCCCACAAACGCGGCAGCCTGTTCGCTGACGTACTCGTGCGAGGTGCCGTGGAAGCCGTAGCGACGGATGTGCCACTGCGCCGCGACGTCCTTGTCGATCGCATACGTGGCAGCGGCAGGCGGCAGGTCGTGGAAGAACGCGGTGTCGAAGACCGCGACGTGGGGTAGATCGGGCAGTGCCTTGCGGGCTTCTTCGATACCGAGCAGAGCGGGTGGATTATGCAGCGGGGCAAGCGGACACAACTCGCCGATCTTGGCGACCAACGCGTCGTCGATCAGCGTCGGCCGATAGATATCGGGCCCGCCGTGCACCACCCGGTGCCCGACGGCGACTAGGTCGAGCGAGTCGGGCGGTCGTCCCGACTCCGCCATCTGGTCGAACGCCGTCTGCAGCGCCTCGGCGTGGTCGCGAACCTGACCCTCGCCGATTCGCTCGACAATGCCGTCCACCACCATCGTTTCTGAATCCGGTTCGATGATCGCGTATTTGAGCGACGACGAGCCCGAGTTGATCACGAGTACGCTGCGTGCCATCAGAGCGTTTGCGCCTGGATAGCGGTGATCGCCACGGTATTGACGATGTCCTCGACCAACGCCCCGCGCGAGAGATCGTTGACGGGTTTCTTCAAACCCTGCAGTACGGGTCCGATCGCGATCGCGCCGGCGCTGCGCTGCACCGCCTTGTACGTGTTGTTGCCGGTGTTGAGGTCCGGGAAGATCAGCACCGTCGCCCGACCGGCCACCTTCGAGTCGGGCATCTTCGACTTGGCCACCGAGGGTTCCACCGCGGCGTCGTACTGGATCGGTCCGTCGACAAGCAGATCCGGCTCCCGCTGCATAACCAATTCCGTTGCCTGTCTGACCTTCTCGACGTCCGCACCGGATCCGCTGCTGCCCGTCGAGTAGGACAGCATCGCAACCCGCGGTTCGATACCGAAGCTGGCCGCGGTGCGTGCCGACGAGATCGCGATGTCGGCCAGTTCCTCGGCGGTCGGGTCCGGCACGATCGCACAGTCGCCGTAGGCCAGCACCCGGTCGGCCAGGCACATCAGGAAGATGCTGGACACCGTGGAGACGTCGGGCAACGTCCTGATGATCTCGAAGGCGGGCCGCACCGTGTGGGCCGTGGTGTGTCGTGCGCCGGAGACCATGCCGTCGACCATGTCGTTGTGCACCAGCATGGTGCCGAAATAAGATACGTCGTGGATGATCTCGCGCGCCTGCTCGACGGTGACGCCCTTGCGTTTCCGTAGTTCGGCGTACTGTTCGGCGAACTTGTCGCACAGGTCGCTGGTCTGCGGGTCGAGCACCGTGGCGCTCGAGATGTCGACGCCCAATTCCGCCGCGCGAGCGCGGATCCGGGCCTCGTCACCGAGAATAGTCAGATCGGCCACCCGGCGCCGCAGCGATCGGCCGGCGGCCGTCAGGATGCGGTCGTCGTCGCCCTCCGGCAACACGATGTGCTTGCGGTCCGAGCGCGCCCAGTCGAGCAACTGATACGTGAACATCTGCGGGGTAACCACTGCTGGGATCGGAATAGCAAGCTGGGCAAGCAGATCCGCGACGTCGACGTGGGTCTCCATCAAGGCCACGGCCGTGTCGATCTTGCGCACCGACTTCGCCGTCACCCGGCCGCGCGCCGAGGCCACCCGGCTCGCGGTCTCGAAGGTGCGAAACCTGGTGGCGATGATCGGTAACCGCAACCCGAGGCCCGCCACCAACGCAGCGATCGCCGGATGCAGTTCCAGTCCGCCGTTGAGGATGATGCAGGACAACGACGGAAAGCCTTCGGCGGCATGCGCGCTCGCCAACGCCAGCACGACGTCGGATCGGTCACCCGCCGCGATGACCGCGACACCCTCACTGAGCCGTTCGAGTACCCGTTCGGCGGTCATCCCGGCGACCAGGACATCCATCGCCTCCCGCGACAGCAGCGCCGGGTCGCCGCTGAGCAGCGTACCTTCGACGGCCTGTTGCAGTTCGGTGACCGTCGCCGCCACCAGCAGCGGGTCCTCCGGCAGGGCGTAGCACTTGGGTTCGAAGCCCTTCAGCGCGTCGAGCACCGCGGACAACTGGGCGGGATCGCAGCGGTTGGCGACGACCGCTGCGGTGTGCGCATGCTGGGCGGTGATCTCGTCGAGGCAGATGTCGACGATGTGCGCGACCTGCTCGGGGCTTCGATCCTTGGCTTTCACCGCCAGAATCACCGGGGCACCGAGGTTGGCCGCGATCCGCGCATTGGTCGACAGCTCGCTGGGCGCGGCGATGTCGGTGTAGTCGCTGCCGACGACCAACACCGCGTCGCAGTGATCGGCCACCCAGTGGTACCGGTCGACGATCTCGGCCAGCGCACCCTCGGGATTGACATGAAGTTCCTCGTAGCCGACGCCCACGCAGTCGTCGTAGGACAGACCGGCGGTGGTGTGGCCGAGCAGCAGTTCCAGGATGTAGTCCCGGTCCTCGCCGAGCCGGGTGATCGGCCGGAAGACACCGACTTTCGCGACGGTCGCCGTCAACCGGTGCAGGACGCCCAGCGCGATCGTCGACTTGCCGGTGTCGCCCTCGGGGGAGGCGACGTAGATGGCGCTTGAGCGCTCGCGCGAGGACACTGAGTTGGATGAGCGCTCCGACACGCGTCACAGCCTAGCCGCAGCGCCCGTCAGCCTGCGGTCGGATCGATCGGGACCTCGACGGTAGCCACGAGCCCGCGGTGGTCGGAGCCGGGCAGCGCGACGGTGCCGGCCGATGTCGCCGCACAGTTCCGGACCAAGACGTGGTCGATGCCGAGCACCGGCGGCCGCCACGGCTTGCTGGGATAGCTGCGGGTGAGACCCGCCCCGGCCTGCTCGGCGGCGTCCCGGTAACCCTCGTCCAGCAGCTTTCGGAACGGTCGCATGTCGTAGGTGGCGTTCAGGTCGCCGGCCACGATGACCGCGCCCGCCCCGGCGGACCCGGCCAGCGCCCGTAGCGTCTCGGGAAAACGGGCGATGTCGCCCTGGAACCAGCGCAGCGGCTGCACCCACGGAGCGGCCAGATGCGCGGCGAGGACGGTGAGGTCGAACTTCACTCCGGGCCACCGAATCCGGGCGCCGAGCATCGGCATCTGGTAACCGTCGACGGCCGAGGAGGCCACGATCGGATGGCGGCTCCATACGCCGATCCCCTCCGCCATCGGGCGCGCATCGACGACCCGGTGCCCGAAGACGCTGTCGATTCCGACGGTCGACATGGCGTCCGCCACTTCCGGGGTCATCTCCTGCACGACGAGCACATCGGCCGACGCGGTCGCGAGTTGGACGACCGCCCGCGCGTCGGCCCGACCCATGCCGAGATTGGCCGTCACCACCCGTAGTGCGATCGAGGGCGCAGCGGTCTTCTCCGGTCCGAAGTACCGCGGGGCCAATACGGCGAGCATCGCCACGCACAGCATCGAGGCCACGATCGTCGGCACCCACCGCCGCGCCACCGCGAACAGCACCATCGCCGCGACGCCCGCCGCCGTCAGGTACGGCGCGGCCGCGGCGAGAATCAGCACGATCTCATGGCTGACCGGCAGATAGCGCGACAGCAGCCCGGCCAGCGCCATCGCGAACGCGACGATGCCCAGGACCGTCGCCAACACTCGAATCACGTTGTGATGGTGCGGTTCTCGACCGATCAGCCGAGACGGCGCAACCGCGGCTCGAGGTCGCGGGCGAACAGTTCGAGGAACCTGCGCTGGTCGTGGCCGGGGGCGTGGAACACCAGGTGGTTGAGCCCCCAGTCGACGTAGTCCTTGACCTTCTCGACGGCCTCGTCGGGATCCGACGCGACGATCCAGCGCTTGGCGACCTGCTCGATGGGCAGTGCGTCGGCGGCCTTCTCCATTTCGATCGGGTCGTCTATGGAGTGCTTCTGTTCGGCGGTCAGCGACAGCGGTGCCCAGAACCGGGTGTTCTCCAGGGCGAGTTCGGGATCGGTGTCGTAGGAGATCTTGATCTCGATCATCCGGTCGATGTCGTCCACGCTGCGGCCCGCGGCCTCGGCGCCCTCTCTTACGGCCGGAATGAGCTTGTCCTTGTAGAGTTCCTCACCCTTGCCGCTGGTGCAGATGAACCCGTCGCCCGCGCGGCCCGCGTACTTGGCCACCACGGGCCCGCCCGCCGCGATGTACACCGGAATCCCGTCTTGGGGCACGTCGTAGATCGAGGCGCCCTTGGTGTGGTAGTAGTCGCCGTCGAAGTCGACCCGGTCACCCAGCCACAGCTCGCGCATGAGCTTGACCGACTCCCGCAGCCGCGCGAAACGCTCCTTGAAGTCCGGCCAGTCCCCCTCGTAGCCGGTGGCGATCTCGTTGAGGGCTTCGCCGGTGCCCACTCCGAGGAAGATCCGGTTCGGATACAGGCACCCCATCGTGGCGAACGCCTGCGCGATCACCGCGGGGTTGTAGCGGAACGTCGGGGTCAGCACCGATGTGCCGAGGATCATGCTCTTGGTGCGTTCGCCGACCGCGGTCATCCAGGCCAGGGAGAACGGCGCATGGCCGCCCTCGTGGCGCCACGGCTGGAAGTGGTCGCTGACCGTCGCGCTGTCCATGCCGTGCTCTTCGGCCGCCACGGCCAGCTCGACCAGTTCCCGCGGCGCGAACTGCTCCGCCGACGCCTTGTATCCGAGTTTGAGTTCAGCCACGCTTCGTTTCTACTACCTCACCTAAACTCGCGGCATGGCAGCAGCCTTGAGCGCCGTCACCGACACCGTCCATTTCGCGTTCACCGACCTCGTCAACTGGACGCTGGTGACCGACGGCGCCGGCGTGATGCTGATCGACGCGGGCTTCCCCGGCGACCGCGACGACGTGCTCGCGTCGCTGGGCCGGCTCGGCTTCGGCCTCGACGATCTGCGCGCGATCCTGTTGACGCACGCGCACATCGACCATTTCGGTTCGGCGATCTGGTTCGCGAAAACGCATGGCACGCCGGTCTATTGCCATGGCGCAGAGGTGGGCCACGCCAAGCGGGAGTATCTCGAGCAAGCCTCCCCGGTCGACATCGCCAAGCACATCTGGCGGCCGAGCTACCTCACGTGGTCGGCGGCGATCACCCGTAAGGGCGCCATGCTGGGCGACGGCATCCCCACGGCGCAGCCCCTGACCGACGACATCGCGACGGAGCTGCCCGGCAAACCGATGGCGATCCCGACGCCGGGACACACCAGCGGGCACTGCTCGTTTCTGGTCGACGGTGTGCTGGTGAGCGGCGACGCGTTGGTCACCGGGCACCCGCTGTCCACGCGCGGCGGACCGCAGCTGCTGCCCGGTCTGTTCAACCACGACCAGGACGGCTGCGTACGCAGCCTGGGGGCGCTGGGCCTGCTGGACACCGAGGTGCTGCTGCCGGGGCACGGCCCGCTATGGCGCGGTTCCATTCGGGAAGCGGCAGAGGCCGCCGCGCGCCCGTGATGGTGCGTATCGCTCGTCGAACGTGCGGCCAGCGCGATTTTGAGGCCGATTTTTCGCACTGAGCGCACGTTCGGCGAAGGGGGTGCGTCGCGGGCTTAGACGAGTTTCTGGTAGCCGAGCAGAAAGACCGCGGTCAGGCACAGCCCGCACGCCACCACGATCGTCGGCATCAGGATCATCGCGTCGAGTTCGTCGTCATCGAGCACGTCGCTGTCGAATCGGCCGAACAGCACACGCGCCACCCCCGTTCGACGGAACGTGTGCACCATGGTGCGGACGGCCTTGGTCTCGCGACGCCGGCCGATGAATACCCGCGAGGCCACCCCGACCAGGAAGGTCAGTACGCCGGCACCAACCAACAGCAGGCCGACCGTCGTCTGCGATAACGCCACCATCACCCCCGCTGCGCGACACCTGACGCACAGCCTATAGCCGGTAACAACCGGCGACGCTGGACGAATCACGTCGCAACACCTTCGCGAACGCGATCGGATAGACCTCGCCCTCGGCGGGCAGCGGTTCGGCCAGGCGCGTGTAGCCGGTGGCCGCATACAGCGCCTCGGCCTCCGGCTGCCGATCGCCGGTCGTCAGGTAGATCCGGGTGTATCCGCGCGCGGCGATCTCGGCCTCGAGTTCGCTCAGCAGCGCCCTGGCGTAGCCGCGCTGCCGGTGGCCGCTGTCGGTCCAGATGCGTTTGAGTTCGGCGGTGTCGGGGTCGAACCGGCGGAACGCGCCGCCGGTGACGGGTCGTCCGGCCCGCAAGCCGATCAGCAGCCCGCCGCCGGGCGGGGCGAACTCCTCGGCCGGATAGCCCCGCAACCAGCACAAGACGCGCTCGGTGCTACCGCCGTAGCGCTCGGCATATTCGGCCGCCAACTCGGCGAGTAGCGGCTCGGCCAGTGGATCGTCCTGGCCGACCGGCACGAAACGCAGGTCGTCGAGGGCGGACATGGTCATCACTCAACTGTGCAACGTGATGGGATGCTACGCATTCCAATAACCGCATGTCGTCCGGTTGCAGGTCGCTCTCGGCAGAAACTTGACAGGTGTAAAGTCCGGTCCATGGACAACATCAGGGGCAGGACCATCGCGATCACCGGTGCCGCCCGGGGCATCGGCTATGCGACCGCGAAGGCGCTGCTGGCGCGCGGCGCCCGCGTGGTGATCGGCGACCGCGACGTGGCGCTGCAGGAATCGGCCGTCGCCCAGTTGGGCAACCTGGGGCCCGCGTCGGGCTATCCGCTCGACGTCACCGACCGGGACTCGTTCGCGACGTTCTTCGACAAGGCCCGTACCGACGGCGGCGGGCGGGTCGACGTGCTGGTCAACAATGCGGGTGTGATGCCGATCGGGCCGTTCGTCGAGGAATCCGAACAGTCGATCCGGTCCACGCTCGAGGTCAACCTGTACGGCGTGATCACCGGCTGCCAACTGGTGCTGCCGGAGATGATCGCGCGGCGCAGCGGGCACATCGTCAACGTCGCCTCGCTCTCAGGGCTGATCCCGGTGCCGGGACAGGTCGTGTACGTGGGCGCGAAGTTCGGCGTGGTGGGCCTGACCGCGGCCCTGGCCGACGAGGTCGCGCCGCACAACGTCGACGTGTCGGTGGTCATGCCGCCGTTCACCAACACCGAGCTGATCTCGGGCACCAAGAGCAGCGGGGCGATCAAACCGGTGGAGCCCGAGGATATCGCCGCGGCGATCGTCAAGACGCTGGACAAGCCGAAAACCCATGTCTCAGTGCCGACTCCGCTCCGCTTCACCGCCCAGGCCGCGCAGATGCTCGGCCCGCGCGGACGTCGTTGGCTCAACAACAAGCTGGGCCTGGACCGGGTGTTCCTCGACTTCGATGCCGGCGCGCGCAAGCAGTACGAGGATCGCGCCCGGACGGCGCAGGGTGTGGTCGAAGGACGCGTCGAGGACTGACCTTGCTTCGGTGAGCGCGCAATCCGGTACACAAATCGCGGGAGAAACCGTACCGGAGTGAGCGCTCACGCTAAGCGGTGAACTTGGGCGGCGGGTCGCCCAACCGGTAGCCCTCGACCACGTCGAGGCAGTCGAACAGCTCCTCGAGGTTGAACTGGTAGTCGTCGGCCGTGCCGACGAACACGACGTGCGCGATGTCGGCGGCCTCGTCGGCGGTCAGCACGATCGTCGTCACGTCGACCAGATCCTCGTCGGGCACGTCGGCGGCCGACGGCGGGTAGCACCACAGCGCCGACTCCTCGTCGGACAGGTCATCGTCGAAAACCCAGCCGCGCTCGGTGATTCGCTCGTCGAAGTGCTCCAGGACCGCGGCCAGCTGGACGTCGTCGGCCAGCGCGTCCATGACGCCGTCCGGGACCCAACGGGCGTCGCGGGCGGCCTGCCGCTTGCGGCGGCGGGCCTTCTTCGCGTCGCTGCGCTTGGACACCTAGCCGAGCGCCTGGTCGAGGTCGTCGAGCAGGTCGTCGGTTCCCTCCAGCCCCACCGAGATCCGCACCACGCCATCGCCGAGCCCGATCTCTGCGCGGCCCTCCGGGCCCATCGCGCGGTGGGTGGTGGTCGCGGGGTGGGTGATCAGGGACTTGGCGTCACCCAGGTTGTTCGAGATGTCGATGATACGCAGCTTGTCGAGTACCTCGAACGCGCGTTCCTTCGCCGCGGCCGGATTGCCGGCGCTCGAAAGCTCGAACGTGACAACGGTTCCGCCACCGGACATCTGACGCTTGGCCAGGTCGTACTGTGGATGCGACTCGAGGAACGGATAGCGCACAAGGCTCACCGCAGGATGGTTCTCCAGGAACTCGGCGATCCGCTGCGCCGACTCGTTCTGGTAGTTCACTCGAACCGCCAGCGTCTCCAGACCTTTCAGCAGGATCCAGGCGTTGAACGGGCTCAGCGCGGGCCCGGTGTGGCGCATCAGTTTCTGCACCGACTCGTCGATGTACTGCTTGCCGCCCAGGATCGCACCGCCGAGCACACGGCCCTGCCCGTCGATGTGCTTGGTGCCCGAGTACACGACGACGTCGGCACCCAGCGGGAAGCCCTGCTGCAGAATCGGTGTCGCGAACACGTTGTCCAGCACCACTTTTGCGCCGGCCGCATGCGCGAGCTCGGAAACCGCGGCAATGTCGACCAGCTGCTGCATCGGGTTGGACGGGGTCTCGAAGAATACCGCCTGGGTGGGCACCGACAGCGCCTCTTCCCACTGCGAGAGGTCGTCGCCGTCGACGAAGACGGTCTCCACACCCCAGCGGGGCAGGATTTCGTTGCACACCACGAAGCAGGACCCGAACAGGCTGCGCGCGGCGACCAGTCGGTCGCCGGCCGCCAGCAGCGCACCCAATGACGTGAACACGGCCGCCATCCCCGTCGCGGTCGCGAAACAGGCAGGAGCACCCTCGATCAGCCGCAGCCGCTCCTCGAACATCGAGATCGTCGGGTTGCCGTAGCGCGAGTACACGTAGCGGTCGATATCGCCGGTGAAGGCCTTCTCCGCTTCGGCTGCCGACGCATAGACGTAGCCCGAGGAGAGGAACAGGCCCTCGGCGGTCTCCTCGAATGCCGACCGCAGCAACCCCCCGCGCACGCCGATGGTGGCCTGGCTGACGCCCTCGGGAAGTGCGGCGTGGGTGCGGACGGACGGAACGGTGTTCTCCGGGCCAGAACTCATGACTGTTTCCATGGCAGGCCGACTGCCTTCCAGCCGGTACGCCCGCGGTGGTGGTTCTCGTCGGGGTTGCCCTCGAAGCCGTCGAGCACGTTGTACGACGGCGCGATCCCGGCCTCGGTGGCGGCTTCGGCGGCGCTGATCGACCGGTTGCCGGAGCGACACAGGAACACCACGGGCCTATCGCCGGGAGTGACGCCGGCCCTCCCGAGCTCCTCGACGAACGACTCGTTGCGCGTCCCGTCGGTGCGGTTCCACTCGATGAACACGACATCGCGCTGCAGCGAGGACAGGTCGGGTACGCCGACGAAGCGCCACTCGGCGTCGGTGCGGACGTCTACCAGCACGGCCTCGGAAGTGCCGGTCAGCAGCTCCCAGGCCTCCTCGGGCGTGATGTCTCCGGCATAACTCACGGTCGTTGAGTGTCCCACAGCTATCCGAGGCCGGTGGAACAGACCTTCCAGCCGTCGCCGTCGCGGACGAACGTCAACTCGACGGACTTCTTGTCGTCGGGCGCCTTGTCGAAGTGGTAGGTCACCTTCGCGGTGGCGCGGTCGCCGTCGATCGCGACGTCGGTGACATCATCGACGAACCGCTCGCCTTGCATGACGACCGAATCGCGCTGAGCCGCAAGCACTTCGGACTCGGTGCCCGCATGTGCGGAACAGGTGTAGCCGCGGAAGTCGGCGTAGTCCTGTCGTTGCAGCGCGTCGTTCTGCCCAACCGCGGCGCGGGCCACCTGCTGGTCGGCGGGCAGTTCCTCGTCCTCGAACAGGTTCACCAACCCGATTACGATCACCACGAGCACAAAGATTGTGAGCGCGATCAGAAAGGGCGCCACGGTCGGTCGGTCGTCGGGGGTGGGATCGGGTTCGGGCCCGGGGTTCGTCACCGGGCTACCAGAGCCTGCGCAGCGCCACGGTGACGCGTCGGGCGCGGTCACGGGCGACGATCGGATCGGGTGCCGTCGCCAGCGCCACCGCGAGCCGCCGCCGGGGCTCGGTCTCGTCGGGGCGGCTGAACAGCGCGACGTCGCTCTCGGCGACGGCGAGCGCCTCGGCGAGCACGGCCTGCAGGTCCTGGCCGGCCGCCGGTTTCGCCTCCGCCCCGGCGTAGACGACCTCAGCCGCGGCGGGCGAGATCATGATCGTGTCGACGGGCAGCCCCAGGATCGCCCGGGCGTGCAACTCGAACTCCGAGAGCCGCTGCGAACGCAACGTGACCAGTCCGCTGTCGTGCGGTCGCGGGCGCACGTTGTCGAAGTAGACCTCGTCGCCACGCACCAACAGCTCGACGCCGAACACGCCACGCCCGCCCAGCGAGTTCACGATGCGAGCGGCGATCGACTTCGCCGCGTCCAGTGCGGCGGGCGCCAACGCCTGCGGCTGCCACGACTCGAGCGCGTCGCCGTCGGCTTGGCCAAGCCCGTTTTGCTCCTTGCGTGCGCGGTGTCCGATCGGCTCACAGAAGTGCACCGCCGGTCCCGTCGGCCCGACGGTGCGGATCGTCAGCAGGGTGACCTCGAAGTCGACCTCGACCACCGACTCGACCATCACGCGGTTGTGCGGGATGCGGCCCGCGGCGACCGCCCGCTGCCACGCGGGCGCGACGTCCGCGGGGCGCACCAGCACCGACTCGCCTTCGCCGGGCGCCGAGGCGACCGGTTTGACCACCAGCGGAAACCCGGCGTGCTGGGCGACCGCAGCCAATTCCTCCGTCGATCCCGCGAACCAGAACGGGGCGGTGGGCAGCCCCAGCTCGTCGGAGGCCAACCTGCGCAGGCCTTCCCGGTCCAGCGACAGCCGCGTGCTGCGCGGGGTCGGGAACACCTCGATGGCGCCGCCCTCGGCGACGGCGATCAGCGCGTCGGCCGCGATCAGGCCCGCCTCGGCCACCACGTAACGCGGGTTCTCCTTCTCGATCAGCGCGGTCAGCGCCTCCGCGTCGTTCATCTTGGCGACGATCGGGCGGTCGGCAACTCCGTGAGCCGGGGCGTCGGCGTAGCGGTCGACCGCGATGACCTCGGTACCCAGCCGTTGGAACGCCAGCGCCAACTCCCTGCTCAGTTCGCCCGAGCCCAACAGCATCACCGAGCACGTCCCGGTCGTCCCCGCGACAGGTTCGGGATCGGTCACCGGGTCATCGGGATCGACCGGGGTGTCGTTGTCAGGGGTGTCACTCATCGCCTGTCCAGCCTGCCAGACGGTCCGGGCGCCGAGAGAGCGGACTGGTCGAGCTCGCCGCGGAACTCGCGCATGGCGTCGATGAGCGCGCTGAACGTACGGTGCGAAGCCGCCAACTCCGCGTCGGACAGCCGGGCCAACGCGGCGTGCATGCGTTCACCCAGCGGGGTGAAAAACCCTCGCGCGACGCCCATTCCATGCTCGGCGACCCGCAGGATCACCTTGCGGCGGTCGCGCGGATCGGACTCCCGCCGAAAGTGGCCGGAGGCGAGCATCCGCTCGACGAGATAGGTGATGGCCGCGGCCGACATCCCCATCCGCCTGCGCAGCTCCCCCGCCGTCAACGGCGCCTCCTCGGTCTCGGCGACCATCACATACAGCAGAGCGCGAAAGTCGTTGGCCGCGACGTCGTGTCGGCTCGCGAACAACCTGCCGATCTCGTCTGATTCCGCGTTCATCGCCCGCACATCCGCGGCGATCGTCGCCTCCAGTGCGTCGCGGTCTTCTGACACGCCGAAAGCATAGGCCGTTCGGCCACCGGGCCGTTTGATCCATAGTTAAGTTTCTGAAATATTTGTCGCCATGTCGCGCCGCATCTCCTGGGTACTGGCGGTGCTCGTCGTCCTGCTCTCCGGTGCGCTGATGGGGCTCATCGGCAGCGACGACTCGAGCGCGCGGTCACCGGTGCTCGTGTCCGACTCCGCCGAATCGGCGCGCGTCGACGCGCTGCGGAGCCAGTTCCCCGACGGCGAACGCGTCCCCGCGATCGTCGTGATCACCCGCATCGACGGAACGCCGCTCAGCCCTGCCGACGTCGACGCCGTCAACCGGAAGTGGCCGGCGGCCCAGGTGTCCACCGACGGCGCGGCCGCCCTGGCGGTGGTGCCGCTGAACGCCGAACTCACCGGGTTCGAACTCAACGAAGAGGTCAAGAAGGTACGCGCAGATGCCGCCGAGGGTCTGCCCGCCGATCTGCGCAGCGAGGTCACCGGCGGCCCGGCGTTCGGCGCCGATATCGCGAACTCGTTCTCGGGGGCCAACTTCACGCTGCTCGCCGTCACCGCGGCGGTGGTGGCGCTGCTGTTGATCATCACCTACCGCTCCCCCGTGCTGTGGCTGGTGCCGCTGGCGGTGATCGGCTTCGCCGACAGGGTCGCCGCGGTGCTCGGCACGGCGGTCGCCCAGGCGGTCGGCATGAGCCCGGACGGTTCGACGTCGGGCATCACCAGTGTCTTGGTCTTCGGCGCGGGCACCAACTACGCGCTGCTGCTCATATCGCGGTACCGGGAAGAGTTGGGCCGCACCGAGAACCATCGCGACGCACTGGACACCGCGGTGCGCCGCGCCGGTCCGGCGGTAATCGCCAGCAATGCCACCGTGGTGCTGGCGCTGCTCACGCTGGTGTTCGCGTCGTCACCGAGCGTGCGTAGCCTCGGCGTGCAGGCGGCGGCGGGACTGATCGTGGCGGCGGTGTTCGTGCTGCTGGTGTTGCCGCCGCTGCTCGGCCTGTTCGGCAAGCGGTTGTTCTGGCCGTTCATCCCGAAGGTCGGGGACCGGGCGCTGACCGACAGCGGCGTCTGGCACGGCATCGCCGAGGCGGTGGCCCGCAGGCCTGGTCGCGTCGCAGCGGTGGCGCTCGCCGGTCTGGCGCTGCTGTGCACCGGGTTGGCGGCCACCCCGCTCGGGCTGTCACAGACCGAACAATTCCGGGTGCAGGCGGAGTCGGTCAGCGGATACGAACGGCTCGCCGACCACTTCCCGAGCGGCCTGACCGACCCCACGCGTGTCATCGCGGCCACGGACCGCGCCGCCGACGTGCAGCGCGCGATCACCGAGACACCCGGGGTGGTGTCGGCCCACCCCGCGGGCCAGACCCCGACCGGTCTGACGCAGTGGTCGGTGGTGCTCGAGGCCGCACCCGCTTCGGATGAGGCGTTCGGAACCATTGACAGACTGCGTCATTCGGTACGCGACGTCGATCCGGGGGCACTGGTCGGCGGCTCCGATGCGACCGCGCGCGATGCCGGCGCGGCGGCGTCGCGGGATCGGATGGTGGTGGTTCCGGCAATCCTGCTCGTGGTTCTCGCGGTGCTCTACGTGTTACTGCGCGCCGCGCTCGCGCCGTTGGTTCTGGTGGCGGTGACGGTGTTGAGCTCACTGGCCGCGCTGGGTCTCGGCGGGTGGGCCAGCGTGCATCTGTTCGACTTTCCCGCGCTGGACAACACCACGCCGCTGTTCGCGTTCCTGTTCCTGGTCGCGCTCGGCGTGGACTACACGATCTTCCTGGTCACCCGCGCCCGTGAGGAGACCCCCGAACACGGCACCCGCGACGGGATCGTGCGCGCCGTGTCCGCGACCGGGGCGGTGATCACCAGCGCGGGCATCGTGCTCGCCGCGGTGTTCTGCGTACTCGGCGTGCTGCCGCTGATCGTGCTGACCCAGATCGGCATCATCGTCGGCCTCGGCATCCTGCTCGACACGTTCATCGTGCGCACCGTGATCATCCCCGCCCTGTTCACGCTCATCGGGCCGCGCATCTGGTGGCCCGCGCTGCGGGGCGAGGACTACCGTTCAGGCGGTGGAGCAGCACACGGTAGGCACCGCGCTGGGCAGGTTGCGGATCCAAGTTAGCGGCTCAGGCGAGCCGATGATGTTCTGGCCGAGCCTGCTGATGACCGGTGACATGTGGTCCGCGCAGGCGGCACATTTCGGGCCCGACCGGCGCGTCATCCTGGTCGACCCGCCGGGGCACGGCGGCAGCGAAAAGCTCACGGCGCCGTTCACTTTCGACCAGTGCGCGCAGTGCATCGTCGACATCCTCGACGCTCTGGGCGTGCAGCGCACCCACTTCGTCGGAAACTCGTGGGGCGGGATGATCGGTGGCACGTTCGCCGCGACGCATCCCGGGCGGATCGGGCGCGCCGTGCTGATGAACTGCACGGCACAGCGGGCGGGGCTCCGCCAGCGCGTCGAATTCGGCCTGCTGCTGCGAACGGCTCGGCTGATGGGTGGGATCCGGCCGCCGGTGACCCGCTCGGTGCTCAAGGCGTTCCTGGGCCCTACCACGTTGGCCACGCGACCCGACGTCGTGGCCTTCGTGCGCGACACCGTGCAGTCCGCCGATGTGCGATCCGCCGGGTGGGCGGTGCGAAGCATCGTGGACCGGCCGGACCAACGCGCGTTGTTCGGCCGGATCACGACGCCGGTACTGGTGGTCGCGGGCAGGGAGGACGCGACCTTTCCGGTGCCGGAAACACTCGCGATGGCCGCGGCCATCCCGGGCGGCGAGGCCGTGGTGCTCGACGGTGTCGCGCACCTGGCCGGGCTCGAGGATCCGGACCTGGTCAGCGAGGTCATCGAGGGCTTCGTGTTTCGCGGGTAGCGTCGAGCCCGTGACGTGCAGTTCGGGTTCTTCCACTTCATCTGCGGTCTGACGTCTTTGTCAGTGGATGAAGAGACGAAGGGGTGACGAAGTGAGAGTGCAAGCCGACCGCGACGTCTGCATCCAGGCCGGCAACTGCGTGATGTCGGCCGGCGCCGTTTTCGACCAGGACGACGACGGGATCGTCGTCGTGCTCGTCGATGAGGTGCCCGACGACGAACTCGACCACGTCGAAGAGGCCGTGAAGCTCTGTCCGTCACAGGCTTTGCGGCTCGTCGACTAGCCGCCAGGAGGCTACGGCTGCCCGGGGAGCAACTGGATCATCAACCCGTTCGCCTCGGCGAGCAGGCTGTCGCCGGGATCTCGCAACTCGGCGTTGACGAACGCCTTGCGCCCCTCGGCCTCCCGCAGCCAGCCGCGGGCCGTCAACTCGGTATCGATCGGGGTGACCTTGCGGTAGTCGACGTGCAGAAAACCGGTACGGCTGATCGGCCGGCCGACGGCGTGGATCACCATGCCGAACACCGAGTCGAACAGCAGCGGCAGCACCCCGCCGTGCACTGCGGAGTTGCCCCCGACGTGGTAGCGGCTGAACTGCACCTTCAGCTCCACCCCGTCCGGGTTCAAATTCACGTCGCGGTACGGCGGCATCAGCAGGCTGCCCGCGCCGGGCAGCGACGGCACCCGGTTGGCCGGGCCGGCGCCCTCGGCCGCCCGGAACGGGTCGAGCAGCGCCACCAGGGCTTCGGCTTGGTCGGCGGCCCGCTCCCAGGTGTCGCCGTCCGGATCGGCCGACACCGCCAGGTCCTGTGCGCGGCGCATCGCCGCCAGGAACCGGCCGAACCCAGGACCGGGTTCGGCCCGTTGATAGTTCGGGAACCCGCCGTGCTTGTCGTAGTCAGGGTCTTCGAGGTGCGGATCCGTCATCGCTGTCGGCTCTTCGCGCAAGCACTCATCACGGCTGCGCCAGGATGTCGCGGCGCACGATGGTCTGGTCCCGGCCGGGCCCGACGCCGATACACGAAACATGGGCTCCGGCAAGCTCTTCCACCCGCAGCACGTAGTCACGCGCCTTGGCCGGCAGGTCCTCGAACTCGCGGGCCCCGGAGATGTCCTCCCACCAGCCGGGCAGCTCTTCGTAGATCGGCTCGGCGTGCGCGATCTCGGACTGCGTCATCGGCATGTCGTCCAGACGCCGGCCGTTCACCCGGTATCCGACGCACACCGGCACGGTTTCGAGGCTGGAGAGCACGTCGAGTTTGGTGAGGAAGTAGTCGGTGATGCCGTTGACCCTGGTGGCATACCGGGCGATGACCGCGTCGAACCAGCCGCACCGGCGCCGCCTGCCCGTCGTCACGCCGAACTCGCCGCCGGTCTTCGACAGGTACTCGCCGTTGGCGTCGAACAGTTCGGTCGGGAACGGCCCCGAGCCGACCCGCGTCGTATAGGCCTTGAGAATGCCGAGCACCGTGGTGATCCGGGTCGGCCCGATGCCCGACCCCACCGCGGCGCCGCCGGCCGTCGGATTCGACGATGTCACAAAGGGATATGTGCCGTGGTCGACGTCGAGCAGGGTGCCTTGAGAGCCCTCCAGCAGAACCGTCTCGCCCTGTTCCAGCGCCGTGTTGAGCAGGTAGCGGGTGTCGGCGACGCGGTGTTTGAAGCCCTCGGCCTGCTCGAGCAGGTTGTCGACCACCTCGGCGGCGTCGAGCGCCTTCCGGTTGTAGATCTTGACCAACACTTGGTTCTTGAATTGCAGTGCGGCTTCGATCTTCTCGGCCAGCAGCACCGGGTCGGACACGTCGGCCATGCGGATCCCGATCCGGGCGATCTTGTCCTGGTAGCAGGGTCCGATACCGCGTCCGGTGGTGCCGATCTTCTTGCTACCGGCGTACCGCTCCACGACCTTGTCGATCGCGACGTGATAGGGCATCAGCAGGTGCGCGTCCGCCGAGATCAGCAGCCGTTCGGTGTCGACGCCCCGGTCGACCAGCCCCTGCAGTTCGGTGAGCAGCACGCCGGGATCGACCACCACACCGTTGCCGATGACGTTGGTGACGCCGGGTGTGAGGATTCCCGACGGGATCAGGTGCAGGGCGAAGTTCTCACCCGTGGGCAGTACGACGGTGTGGCCGGCGTTGTTGCCGCCCTGATAGCGCACCACCCACTGAACGCGCCCACCGAGCAGATCGGTGGCCTTCCCTTTGCCCTCGTCGCCCCACTGGGCGCCGATGAGCACGATTGCCGGCATCGCATAGTCTCCCGCTAATCTGCATCAAACCTTGTTGCAGCCGGTGAGCTACCTTATCCCAGCCGCTTGTGAGGAGCCGTGTTGAGCACCACTGACGTCGTGGTGTTGCGTTTCGGCCGCCGTCGGTTGCCTCGTGCGCTGCGCGGGCTTCCGGTCGCCGAAACCGCCGATATCCCCTGCCGCCGCCTCCTCGTCGTCGGCTCCCAAGCGGACTTGGCGACGGTGCTGACCCGGCTGCTGCGCACCGATCGACTCGGCGTCGAGGTGGCGCACGTGCGACGTCGGTGGCATGCGCGACGGGCGCTGCGCGGGAGCGCGACCCGGGTTCCGCTGATCCGCGACGACGGGGGCACCGTGCTGGTCGGCGCGGCCGAATGGCGCGGCGATCCGGCCGGACAACCGCTGCACGGCGAAGCGGTCGTCGACGACATCGTGTTGTTCGACGGTGACGCGCCGGGCGTGCGGATCGAGCCGACGGACACCATGCCCGGGCTGCGGGCGGCCGTCGTGGGCACCCGCCCACGACGCTGGCTGACAGGGCGGGCGGCCCAGCTCGGCACCACCGGCGCCATCGTCGTCCGTGACGGGGTGTCCGCCGCTCGACCGGTCAAGCGTTCGACGTTTTACCGGCACACCGAGGGCTGGCTGCGGGTGCGCTGACAGCCGGTAGCGTCGACGCGTGAACGTTCGTCCGCTGCACCAGTCGGTGCGGCCCAGCCCCGTCTTCCTGGCGATCGTGGCGGCCACCGTGGCCGGTGGCGCGGTGGCGTGGACGTGCGCGACGGACTACTCCCGACCACTCGCCTACGTCGGGGTGTTCACGTTCGTGATCGCGGGCTGGTTGGTGTCGTTGTGCGTGCACGAGTTCGCCCACGCGTACACCGCGTGGCGGTTCGGCGACCGCGACGTCGCGGTGCGCGGCTACCTCACGCTCAACCCGCTCAGGTACTCCAATCCGCTGTTGTCGATCGGGCTGCCGGTGCTGGTCATCGCGATCGGCGGGATCGGCCTGCCCGGTGGGGCGGTGTACGTCCGCACGGGATGGATGACCGAGCGTCAGCGCACGCTGGTCAGCCTCGCCGGACCGTCCACCAACCTCGTCTTCGCGGTGCTGGTGCTGGTGCTGACCAGCGTGCTCTACGACCCGGCGCACGGCGTCTTCTGGGCCGGGATGGCGTTCCTCGGGTTCCTCCAGGTGACGGCGTTCGTTCTGAACATGCTTCCGGTGCCCGGCCTCGACGGGTACGGCGCGCTCGAGCCGCATCTGAGCCCGCAGACCCAACGCGCGGTGGCTCCGGCCAAGCAGTGGGGGCTGCTGATCTTGCTGCTGCTGCTTTTCACGCCGGGACTCAACCAGTGGTTCTGGCAGACGGTGCTGTGGTTCTTCGACTTCTCCGGGGTGCCGCGCCCGCTGGTTTGGCTCGGCAGCGACCTCACCCGCTTCTGGTCGGCCTGGTTCTAGTCGCCGTGCGGACGTCCGCGCCCTTGCAACATATGCGGACTTGCGCATAGATTGCTGGCATGGGAGCCGGCCACGATCACAGTAGAGGCGACACCCGGGTGAGCCGGATGGTCATCGCCGCTGCGGTCCTCACCGCGTTCTTCGTCATCGAGCTGGTCACGGCGCTGGTGATCAACTCCATCGCGCTGCTGGCCGACGCCGGTCACATGCTCACCGACCTGGTCGCGATGTTCATGGGCCTCACGGCGATCCTGCTCGCCCGGCACGGCAGCGCCTCGCCCGCCCGCACGTACGGGTGGCACCGCGCCGAGGTGTTCACCGCCGTGGCCAACGCCGTGCTGCTGCTCGGAGTCGCGGCTTTCATCCTCTTTGAGGCGATCGAGCGGATCGGCGATGCGCCCGATGTGCCCGGCGTGCCGATGATCGTCGTCGCAGTCGCGGGCCTGTTGGCCAACGCCGTCGTCATGATGCTGCTGCGCTCGCACTCCGAGACGAGCCTGGCCGTCAAGGGCGCCTACATGGAGGTCCTCGCCGACACCGTCGGCAGCATCGGGGTGCTCATCGCCGGCATCGTCACGGTCACGACGGGCTGGCCCTACGCCGACGTCGTGGTCGCGGTGTTCGTCGCGCTGTGGGTGCTGCCGCGGGCGTTCTCACTGGCGCGCGCGGCGCTGCGGATCCTGTCGGAGTCCTCGCCCGCGCACATCGACGTCGACGAGTTGCGCGGCGCTCTTTGTGCCGTCGAAGGCGTCACCGATGTGCACGACCTGCATGTGTGGACGCTGGTGCCGGGGAAGGACATGGTCACCGCGCACCTGACCAGCAACCGGGATTCGGCGCTGGTGCTCGACGACGCGCGGGCCGTGCTGACCGCCCGCGGGCTGGACCATGCGACGGTCCAGGTGGAACCGGGCGACAGCACCGGCGACTGCAACTGCGAAGCGGAGTAGTCAGGCCAGCCCGAGTTCGGTCCGCGCCGACGGGTCGCAGTCGTCGAGCAGGTCCAGGCAGCGCTGGGTCTCGTCGGTTTCGCCGATGGCGTCGGCCGCCCGCGCGAGCGCGGCCACACAGCGCAGGAACCCGCGGTTGGGTTCGTGGCGGTAGGGCACCGGGCCGAAGCCCTTCCACCCGTTGCGGCGCAACTGGTCCAGCCCGCGGTGGTAGCCGGTGCGCGCGTAGGCGTACGCGGTGATCGCCCTGTCCTCGGCCAGCGCCCCTTCGGCCAGCGTCGCCCACGCGACCGAAGCCGAGGGATGTGCGGCCGCCACGATCGCCGGTTTCTCGCCCGCGGCGAGTTCGGCTTCGGCGGCGCTGTCGCCGGGCAGCAGCACCGGATCCGGTCCGAGCAGATCACCCATCCCTGTCATGGGCCCATTGTGCCGTGTGCGTCATCGCCGGCGGCGACGCACGGGTCTGAGCGCAGACCCGGACCGGGTGACTAAGCTTCCGCCGTAGCGTCGTAAGGGAGGACCGCAGCAGGCATGTCGAATCCATCAGGGCCTGACCAGCCGGGAGATCTTCCGGACGGGTCGGACGCCTCGGACGTTGGAGCCTCCGAGAATCCCCAGGCGCCCGAGACCACGGGCGAGGCCGCCGACCCTGTGACCGAGGTGATCGAGCCGCACGGCGACCACGAACCCGAGACCGAGGTGATGGCACCCGCCCAACCGCAGGCGGACGCGGTGCCGGGAACCGAGGGGGGCGAACGCCGGTTCACCGCACCCTCGGGATTCGACGCGGGCACGACGCAGAGGATCGACAGCCCGGCCGATCCGGCCACCGAGGTGTTTTCGCCGCCGGGAGCGCCTGGACAACAGAGACCTGTTGCCCCGCAGGTCATTCCGCCGCGCAGCGAGTCGCCCAAGCCGCCCCCGCAGCAGCGGAGCAGCTGGGGCTGGGTGGTGGCGGTGGTGCTGGTCATCGCCGCGCTGGTCGCGATCGCGGTGCTGGGCACCGTGCTGCTGACCCGCGACTCGGGACCCAAGGTGTCGCAGGAGGAGATGGTGCGCAACACCATCGAGGAGTTCGACACCGCGATCCAGAACGGTGATCTGGCGAAACTCCGCAGCATCACCTGCGGCAGCAAGCGGGACATCTACGTCAAGTACGACGACGAGACCTGGCGGGAGATCCACGAACGGGTGGCCGCCGCCAAGCAGTATCCCGTGGTCGCCAGCATCGACCAGGTGGTGATCAACGGGGACCACGCCGAGGCGAACGTCACCGCGTTCATGGCCTACGCACCCGAGACCCGGTCCACCCGCAGCTTCGATCTGGAGTTCCGCGACGACCAGTGGAAGGTCTGTCAGGCGCCCCAATAAGGGATTTCGGTGCGCTACCGATCGCTGCGCGACGTGTGGTGTCTCGGGACATCGCTGACACTTATGTCTCGGGACATCGCTGACACTCATGATGCCGGTTTGGGCTCGCGGGTGCGATAGGTGCGGGTGGTCTTGTCGATGGACTGGTAGTTGCGTGTGGGATCGGCAGTGAGAGTGCGCACGAGTCGGTTGCCGCTGAAGATGGTGATGTGCTCGCCGTCGCGGATGACATCGCAGTCGTGGCCGGCCCAGCGCAGCCCGACGTTGACCTTGTAGGGCGCGACGAACACCTGTCCCGACTTCTCTCCGACGGTGCGGCGGCTGACGAACACCGGTGCGGGCAGTGGACGCTCGGCGGGGCGGGCCATGACGGTGGCGCTGAATGCCTCGGCCGGGGTGGCGCCACGTAGCGCGCGGTGCGGCCGTTGGTGGTTGTAATAGGTGCGGAACTGCTCGAGCAGGGCGTTGAGTTCCTCGACAGTAGCCGCCGGATCGCGGGCAGACAGCCACTTCTTCAGCGTCTGCCAGAACCGCTCGATCTTGCCGCAGGTCTGCGGGTGAAACGGCGTCGAGTTGATGGTCCGCACCCCGAGAGCGCGCAGATTGACCTCGAAAGCTGATTCATGCGCGTGGAAGCGGCCAGTGTAGACGATTCCGTTGTCCGACAACGACATCGATGGTATCCCGCACTCGTCGATGCCTGCCAGCATCACCTCCCAGACAAGCTCGGCGTCCGCGTCACCGGCACCCGCGCGCAAACCCACCACATACCGGGAGTGGTCGTCGAGACTGCCCGCGATGCCCACCGCGCTGCCGTCGGCCAGCGTCCATCCGGTCCAATCGGACTGCCAACACTCGTTGGGCCGATCGAAGCAAAACCGTTTGGTCGCCGACTTCGGCCGCTTCTGTGGCTGCGGGACGATCGCCCCGCGACGGGTCAAGATCTGCCACACCGTCGACACTGACGGCACCGCGATACCCTCGCGCTGCAACGACCACACGATCGACTGTGCACCGTGATCGCGGCCATCCTCGATCAACTGCTTACGCCGCAACACGATCAGGTCTTCCACCTCGACCGGGGTCTGCCCCGGCGAAGTCAGCGGACGCCGCGACCGATCCTGCAGACCCTCGATCCCACCGTCACGGAAACGCTTGCGGAACTTGTAATACGTCTGTCGACTGATCGCGCTGTCCCGGCAGAACTGCGCCACGTTGTCGACCTGGCCGGCCAACGCCGAAGCCATCCGAATGTCCATCGCCGTCACCTTCTGAGCCATGAGCCATCCTGGCCCAGGCCCTACTCAAGTGTCAGCGATGTCCCGAGACATACAACTGTCAGCGATGTCCCCGAACAGAACAGATCGCTGCGCGACGGTTAGCGCACCCAAATCACTGGTTCGCGGTGACCGAACGACCCGCGCTGTGCAGATCCCGGCACGCCTCGACGACGCGTTCGGTCATCGACGCCTCGGCCTTCTTCAGATAGCTGCGCGGGTCGTAGGCCTTCTTGTCGCCGACCTCGCCGTCGACCTTCAGCACGCCGTCGTAGTTGGTGAACATGTGCGCCGCGACGGGCCGGGTGAACGCGTACTGGGTGTCGGTGTCGACGTTCATCTTCACCACGCCGTACTTCAGCGAGTCTTCGATCTCGGACTTCAGCGAACCCGAACCGCCGTGGAAGACGAAGTCGAAAGGCATTGTGTCCGAGGGTAGTCCGAGCTTGGCAGCGGCGACCTTCTGGCCTTCGTCGAGGATTTCGGGTCGCAGCTGGACGTTGCCCGGCTTGTAGACGCCGTGCACGTTGCCGAACGTCGCGGCCAACAGGTACCTGCCCTGTTCGCCCGCGCCGAGCGCCTCGACGGTCTTCTCGAAATCCTCTGCCGTGGTGTAAAGCTTGTCGTTGATCTCGTGCGCGACGCCGTCTTCCTCGCCGCCGACCACGCCGATCTCGATCTCCAGGACGATCTTCGCCGCGACGGCTTCAACGAGCAGTTGGCGGGCGATCGCGAGGTTCTCGTCGAGCGGCACGGCCGAGCCGTCCCACATATGAGACTGGAACAGCGGCTGCCCGCCGTCGGCGACCCGCTGCCGCGAGATCGCGAGCAGCGGGCGGACATAGGTGTCGAGCTTGTCCTTGGGACAGTGATCGGTGTGCAGCGCCACCGTGACCGGGTACTTCGCGGCGACGACGTGCGCGAATTCGGCCAGCGCAATCGCGCCGGTGACCATGTCCTTGACGCCCAGACCCGACGCGAATTCCGCTCCGCCGGTTGAGAATTGGATGATCCCGTCGCTGCCGGCGTCGGCGAAACCCTTGATCGCGGCGTTGACCGACTCCGACGACGTGCAGTTGATGGCCGGAAACGCGTAGGCGTGCTCCTTGGCCCGGTCGAGCATCTCCGCGTACGCCTCGGGCGTTGCGATGGGCATGAGCCGTCCTCTCGCCGATTTCGGTGATTATCCCACCGAAGGGCTCGGCTCACAGGCTCAAACTCACATGGTCAAAACCATGCGGTAGCGCGCCCGGCCCTCCGCTATCGCATCGACGTTTGTTTCTGTTTCCTGCCCGGCGGGCCCCGCCCGGTATCTTGGGGCCTTGTGACGACCCCCTCGCCGTCGACGGCCCTCGCGGCGACCGACCAGCTGGCGCTCATGCCCGACTTTCTCGACCCGATGACGCTGCTCGGCTACTTCGGCGCCTGGGCGCTGGTCGGCTTGCTGTTGGTCATCTTCGTTGAATCCGGGGTGTTGTTCCCGATCCTGCCCGGTGACTCGCTGCTGTTCGTGGCGGGCATGCTGGCCGCGGGCACGGCCGCGCTGGCCGAGGAGGGCGGCGACGTCATCAACTTCCAGCTCTGGCAGCTGCTGGTGTTCATCCCGGTCGCCGCCATCCTGGGCGGCCAGGTCGGGTACTGGATCGGGCGCAACCTCGGCACCGCGATGTTCAAACCGGATGCGCGGTTCCTCAAGCAGAAGTACCTCGAAGAAGCGCATTTGTTCTTCGAGCAGCGGGGCCCCTTCGCGATCGTCATCGCCCGGTTCGTGCCGATCGTGCGCACGCTGGCACCGTTGACCGCGGGCGCGGCCCGAATGAGCTATCCGGTGTTCACGCTGTTCAACGTCGTGGGCGCGATCGTGTGGGGTGTCGGTCTGACGCTGCTCGGTTATTGGCTCGGCCGGTTCGAGGTCGTCCAGAAACTGCTCGAGCCGATCGTGATCGCGATCGTCGTGGTGTCGGTGCTGCCGATGTTCATCGAGTGGTACAAGCGGCGCCGCGCGGCCAAACGGACCGGAGCCCCGATCGACCCCGGCGAGCAGCCGGGCTAGCGGGCGGCTTCCAGCGCACGGATCAGGCTGGCGGCGTCCCATGGCCCCTTGTGCCGCGTGCCGTTGACGAAGAACGTCGGCGTCGAGTTCAGGTCCATCAACTCCGCGTCCTGCGCGTCATCCTGCACGTGGTGTAGGGCCTTCGACGAGTGCACACGCACGTCCTGGTCGAACCGTTCGATGTCGCAGCCCGCCGCCACGGCATAGCGGTACATGTCCGACCACTCCAGATCGTCCTGGTGGCCGAACAGTTCGTGGACCATCTCCCAGAACCTGCCCTGCAGCGCGGCCGCCTCGCTGGCGCGGGCGGCATCGAAGGCACGCGGATGGGCGCGCTCCAACGGCAGGTGGCGCCACACGTAGCGCAGTTCGGCGCCGAAGTGGTCGCGCACTTCGTCGATCGCCCCGGTGGCCCGGCTGCAGAACGGGCACTCGAAGTCGCCATACTCCACCAGCGTCAGCGGGGCGTCGGGATCGCCGTTGATGTGGTCGCGGTCCGGGTCGATCGGCCGCAGCAACTTCAGACCGACCGGGTCCGGCGGGCTGGCCCAGTCGGTGATCCGGAAGATCGCCCACCCGAGGAGGAACGCGACCACCGATGCGATCAGCACGCCGATGATGGCCTGCTCCTGGCCCGCCGGATCGTCGATCGCGATGTCGACGATGAAAAGCGAGATCGTGAAACCGATTCCCGACAGCGCGGCGCCGCCGGCGATGCGGCGCAACGTCAGGCCGGGGGCGAGTGCACCGACGCCGGTGCGTTGCATGACCCACGTCGTGGCGGTGATGCCGACGAACTTGCCGACCACCAGGCCGGTGACGATGCCCCACGTCAGCGGTGAGCGCAGCGCCGCGGAAACGGTCTGGGCGTCGAGCCGCACACCGGCGTTGACCAACGCGAACAGCGGCAGCACCACGAACGATACGTACGGCCCGACACTGGTCTGCAGACGCTCGTTGATCGAGATCGAGTCGCGCAGACCACGGGTCACCTCGCGTGCGTAGCGCGAGTTCGGCGACTGCCGGAACGCCCGAATGCGCGCGACGACCTCCTCGACCTGGCTGCGCTCGGGGGAGAAGACCGGGATCAGCAACGCTAGGGCCACACCGGCCAGCGTCGGGTGCACACCGGCCGCGTACAACCCCACCCACAGCGCGAAGCCGAGCGCGGCGTAGGCGGGGCCACGCCCCCCCGGCAGGAAGCGCGCCAGCGCGATCGCCGTGATGAATCCCATCGAAACCACGAGCGGCACAACGTCAATGCGGTCGGAGTAGAACAGTGCGATCACGCACAGCGCGCCGACGTCGTCGACAACGGCCAGCGTGAGCAGGAAGATGCGCAGCCGGGCCGGGAACTTCGGCTTGATGATCGCCAGTGCGCCGACCAGGAACGCGGTGTCGGTGGAGATCACCACACCCCAGGCTTGCGCATTCTCCCCGGAGGGGTTGAACAGCAGGAAGATCGCGGCAGGCACAGCCAGCCCGGCGATCGCCGCCACCACCGGCACCGACGCCCTCGCCCGGTCGGTGAGCTCACCGATGGCGAACTCCTGCTTCACCTCCAGGCCGACGATGAAGAAGAAGAACGCCATCAGGCCGTCATTGATGAGGTGCTTGACGGTCAGTTCGAAGCGGTGCTCGGCGAAGGTGAATCCGACGTGAGTGTCGAGCAGACTCCAATAGCTGTGCGCCCATGGAGAATTCGCCCAGACCAACGCGGCGATGGTGAAGAGCAGCAGCAGGGCCGCCGCGGTGTTCTCCCCCGCCCTGACCGCTTTGGCGTCACGGCTGAACCGCGCCGGCAGCAGGCGAACGATCCGTGGACCGGCCTGGGTGCTCACGTGTCGGCTGCACCGCTGCTGGCGTGGGCGGCTTCCATCAGCATCCACCCCGACAGCTGCACCGACAGGTCCCGCTCCGGTACCTCGGAGGCGTTGACCGCACCTTCGACGAACTGCGCCTGACCGCCTGCAGCCGTGGGGATTTCGGCGGTGCGGTCCCAGAACGCGCTGAACAGCGGCAGCCCGTCGACGGGTTGACGGTTCTGCCATGCCGCCTCCGCCGAGGCGAGCACCAGGGACCGGGCGGTGTCGCGGGTCGCGCGATCCTCCTCGCCGCGCTGGGGCAGTGTGGTCACGACGAGCGCGAGATAGCGCGCCAGGATGCCGTTGAAGAGGCCGCCGTCGCCGCCGCCGGCGCCCTTGATGACGCCGTCCGGCGCCATGTGCTCGGCGACCGCGGCCACCAGCCGGCGCACCCGGGTGGCGTGCTCGGGGTCGTCGGTGCGCGCGGCCAGTTCGGTTTCCAGGCCCAGCACCACCCCCTGACAGTAGGTGTACTGCGCCCGGACCAGCGAGCCGCCCTTGATCCCGTCGAACACCAGGTGGGTGTCCGGGTCGATCAGGGTCTCGTCGAGCCAGTCCGACATCTGCTGGGCGCGGCGTAGCCGGTCGTAGCGGGCCAGGAAGATGGCCGCCGGGCCGTTGGCGGGCGCGTTGAAGAACTGGTCCTGCTTACGCCACGGGATACCGCCGCCGTCCTCCGGCACCCACGCGTTGAGGAACT